>NZ_JBIAQV010000024.1:0-88512 GCF_042889305.1 Streptomyces sp. NPDC002619 | reverse complement strand
GGAACGGTCACCACGGTCGTCACGACGGTCACGGTCGAACGGACGACGGTCGTCACGACGCTCGAAGGAACGACCGCCACGGTCGTCACGACGGTCGAAGGAACGGCCACCGCGGTCGCCGCCACGGTCACGGTCGAAGGAACGGCCACCACGGTCGCCGCCACGGTCACGGTCGAAGGAACGGTCACCACGGTCGTCACGACGGTCACGGTCGAACGGACGACGGTCGTCACGACGCTCGAAGGAACGACCGCCACGGTCGTCACGACGGTCACGGTCGAACGGACGACGGTCGTCACGACGCTCGAAGGAACGGCCACCACGGTCGTCACGGCGCTCGAAGCCACGGCCACCACGGTCACCGCGGTCACGGTCGAAGCCCCGGTCGCCACGGTCACGGCGCTCGTACGACGACGAAGCCGCCGGGCGCTCCTCACGCTCGGACCTGTCGACGTCCTGCGCGACCGGCTGCTCCGGCACGGACACCTCGGCCACGGCGACCGCCGCCGCCTCCTGGGCCTCGGTCACCGCGGTGTCCGGGTCCTCGCCGCGCTCGCGGGCGACCCGGGCGACCAGTCGGTCGGCCTCGTCGCGCAGCTCGGTGGCCCGGCGCTGGGCGCGCTCCAGCTCCTTGGTGAGCTGGGCGACCTCGCGCTCGGCCTGCTGCGCCGCGTTGCCCGCGGACTCGGCCTGGACCTCGGTCATCGACCGGGCACCGGTGATCTCGGCGACCTCGGGTTCGAAGGCGGCACCGCCCTGGATGATGTGACGCCCTGCGTCGACGCCCGCGTCCTCCATCAGGCGGAAGATCTGGCGCCGCTGGTGCGGCAGGGAGAGGGAGACGACGGTGCCGGTGCGGCCGGCGCGCGCCGTACGGCCGGCGCGGTGCAGGTAGTCCTTGTGGTCGCCCGCCGGGTCTACGTTCAGGACGAGGTCGATGCCGTCCACGTGGATACCGCGCGCCGCGACGTCCGTCGCGACGAGGGCGTTGACGTATCCCTCCTTGAAGTCGGCCAGCGTCCGGGTGCGCGCGCCCTGGGTCATGCCGCCGTGCAGCGCGTCGGCCTTCACGCCCGCGTCGCGCAGCTGCTCGGCGACGCGGTCGGCGCCGAGCTGGGTGCGGACGAAGATGATGGTGCGGCCCTTGCGGGAGGCGATGGCCGCGGTGACCGGCGCCTTGTCCTTGGGCTTCACGATCAGGATGTGGTGGGACATCGTCGTGACCGCGCCCTGGGCGGCGTCGACCTCGTGCGAGACCGGGTCGACCAGATAGCGCTTGACCAGCGTGGAGATCTCGTTCTCCATCGTGGCGGAGAACAGCATGCGCTGGCCGCCCGCCGGGACCTGGTCGAGCAGCTCGGTGACCTCGGGCAGGAAGCCCAGGTCGGACATCTGGTCGGCCTCGTCGAGTACGGCGATCTGGACGTCCTCGAGGGAGCATGCGCCGCGGTTGATGATGTCGCGCAGGCGGCCGGGCGTGGCGACCAGCACATCCACGCCGCGCTCCAGGGCGTAGATCTGGTTGCCCATCGAGGTGCCGCCGCAGACGACCTTCATCTTCAGGCCGAGGACGTCGCCGTACGGCTGGAGCGCGTCGGCGACCTGCATGGCCAGCTCACGGGTCGGCGTCAGGATGACGGCGCGCGGGCGCTTCTTCTCGGTGCGGCCGCCGGCCAGCGCGGTCAGGGTCGGCAGACCGAAGGAGAGGGTCTTGCCGGAGCCGGTGCGGCCACGTCCGAGGATGTCCTTGCCGGCCAGGGCGTCCGGGATGGTCGCGGCCTGGATCGGGAAGGGGGTGGTCACGCCGTTCTGCGCGAGCTTGCGCACGACGCCCTCGGGCAGGCCGAGGTCGGCGAAAGTGGTCTGGGGGGTGTCAGCGGTCTCGGTGACCGGGGTCGCGTCGTCGTTCTCGTTTTCGGACACGACGACATGATCAGTACTGGACACGGACATGCGAATGCGAAACCTTCCGGAGTCTCTTCGGCACGCGCCCGTCAACTCCGTGATTCGCAATTACGACCGCCTCTATGCGGTCAGCCACGGCAAAGGAGAGAACGCGCCACACGGCGCGCTCTGCGTTGGCGCCGGGCAAATGGGATCAAACGATCTACCACCATACGCACCCACCACCCCTCAAGGCAAACCGAGCCCATCACCCCAGGTCAGCCGCGCCCCGGACGTCTCCGGATCAGGCCGGAGCTCCCGCCATCGGGACCGGCTGCCGATGGACCAGTTGCGGTCCCGTCTCCTCGTGCGCCGAGGACGATGGTTCAGCCGTCGGCGGCTCGGGCGAAGAGGCGGGCGGGTCGGGGATCGTCGGTGTCGGCGTGGGATCGGCCGGCCCCGTGGGCGTCGGCGGCGCCTGCGTCGGAGCCGGATCGCCGGGCTTGTCGCTGTGCCCGGGCCGGGCGGGCTCCCCGGTCGCGCCTGCCGTCCCCGAGGGCGACGCCGACGCCGACGCGGACTCTCCCGGCTTCGCCTTCCCGCCCTTGCCGCGCTTGCCGTCGCCCGCCCGCTCGCCGTACCCGGCACCGGCGCCCGACACCGCCGAACCGCCGTCCGGCGCCTCACCGCCCCGCCGGCCCGCCGAGTGCGACGGCCCGGCCCGGCCGGCGTCGTCACCCACGCTCACACAGCCGGCGGCAGCAGTGACAGCCAGCACCGCGGCGGCCAGACGAACAGGTACGTACAAGGGGCGCACTGCGGCCACCTCCGAGGGCGGATGGGGAAGTCAGGCTGACCAACTCCCGTCGCCCGCAGGAGGACACGCGTGAGGCGCTCACCCGTAGCCGAGCGTGTGCAGCCGCGTGTCGTCGATCCCGAAATGGTGGGCGATTTCGTGCACCACGGTGATCTCGGTCTCCGCCACGATGTCCTCCCGCGTGTCACACATCCGCAGGGTCGGCCCCCGGTAGATCGTGATCCGGTCCGGCAGGACGCCCGCGTACCACTCGCCGCGATCGGTCAGCGGGGTCCCCTCGTACAGCCCGAGCAGCTCGGGGCCGTCGGCGGACGGTTCGTCCTCGACGAACACCGCGACGTTGTCCATCAGCCGTGTCAGCTCCGGCGGGATCCGGTCGAGCGCCTCGGCCACCAGTTCCTCGAACTCCTCGCGCGTCATCTCCAGCACGTGGCCATTGTCCGGTACGCAGCGGCCGTACGAGAGTCCTGAGCCGTCGCATATCCGTCGCCGCGCCGGGGCATACGGGACCAATGGCCCGCGTCCCAGCCGTACCCGCCGTCCTCGCCGTCCTCCTCGACCGCATACGAAGGGCATCCGGAAGCGTCCGCAAGGCCACACCCCACACCCTCCCCGCCCTCGAACTCGCCGCCCGTCCGCGCCCCTGGGCCGGCGCCCTCGGCATGACGGCGGTCGTCCTGGTCGGCGCGTGGCTCGGGCTGCTGATCGTGGGGAACGTCAAGGCGCCGGTCGGCCCGATGAACACGACGATGACCCTGCGCCCGTCCCTCACCGGCGGCACGAAGATCAACGTCTCCCCGCTGGGCGCGCTCACCCTCGACAGCCATGTCGCGCCCGTCCGCCTGGACGTCAACGTCGACCAGCTCGACCCGCTGCGCTCCCAGGCCCTGGTCGACCACCCCGAACGCCTCTCCGGGCTCCAGGACGAGGTCGCCCGGGACGTCGAGCACGGCACGCTCGACCTGGCCGTACGCTCCGGCATCGCCGTCGTCTCGGGCGCGACGGCGCTCGGCCTCGCCGTCTACCGCCGCCCGCGCCGCGCCCTCATCGCCGGCGGCCTGGCGCTGGCCCTCCTGGCGGCCTCGGGCGCGACGGCGTACGCCACCTGGAACCCCAAGTCGGTCCTGGAACCGAAGTTCTCCGGCCTGCTCTCCTCGGCGCCCTCCCTGGTCGGCAACGCCCGCAGCATCGTCACCGAATTCGACGTGTACCAGAAGGAGTTGGCGCGCCTGGTGACGAACGTGACGAAGCTGTACGACGTCACGTCCACACTCCCGGCCTACGACCCCGACCCGACCACCATCCGGGTCCTGCACGTCTCCGACATCCACCTCAACCCGGCGAGCTGGAAGATCATCGCGTCGCTGGTGAAGCAGTACGACGTGAACGTGATCGTCGACTCCGGCGACACGATGGACCACGGCACGGCGGCGGAGAACGGCTTCCTCGACCCGATCGCAGGCCTGGGCGTGCCCTACGTCTGGGTCCGCGGCAACCACGATTCGACGCTGACCCAGCGCTATCTCGCGCACATGAAGAACGTGCACGTCCTGGACGACGGTCGGGCCCAGTCGGTCGCGGGCCTGCGGTTCGCGGGCATCGGCGACCCGCAGTACACCCCCGACCGCTCGACCGTGCCGGGCGGCGACGCGGCGGAGGTACTGGCCGGGGACCGGCTGGCCTCGGCCTTGCGCGACCAGCGGGCCGCGGGCACGCCCGTGGACGTGGCGATCGCCCACGAACCGTCGGCGGCGCGCGAGACGGACGGCGCGGTGCCTCTGGTGCTCTGCGGCCATCTGCATCACGCGGGGACGGAGATGCTGCCGTACGGCACACGGCTGCGCATGGAGGGCTCGACCGGCGGAAGCGGCCTGCGCGCGGTGGAACACAAGTACCCGGCCCCCATCGAGGCCTCGATCCTCTACTTCGACCGCGACAGCCGCCGCCTCCAGGCCTGGGACGAGATCAAGCTGGGCGGCCTGGGCCTGACCACGGCCGAGGTCAGCCGCCACCTGCCCGAGGAGAACCAGCCCTGAGTCAGCGCACCTATTCGGTTTGGCCCAGATCCCGACGTCGTAGTACAGTCACGTCGTGCCCAAGGGGCGCCGGTCAGGGCTTGACCGTCCCGAACCCCGCAAGGGGCGACGGAGAAGCGGAACCTTGCAGGGGGAAGCGGAGTCACATGCTTCTCACGTCCCCGGACGCACAGACGAAGCAGAGCAGCGCCTGGTTAGTTCGCCCTCATCGTCTAGCGGCCCAGGACGCCGCCCTTTCAAGGCGGTAGCACGGGTTCGAATCCCGTTGGGGGCACGCAAGATCGTGTGCGACACTGTTGCACACAACGCTTGGTCCTGTGGAGCAGTTTGGAGTGCTCGCCACCCTGTCAAGGTGGAGGCCGCGGGTTCAAATCCCGTCAGGACCGCCGAGGTTTCCCCGGAAACCTCGTGGCTGGGTAGCTCAGTTGGTACGAGCGTCCGCCTGAAAAGCGGAAGGTCGCCGGTTCGACCCCGGCCCCAGCCACAGCCGCCCCACCAGGGCAAAACCCCCACTGGAACCATCCAGTGGGGGTTTTTCGTATCTTTCCGTATCGGCTGCGCTGCATACGAGGGGGACCCTTTGACCGAGGGAAGACGGGTCGGCGCCCTGGCGGTACTGGTCGGTGCCGCGCTCCTGGCCGGCGTCGGCTGCACCGCGGCCGGAACCGGGACGACGCACACGCACCACGGGCCCGCGGCCACCAGGAGAGCCGGCACCCGATCCACGCCTCTGCCCACAGGGCCCGCCCGCCCGATCGGCACCGCACGCCTGAGCCCGAACAAGGACCGGAAGCTCGCCGCCTGGCTGACGAAGCGGTTCGAGAGCCCCGACGACCTGCCGGGCAACGCTCCCGTACCCAGCATGGACACCATCGTCGTCGTCAGTCGACCCACCGGCCGCGACCACCCCGCTCAGGTGAGCTGGATGACCGATGCCCGGCACTTCTGCTTCGCCGTGCTCTACGAGGCGGCTTCGACCTTCACCTGCGGAGAGGTCCCGGACGGCGGTCGCGGTCCCGGCGTCGACGCGGGCCCGGAATCCCAGGGCCTGTTCGCTTCGGATCGCGGCTTCTTTCAGGCGATCCTTGTCGGCGAGAGCGGCGACTTCCGCTTCTTCCCCGAGCGGGGCCCTGCCTACACGCCCTTGCACCAGGCCTCGGCGGCCTTCGCCGACGGTACGGAGGTCACCCTCCTCGCCTACGGCACGACCAGCGCCGTATCGAAGATCGACCCCGAGATCTGCACCGCCGCCCACAGCAACTGCTTCCGTCCGTACCGTTGACCCATCGGGTGATTCAGGGGGGCGGGGAAACATGAGCCGGGACGAGGCGAGGGCGATTCGGGACACCGAGTTGGAGAAGGACCGGGCGCGGTACGGGCTGCTGGCCGTCGTCATCAGCAATCTCGCGATCGCCGGGGTCGCGATCTTCGGGGTGTGGCAGCTCGGCGGCGACAAGGCCGTGATCGTCGGCGTGCTGACCGCCGCGTTCACCGCGGTGAGCAGCATGACCACCGCCTACCTGGGCATCAAGGCCGTCTCCAACACGGCGCGGTCGATCGCCCTGGGTGATGGCATCGGAACCCGGCGCGAGCCCGCCCCGACGACGACGCCGGTGCCTCCGGCCCAGCGAGGCCAGTAGGACCGATGGGACGTGCCCGGCGCCACGGGCAAAACCCCTCGCCGACCATTTCCCCGGGGTGAGATCCTGGACGGCGTATGTCTACGCATCCCGCCCCCGCCCTGGGCACCCTCGCCTCCCGCCTGACCGAGCTGTCCCTGCGCGACGCGCACCGGCTCGGGCGCAGGCTCGAGGGCGCGCGCAAGATCCGTAAGCCCGAGGCCCGCGCCGCCGTCCTCGCCGAGATCGACACCGAGGTCGAGAAGGCCGAGGCCCGCATGGCCGCGCGGCGCGCGAACGTGCCGCCGATCAGCTACCCCGAGCAGCTGCCCGTCAGCCAGAAGAAGGACGACATCGCGGCCGCCATCCGCGATCACCAGGTCGTCATCGTCGCCGGTGAGACCGGTTCCGGTAAGACCACCCAGATTCCCAAGATCTGTATGGAACTCGGGCGCGGCGTCCGCGGCATGATCGGGCACACGCAGCCCCGCCGTATCGCCGCCCGTACCGTCGCCGAGCGTGTGGCCGAGGAGCTGAACACGCCCCTCGGGGAAGCCGTGGGCTGGAAGGTCCGCTTCACCGACCAGGTGAACCCGGACGCCACCTTCGTCAAGCTGATGACGGACGGCATCCTGCTCGCCGAGATCCAGACCGACCGCGAGCTGCGCGCCTACGACACGATCATCATCGACGAGGCCCACGAGCGGTCCCTCAACATCGACTTCCTGCTGGGATATCTGGCCCAGCTGCTGCCCAAGCGCCCCGACCTCAAGGTCGTCATCACCTCCGCGACGATCGACCCCGAGCGCTTCTCGCGGCACTTCGGCGACGCCCCGATCGTCGAGGTCAGCGGGCGGACGTATCCGGTGGAGGTGCGTTACCGGCCCCTCCTGGAGGAGGACGGCGACGACGCCGACCGGGACCAGATCACCGCGATCACCGACGCCGTCGAGGAGCTGATGGCGGAGGGCAAGGGCGACATCCTGGTCTTTCTCTCCGGTGAGCGGGAGATCCGCGACACTGCGGACGCACTGGAGAAGAAGCAATACCGCTTCGCTGAGATCCTCCCGCTCTACGCCCGGCTCTCCCACGCCGAGCAGCACCGCGTGTTCCAGCCGCACACCGGGCGCAGGATCGTTCTGGCGACCAACGTCGCGGAGACCTCCCTCACCGTCCCGGGCATCAAGTACGTCATCGACCCCGGCTTCGCCCGCATCTCCCGTTACAGCCACCGCACCAAGGTCCAGCGGCTGCCCATCGAGCCCATCTCGCAGGCCAGCGCCAACCAGCGCAAGGGCCGCTCGGGCCGTACGTCGGACGGCATCTGTATCCGCCTGTACTCCGAGGACGACTTCCTCGCCCGCCCGGAGTTCACGGACGCGGAGATCCTCCGGACGAACCTCGCCTCCGTCATCCTGCAGATGACCGCGGCCGGCCTCGGCGACATCGAGAAGTTCCCCTTCATCGACCCGCCGGACCACCGCAACATCCGCGACGGCGTGCAGCTGCTCCAGGAGCTGGGCGCGCTCGACCCGACGCAGAAGGACGCGCGCAAGCGGCTCACCGACACCGGCCGCAAGCTCGCCCAGCTGCCGGTCGACCCCCGTCTGGCCCGGATGGTCCTGGAGGCCGACAAGAACGGCTGTGCCCGCGAGGTCATGGTCATAGCGGCCGCGCTGTCCATCCAGGACCCGCGCGAGCGGCCCGCCGACAAGCAGGCCCAGGCCGACCAGCAGCACGCCCGCTTCCGGGACGAGACCAGTGACTTCCTCGCGTTCCTGAACCTCTGGCGCTACCTCCGCGAGCAGCAGAAGGAGCGCGGCTCCAGCTCCTTCCGCCGGATGTGCAAGCAGGAGTACCTGAACTTCCTGCGCATCCGCGAGTGGCAGGACATCTACACCCAGCTGCGTACGGTCGCCAAGCAGATGGGCATCCACCTCAACGAGGAGGACGCCCCCGGTGACCGCGTGCACGTGTCCCTCCTCGCCGGTCTCCTGTCCCACATCGGCATGAAGGACGTGAAGGACGGCGCTAAGAACGAGTACTTGGGGGCGCGCAACGCCAAGTTCGCGATCTTCCCGGGCTCGGCCCTGTTCAAGAAGACGCCGCGCTTCGTGATGTCCGCCGAACTGGTCGAGACGTCCCGCCTCTGGGCCCGTGTCAACGCCAAGATCGAGCCCGAGTGGGTCGAGCCGCTCGCCGGGCATCTCCTCAAGCGGACGTACAGCGAGCCGCACTGGGAGAAGGACCAGGCGGCGGTGATGGCGTACGAGAAGGTGACGCTGTACGGCGTCCCGATCATCGCCCAGCGGAAGGTGAACTACGGCCGGATCGACTCCGAGGCGAGCCGCGAGCTGTTCATCCGCAACGCGCTCGTCGAGGGGGACTGGCGCACGCACCACAAGTTCTTCGCGGACAACCGCAAGCTCCTCAGTGAGGTTGCGGAGCTTGAGCACCGCGCCCGGCGCCGGGACATCGTCGTCGACGACGAGACCCTCTTCGACTTCTACGACCAGCGGGTCCCCGAACACGTCGTCTCCGGCGCCCACTTCGACTCCTGGTGGAAGCACAAGCGGCACGAGCAGCCCGACCACCTGGACTTCGAGCGGGAGATGCTCATCCGGGAGTCGGCGGAGGCGGTCACCAAGGCCGACTATCCGGACTCCTGGCGGCAGGGACAGCTCAAGTTCCGGGTGACGTACCAGTTCGAGCCGGGCGCGGACGCGGACGGTGTGACGGTCCACATCCCGCTCCAGGTCCTGAACCAGGTCACGGACGAGGGCTTCGACTGGCAGATCCCGGGCCTCAGGGAAGAGGTCGTCACGGAGCTGATCCGCTCCCTCCCGAAGCCGATCCGCCGCAACTACGTGCCGGCGCCGAACTACGCGAAGGCGTTCCTGGAGAAGGCGGCGCCCTTGCAGGAGCCGCTGACGGTGACCATGGCCCGGGAACTGAAGCGCATGGTCGGCGTACCCTTCGAGGCGGACGACTTCGACTGGGCGAAGCTCCCCGACCATCTGAAGATCACCTTCCGGATCGTCGACGAGCGGCGCCGCAAGCTCGCCGAGGACAAGGACCTGGAGGCGCTGAAGCTCCAGCTGAAGCCGAAGGCGCGCAAGGCCCTGTCCCAGGCGGCCGCGGCGACCGCCGAACGCACCGGCGGGGAATCCCTGGAGCGCAAGGGCCTCACCGACTGGACGATCGGCGCCCTCACCCGCATCTTCGAGACCCGCCGCGCCGGTCAGCCGGTGAAGGCGTACCCGGCACTGGTCGACGACGGCGACACGGTGTCCGTACGGCTCTTCGACACGGAGGCGGAACAGGCCGAGGCGATGTGGCAGGGCACGCGCCGCCTCATCCTGCGCAGCATCCCGGTGAACCCGGCGAAGTTCGCCTCGGAGCACCTGACGAACGCGCAGAAGCTCGCCCTCTCGGCGAATCCGCACGGCTCGATCCAGGCGCTGTTCGACGACTGCGCCATGGCTGCTGCGGACAAGCTGATCGGGGACTTCGGCGGGCCGGTGTGGGACGAGGAGTCGTACCGGAAGCTGTACGACAAGGTGCGCGCGGAGATCGTCGACACGACGGTCCGTGCGGTGGGCCAGGTGCAGCAGGTGCTGGCCGCCTGGCAGGCCTGCGAACGCCGTCTGAAGGCCGTACGCAGCCCCGCGCTGCTGCCGAACCTTGCGGACGTGCGGGCGCAGCTCGACGCCCTCGTGAAGCCCGGCTTCGTGACGGAGGCGGGGATACGGCGGCTGCCCGACCTGATGCGCTACCTGGTGGCCGCGGACCGGCGGCTGCAGCAGATGCCGACGGGGGTCCAGCGCGACACGACCCGCATGGAGAAGGTCAAGGAGATGCAGGACGAGTACGCCTGGCTCCTGGAACAGCTCCCGCAGGGCCGGCCGGTGCCGCAGCAGGTGCTCGACATCCGCTGGATGCTGGAGGAGCTCAGGGTCAGCTACTTCGCGCACGCGCTGGGCACGGCGTACCCGGTGTCGGACAAGCGGATCGTGAAGGCGATCGACGCGGCGATTCCGTAACCGATCACGCACACTCGGTGAGTTCGACCAGTGGGCTCACCCTCCTGTACAGTCTCTTCTCGCAGCGCAACGCACGCTTCAGCGCCGCGAAACCTGGTCCTGTGGAGCAGTTTGGAGTGCTCGCCACCCTGTCAAGGTGGAGGCCGCGGGTTCAAATCCCGTCAGGACCGCATCGCAGTGAGGCCCGCCCAGACATGAGGCGGGCCTTTCTCATCTCCGCCCCCCAACCCGCCCGCCACCCTGCCAAGGTGGGGGCCGCGCCCGCGGCGGAGCCGCAATCAGACACAGCAAATCCCGCCAGGACCGCAACGAAGTGAGGCCCGCCCAGACATGAGGCGGGCCTTTCTCATCTCCGCCCCCCAACCCGCCCGCCACCCTGCCAAGGTGGAGGCCGCGCCCGCGGCGGAGCCGCAATCAGACACAGCAAATCCCGCCAGGACCGCAACGAAGTCAGGCCCGCCCAGACATCAGGCGGGCCTTCCTCATGTGTCCGCTCCCTTGATGCCGCCCCGCATCATCCAGCCCGTCCTGCGTTTGAGGACGAGGCCGTTCAGGCCGAAGCGGGGGTCTAAGGGCGGCAGCCCCAGTCGGCGGAACCCTCGACCTTGACGCCGTCACATTCCCCCGGTACCCACAAAGCAGGGCCCGTTCCCGTGCGGGTCGGCGGAGGTGGCGTATGGCGGCTTCGGCGTCCGCATCGGCCAGGCACGAGACCCGCGCGCTGCTCCGGGCGCATCTGTCGGCCGCCACGTCCTACCGGCACCTGACCCGCCACTGCCCCATCTGCCACCGCCTCCTGCGCCTGGCCCTGGCCTCCACCCCGCAGGCCGTCCAGCCCCCGCAGGACGCCGTCGAGGACGAGGAGCCCCTCCCCGGTATGACCATCGGCGCCACCCAACAGCCGCCCCGCGATGGGACGGTGGAACGTATGCCTCCTCTAGCGCACACAGACGGGCCGCAACAAGTTCCCCGTCATGTGACGGGTGTCACCGGATGAGTTTCTGAAAGGTCCACACTTACCACCGTCCTACAACTGGTCGATTTAATATGTGCAATTGCACCGCTCTCAGGGCCCATCAACAGCCGATCCGACACCCCTCCCCAGACTGCGACAAGCCCGCTCACAGAGCCCCCACCCCACGGCCGCCAGCGCACAAAAAAGATCGCGCTGGACTCGGCGGAGTCCAGCGCGATCTACGACGCACCCTGTGTCGCTGCCTGGAAAGTTCTTGTCGGCTTGGGCGTGGGTCCTGTTGGGGCAGGTCCCGCGTCGCTTGGAGCTAGGGTTCCGGGCACCTCGGCGGGTTGGGGGACCAGCCGCTTTGTCCGGTTATGGAGTTGTTCAGGCCTCGCTGCGCTGTTGCGGGATACCCGCGAGCAGTGCGCGGACTTCGGCCTCGCGGTAGCGGCGGTGCCCGCCGAGCGTACGGATCGATGTGAGCTTGCCGGCCTTCGCCCACCGCGTGACCGTCTTCGGGTCCACGCGGAACATCGTGGCGACCTCAGCCGGGGTCAGCAGCGGCTCGGCATCAGGGGTGCGAGCGGTCATGAGCGGCCTCCTCGGGAGAACCGAACCTTCTCGGTTCTTTCCTCTAAATTCTGCACCTTGACCCGCGTTGCCCGAAATGGCGGACGCGAGTCGAGTCGGTTATAGGACGAACGGCTTGTCCTCGGCACTACAACTACACCATCTGTCCAGCCGCGTCGGCCAAACCGATGGAATTGCCCTCCCAGGTGTTCATCACCGACGGAAGACGATGGACCATGCCATAGCGGACAGTCACGCCACTGTGACGATCAGTCACAGTGGCGATCAGGAGTCTCAGACCCCCCTAAAGCGCGCAATGCAGAGTCCTTCCCGGACTCCTTGTCCTATTTTGGCATGGGGAGTGGCATCAGAGGCAAGAGCCGCGTAAGTGCGGTCCGTCACCCTTGACTCAAACGCCCGGATCGGGATCAACGTCCCGTCAGGTCAGGGAAGTGCGGTCGACCGTACGCGGTTACGCACCGTTTCAGCCGTGACGTACGTCACACCAGCATCGTTTGTCGGGCCGTCAGTTCGCCGAGCGCAGGTCGCGGATCGCGCGCCACCGCTCCACGAGCCGCCCGTACGCCTCTCCCGCAGCCGCCCCGTCGCCCCGGCGCAGCGCGTCGATGCCCTCGGCCACGTCGGCCGCCGAGTGGTCGCCCTCCAGTTCGCCGGCCGGGACCACGTGCACCAGACCGCCGTAGTCCAACTCGACCAGCGAGCGCGGATGGAATTCCTCCAGCCATCGCCCCACGTCCACCAGGCCGTCGATCAGCGGCCCTTCGTCGATGGCTTCCTTGAGCGTGCGCAGTCCGCGGGCCACGCGCCGGCGGGCCTGGACCATGGGGGTGCGGTAGCGCAGCAACGGCGGTTCTGCACCCGGGCCCGCGGAGCCCTTCACATGCTCCCGTTCCTCGTCGGAGACCAGCACGAACCAGTTCAGCGGAACCTGCCAGGTCGCCGTGCGGATCCAGGGCCGGGCATCGGGGTTGCGGACGAGCCAGCGCTCGTAGTCCTGGGTGGCCTGGCGGCGCACGACCGGCGGCAGCACGGCGTCGAGAAGCGTCGGCGCGAACTCCTCGGCGAGATCGCCCAGCGCCTGCCAGCCGCGCAGTCGGGTGCGCCAGGGACAGACGCACACCACGCCGTCGACGTCCAGCACGAAGGCTTCGCTGCTCTCGTGCACCGGCACGGGCACCGGCGGGGTGGGCAGCAGGTCGGCCAGCGAGCGGCGGAGTTCGTCCTGGTAGGAGGGGCGGCCGGGGCGGCGGGCGTAGCGGGCCCAGTGGCCGCGCTCCGGCTCCGGGAAGGCGGCCAGCGGCTCGTACACGCGCAGATACGTCGTGTAGGGGACGATCACCGAGGACACCTTGGGCACGCCTGCTCCCTCCCCACCGGACTTGGCTCGAAACCCGCACGGAGCCCGTACGAGCCGTACTCGAACGGACGGGAAACCACTGCAAATCGTGCCACGGTCATGCGTGCATGGACGCTGTCTGGGGGTGATCCTGAACACTGCGCGGATGGTGGCCGGGCACAGGCTCTACGCTCATGCCACGGCGTCCCGCCACCCGCACGGGAGCCCGTCTCCACCCGCCGCTATTTACCCAGGAGTCACCACCGTGACCGACGTAACCGGCGCACCAGCTGATGTCCTGCACACCCTGTTCCACTCGGACCAGGGAGGCCATGAGCAGGTCGTGCTCTGCCAGGACCGCGCCAGCGGCCTCAAGGCCGTCATCGCCATCCACTCCACCGCACTGGGCCCCGCGCTCGGCGGCACCCGCTTCTACCCCTACGCCACCGAGCGCGAGGCCGTCGCCGACGCCCTCAACCTCGCGCGCGGCATGTCGTACAAGAACGCCATGGCCGGTCTCGACCACGGCGGCGGCAAGGCCGTGATCATCGGCGACCCGGAGCGGGACAAGACCGAGGAGCTGCTGCTCGCCTACGGGCGGATGGTGGCCTCGCTCGGCGGGCGGTACGTCACCGCGTGCGACGTCGGCACGTACGTCGCCGACATGGACGTCGTCGCGCGCGAGTGCCGCTGGACGACGGGCCGCTCCCCGGAGAACGGCGGCGCGGGAGACTCCTCCGTGCTCACCGCCTTCGGTGTGTACCAGGGCATGCGCGCCTCCGCCCAGCACCTGTGGGGCGACCCCTCGCTGCGCGGCCGCAAGGTCGGCATCGCGGGCGTCGGCAAGGTCGGCCACCACCTGGTGGAGCACCTGCTGGCCGAGGGCGCCGAGGTGGTGATCACGGACGTACGGCAGGACGCCGTGGCGCGCATCGCCGACAAGCACCCGGAGGTGGGCGTCGTCGCCGACACCGACGCACTCATCCGCGTCGAGGGTCTCGACATCTACGCGCCCTGCGCGCTCGGCGGCGCCCTGAACGACGACAGCGTGCCGGTGCTGACCGCCACGGTGGTGTGCGGCGCGGCCAACAACCAGCTCGCCCACCCGGGTGTGGAGAAGGACCTCGCCGACCGCGGGATCCTCTACGCCCCGGACTACGTGGTGAACGCCGGCGGTGTCATCCAGGTCGCCGACGAGCTGCACGGGTTCGACTTCGAGCGGTGCAAGGCCAAGGCGGCGAAGATCTTCGACACCACCCTGACCATCTTCGCGCGTGCGAAGGACGACGGGATTCCGCCGGCCGCTGCGGCCGACCGGATCGCCGAGCAGCGGATGTATGAGGCCGCCTCCGCGCGCGGACGCTGAGGTTCCAGGGGATCGAGCCGGTACCCGCCGAGGGACAGTTGGAGAGAACTCTCACGTTCGTCGGCGGGTCGCCCGCCAAGAAGTGGTTAAAATCGCTGTTGACCAGCGGGGACGGGGCGCCCCGCAGGTTCCCGGGCGACGCGCGTCCTGCGGGCGGCGTACCGTATGGGCGCGGGCTCAGGTACCGTGGAAGCCCTACGGACCGGTCTCTCCACGGAGAGCCCGTTCCAGATCATGAACGCGTGTCAAGACTCTGGGGCCGTCGAGCCCCGTCACCGAGGGGGTCGAGCCATGGGGCGCGGCCGGGCCAAGGCCAAGCAGACGAAGGTCGCCCGCCAGCTGAAGTACAACAGCGGCGGGACTGACCTGTCGCGTCTGGCCAGCGAGCTGGGCGCTTCGACTTCGAGCCAGCCGCCGAACGGCGAGCCGTTCGAGGACGACGAAGACGACGACGACCCGTACGCCCAGTACGCGGATCTCTATAACGACGACGACGAGGACGACGAGGACGACGAGTCCGGTCCGGCCTCTCATCGTCGCGGTGCTTGACGACCTAGTTGTCTTGACCCGGTCCAGTGCGGTTACCACCGCCGGACCGGGTCTTGCGCTGCCCGGTGAGCGTCAGGCGGCGTAGTCGCCCACCAGCTCCGCGCCGGTGTCCTTGTCGCCGCGCTCGGTGATCTCGCCCGCGACCCAGGCCTCGACCCCGCGGTCCGCCAGCGTCGCCAGCGCGACGTCCGCCGACTCCTCCGGGACGATGGCCATCATGCCGACGCCCATGTTGAGGGTCTTCTCCAGTTCGAGGCGCTCGACGTCGCCGGTCCGGCCGACGAGGTCGAAGACGGGACCCGGGGTCCAGGTGGAGCGGTCGACGATCGCGTGCAGTCCGTCCGGGATCACCCGGGCCAGGTTGGCCGCGAGTCCGCCGCCCGTGATGTGGCTGAAGGCGTGCACCTCGGCGGTGCGGGTGAGGGCCAGGCAGTCCAGCGAGTAGATCTTGGTGGGTTCGAGCAGCTCCTCGCCGAGCGTGTGGCCGAAGTCCTCGATCCGCGCGTCGAGCGAGAGGCCCGCCCGGTTCAGCAGAACGTGCCGGACCAGGGAGTACCCGTTCGAGTGAAGCCCGGAGGACGCCATGGCGATCACTGCGTCACCCGTACGGATACGATCCGCGCCGAGCAGGCGGTCGGCCTCCACGACGCCCGTACCGGCGCCGGCGACGTCGAAGTCGTCCTCGCCGAGCAGACCCGGGTGCTCGGCCGTCTCACCGCCCACCAGGGCGCAGCCGGCCAGCACACAGCCCTCCGCGATGCCCTTCACAATGGCGGCCACGCGCTCGGGGTGGACCTTGCCGACGCAGATGTAGTCGGTCATGAACAGCGGCTCGGCGCCGCACACCACGATGTCGTCCATGACCATGGCGACCAGGTCGTGTCCGATGGTGTCGTAGACGCCCAGCTGCCGGGCGATGTCGACCTTGGTGCCGACGCCGTCCGTGGCGGAGGCCAGCAGCGGGCGCTCGAAGCGCTTGAGGGCGGAGGCGTCGAAGAGCCCGGCGAAGCCGCCGAGGCCGCCGAGGACCTCGGGGCGCTGCGTCTTCTTCACCCACTCCTTCATCAGCTCGACGGCGCGGTCGCCCGCCTCGATGTCGACGCCGGCCGCCGCGTAGGAAGCACCGGACACAGCGGATGTCTCAGACATTGCCTGGGATCTTTCGGGTTGGTGATACGGGGCTCACGGGCGACGGATCGCGTCGGTGGCCGCTGTGGCAGCGGGACCCGCGGCCAACTCGGTCTCCAGGAGCTGCTTACCGAGCAGCTCGGGGTCCGGGAGCTCCATCGGGTACTCGCCGTCGAAGCAGGCGCGGCAGAGGTTCGGCTTGGCGATGGTGGTCGCCTCGATCATGCCGTCGATGGAGATGTACGCCAGCGAGTCGGCGCCGAGCGAGGTGCCGATCTCGTCGACGGTCATGCCGTTGGCGATGAGCTCGGCGCGGGTGGCGAAGTCGATGCCGAAGAAACACGGCCACTTCACGGGCGGGGAGGAGATCCGGATGTGGACCTCGGCGGCGCCGGCCTCGCGCAGCATGCGGACCAGGGCCCGCTGGGTGTTGCCGCGCACGATGGAGTCGTCGACGACGACCAGGCGCTTGCCCTTGATGACTTCCTTGAGCGGGTTCAGCTTCAGGCGGATGCCGAGCTGACGGATGGTCTGCGAGGGCTGGATGAAGGTGCGGCCGACGTAGGCGTTCTTCACCAGACCGGCGCCGAAGGGAATGCCGCTCGCTTCGGCGTAGCCGATGGCGGCCGGGGTGCCGGACTCCGGCGTCGCTATGACCAGGTCGGCGTCGACGGGCGCTTCCTTGGCGAGGCGGCGACCCATCTCGACGCGGGACAGATAGACGTTCCGGCCGGCGATGTCGGTGTCGGGGCGGGCCAGGTACACGTACTCGAAGACACAGCCCTTGGGCTTCGCTTCCGCGAATCGGGACGTACGCAGACCGTTCTCGTCGATCGCCACGAACTCGCCCGGCTCTATCTCACGGACGAAGCTGGCGCCGCAGATGTCGAGGGCGGCGCTCTCGGAGGCGACGACCCAGCCGCGCTCGAGGCGGCCGAGGACCAGCGGGCGGATGCCCTGCGGGTCGCGGGCGGCGTACAGGGTGTGCTCGTTCATGAAGACGAGCGAGAAGGCGCCCTTGACCTTGGGGAGGACCGTGTGTGCGGCCTCCTCGACGGTCAGCGGCTTGCCGTCCTCGTCGACCTGGGCCGCGAGCAGCGCGGTGAGCAGGTCGGTGTCGTTGGTGGCAGCGACCCGGGTGGAGCGGCCGTTGGTGTCCTTCGGAAGGTCGGCGACCATCTCGGCGAGCTGCGCCGTGTTGACCAGGTTGCCGTTGTGGCCGAGCGCGATGGAGCCGTGCGCGGTGGCACGGAATGTCGGCTGGGCGTTCTCCCACACGGAGGCACCGGTGGTCGAGTAGCGGGCGTGACCGACCGCGATATGACCCTGGAGCGAACCGAGAGAGGTCTCGTCGAAGACCTGGGACACGAGGCCCATGTCCTTGAAGACCAGGATCTGGGAGCCGTTGCTGACCGCGATCCCCGCGGATTCCTGACCCCGGTGCTGGAGGGCGTAGAGCCCGAAGTACGTGAGCTTTGCGACCTCTTCGCCCGGAGCCCAGACACCGAAGACGCCACACGCGTCCTGGGGGCCTTTCTCACCGGGGAGCAGATCGTGATTGAGTCGACCGTCACCACGTGGCACGGCACCGAGTGTAGGCGAGATCGACCACAGGTCCGAATGGGGCTCTGCGCCGAAGATACGCGTTCGTCATCGGTCACGGTCCGGCGACGGCGGTCACCCTCTCGCCGTTTGCGCTGGTCAGCGTGAGGGTGCGGTGATCGATGCGGTATTTGACGGTGCCGCCGAAGAGGCGCAGCAGCCTCTTTTCCGTATGCATGAGTGAGGCGTCGCACATCATCCTGGTGGTGGCGGCAGTGCCCAGGGCGATACGGGCGTCGCGCACCGCGGCGCTCGCGGTGACCAGATTGCAGCCCAGACGGCCGGTGACCTTGCCGGTCCTCTGGTCGAAGAGCAGGTGGGCCCGCCCGTTGGCACTGGGTGCCGTGACGGTCCACTCGGTCCCGTGGAGCGGGACGTCGCCGAGCTGTGCCCCGCAGGCCACCGCCAGAGGGAGCAGGGCCGCGGTGAGGGTCAGTCGCGTGCGATGCCCGTCCATGCCGGTTCGACGGGGCACCCGGGGCGGCTGGTTCCCCTCACGCCATGAGCGGTAGCAGCCCGCCGAGGTCGGCCCGCTCGCCGCTCGCCGCGACCTTCGCCTCGTCGAGGGCGTCCTTCCAGGCCAGACGGCCGGTGGCGAGCCGGATCCAGGTGAGCGGGTCGGTCTCGACGACGTTGGGCGGGGTGCCGCGGGTGTGCCGGGGCCCCTCGACACACTGCACGACGGCGTACGGCGGGACGCGCACCTCGGTCGAGCCGCCGGATGCCTTCACGGCGAGCGCGTCGGCGAGGAGCCGGGTGGCGGCGGCGAGGGCCTGGCGGTCGTACGGCACCTCCAGGCCGGGCACGGCGGCGTTCAGGTCGTCGGTGTGGACGACGAGTTCGACGGCACGGGTGACGAGATAGTCGGCGAGCGGCAGGGCTCCGGCGTTGGTCTCCAGGAGCCGGCTGCCGGGGTGTTCGTCGAACTGCCGTACGAGGCCCTGCTCGACGTCCGCGAGATAGGCGTCGAGGTCGGGGTGCTGCGCGGCCAGGCCCCGGGTGAAGTCGTCGATGGCCGCCGAGTTGGCGGAGGTCGCGAAGGGCCAGTCGGTGAGCGCGGCGTCCTGCCTGGGCGGCTCCGGCAGGTCCAGTGAGCGTCCGACGGCGGTGACCGCCATGCCGATGTGCGCGACCAGTTCCCGTACGGTCCACTCGCCCAGCCGCGTGGGAAGGGCGAGTTGCCCGGGGGTCAGGGTGCGGACGGCGTCCCGTACATGGCCGAGCTGGGCGAGGACCGCCGTGCGGGTCCTGACGGGGTCGTAGGTCCGGGTGCGCTTCTTGGCCGGGGTCATGGGCGGGAGCCTAGGACTTCACGGCGTACCCCTTCATGCCCTTTTCGATCAGACCGAAGGCGTGGCGGGCGCGTTCGGGGGCGTCCGCGGCGATCTCGTCGGGGTTCTCGCCGGCGTCGAGGCGTCGGTGGTGCTCCTCGATCAGGGCGCTGCGGGCGGCGCTCAGCGTGGCGGCGGCGATCGGCGCCAGGGTGGGGTCGCCGGTCTCCTCGGCCAGCTGGGCGGCGAGTTCCCGGGTGCCCCTCTGGGCGGCGAGGAACGCGCGCTCCATCAGGACCGGGGTGTTCAGCACAAGTTGGCGCACCTGGCGGGCGAACGGCTCCCTGTGCAGTCCGACGGAGGCGTCGCGCGCGTCGACCATCTCCAGGAACTGCCGGCGCACGGCGTCCACTGCGGACTCACCCGGGGCGCGTTCTCGTACGGCGCGGGCCGCGTCGCCGAAGTGCTCCTCCACGGGGCTGAAGACCAAGTCCTCTTTCGTGCCGAAGTAGTTGAAGACGGTCATCTTGGAGACCTCGGAGGCGTCGGCGATCTCCTGCACGGAGACGTTGTCGAAGCCCCGCTCGACGAACAGCGCCACCGCGATCCGGTGGATCCGCCTCGCCGTCTGCTGCTTCTTGCGCTCGCGCAGCCCCATCGCCTCAGCCATGTCATCATTGTACCAAGGCGAAATTTAGGCCAGGATGAAAAATATTCCGAGAGAAAACATTGACTCGGTATACAAGTCAGCAGTCGGCGGCTCGCGCCGGACCGGCGCGTCGGCGCGGTTTCCGGCGGGGCCGTTCCCTTCCCTCGCGCTTCCAGCGCGGCAAGCGTCCCCTCAGGGCGGTTTCTTCCCGGGGGCGGGCGGCAGCGATCTGGTCCATCAGGCTCACATTGTCGAGGGTCCTGCTGTCGACAAGAAGAGGCCCCGCCCTCTACAGGACGGGACCTCTACCTGCGTGCCGCCGAAGCACCTCTACGCCAGCAGCGCCGGGATCGTGCCCTCGTGCGCCTCGCGCAGCTCCGTCAGGGAGAGCGCGAACTCGCCCTGGATCTCCACCGCGTCCCCGTCGACGACACCGATGCGGGTGGCCGGCAGGCCACGGGCACCGCACATGTCGTTGAAGCGGAGCTCCTCGGAGCGCGGCACGGCGACGACCGCGCGGCCCGCCGACTCGGAGAAGAGGAAGGTGAACGCGTCGAGCCCGTCCGGTACGACCAGCCGCGCGCCCTTGCCGCCGAGCAGGGCCGACTCGACGACCGCCTGGATCAGACCGCCGTCGGACAGGTCGTGCGCGGAGTCGATCATGCCGTCGCGGGACGCCGAGATCAGGATCTCGCCCAGCAGCCGCTCACGCTCCAGGTCGACCTTCGGGGGCAGGCCGCCGAGGTGGTCGTGGACGACCTGCGACCAGGCCGAGCCGCCGAACTCCTCGTGCGTGTCGCCGAGGAGGTACAGCAGCTGGCCGTCCTCCTGGAAGGCGACCGGCGTGCGCCGGGCCACGTCGTCGATGACGCCGAGGACCGCGACGACCGGGGTCGGATGGATGGCCGCCTCGCCGGTCTGGTTGTAGAGCGACACGTTGCCGCCGGTGACCGGCGTGCCCAACTGCAGGCAGCCGTCGGCCAGTCCGCGCACGGCCTCCGCGAACTGCCACATCACCGCCGGGTCCTCGGGCGAGCCGAAGTTCAGGCAGTCGGAGACGGCCAGCGGCTTGGCGCCGGTCGTGGCCACGTTGCGGTAGGCCTCGGCGAGGGCCAGCTGCGCGCCCGCGTACGGGTCGAGCTTGGCGTACCGGCCGTTGCCGTCCGTCGCGATGGCGACACCGAGGCCGCTCTCCTCGTCGACGCGGATCATGCCGGAGTCCTCGGGCTGGGCGAGGACGGTGTTGCCCTGCACGAAGTGGTCGTACTGCGAGGTGATCCACTTCTTGGAGGCCTGGTTGGGGGAGGACACCAGCTTCAGGACCTGGTCCTTCTGCTCCGCCGAAGTGGCGGGCCGCGGAAGCTTGTTGGCATCGTCCGCCTGGAGCTCGTCCTGCCAGGACGGGCGGGCGTACGGCCGCTCGTAGACCGGGCCGTCGTGCGCGACCGTGCGTGGGTCGACGTCGACGATCTTGCCGCCGTGCCAGTAGATCTCGAGGCGGTCGCCGTCGGTCACCTCGCCGATGACGGTGGCGATGACGTCCCACTTCTCGCAGATCTCCAGGAAGCGCGCGACCTTGCCGGGCTCGACGACCGCGCACATGCGTTCCTGCGACTCGCTCATGAGGATTTCCTCGGGCGAGAGGGTCGAGTCGCGCAGGGGTACGTCGTCGAGGGTGACGCGCATACCGCCGGAGCCGTTGGAGGCCAGCTCGGACGTGGCGCAGGACAGACCGGCCGCGCCGAGGTCCTGGATGCCGACGACGAGCTTCTCCTTGAAGGCCTCCAGGGTGCACTCGATGAGGAGCTTCTCCTGGAAGGGGTCGCCGACCTGGACCGCCGGGCGCTTGCTCGGCTTGGCGTCGTCGAAGGTCTCGGAGGCCAGGATCGAGGCGCCGCCGATGCCGTCGCCGCCGGTCCGGGCGCCGTACAGGATGACCTGGTTGCCCGCGCCGGACGCCTTCGCGAGGTGGATGTCCTCGTGCCGCATCACACCGATGGCACCGGCGTTGACCAGCGGGTTGCCCTGGTAGCAGGCGTCGAAGACGACCTCGCCGCCGATGTTGGGCAGGCCCAGGCAGTTGCCGTAGCCGCCGATGCCGGCGACGACGCCGGGCAGCACGCGCTTGGTGTCGGGGTGATCGGCCGCACCGAAGCGCAGCGGGTCGACCACGGCCACCGGCCTGGCACCCATCGCGATGATGTCGCGCACGATGCCGCCGACGCCGGTGGCCGCGCCCTGGTAGGGCTCGACGTACGACGGGTGGTTGTGCGACTCGACCTTGAAGGTCACGGCGTAGCCCTGACCGACGTCGACCACGCCCGCGTTCTCACCGATGCCGACGAGCAGGGCGTCGGACTCGGGGGCCTTCTCGCCGAACTGGCGGAGGTGGACCTTGCTGCTCTTGTACGAGCAGTGCTCGGACCACATGACGGAGTACATGGCGAGCTCGGCACCGGTGGGCCGGCGGCCGAGGATCTCGACGACCCGCTCGTACTCGTCCTTCTTCAGACCGAGTTCGGCCCAGGGCAGCTCGACGTCGGGGGTCGCGGCCGCGTGCTCGACCGTGTCCAGAGGCGTCCGGCTCATGCGTTGACCAGCTTCTTGAGGATCGAGGTGAAGAACGGCAGGCCGTCGGTACGACCCGTACCGATCAGCGGCTCGACGGCGTGCTCCGGGTGCGGCATGAGGCCCACGACGTTGCCGGCCTCATTGGTGATGCCGGCGATGTCGCGCAGCGAACCGTTCGGGTTGAAGTCGACGTAGCGGAAGGCGACCCGCCCCTCGGCCTCCAGCTTGTCGAGCGTGTACGAGTCGGCGACATACCGCCCGTCCATGTTCTTCAGCGGAATGTGGATCTCCTGGCCGGCCGTGTAGTCGCTGGTCCAGGAGGTGTCCGCGTTCTCCACCCGCAGCTTCTGGTCGCGGCAGATGAAGTGCAGATGGTCGTTGCCGAGCATCCCGCCCGGGAGCAGGTGGGCCTCGGTGAGGACCTGGAAGCCATTGCAGATACCGAGAACCGGGAGGCCGGACTTCGCCTGCTCGATGACGGTCTCCATCACCGGCGAGAAGCGGGAGATGGCTCCGGCGCGCAGATAGTCGCCGTAGGAGAAACCGCCGGGCAGCACCACGGCGTCGACCTGGTGGAGGTTCTTGTCCTTGTGCCAGAGGGCGACCGGTTCGGCACCCGCGAGGCGGATCGCGCGCTGGGTGTCCCGGTCGTCGAGACTCCCCGGGAAAGTGACGACGCCAATACGAGCGGTCACTTGGCCGCTCCCGCGACTTCCGCGGTGTCTTCGACCTTGACGGTGAAGTCCTCGATCACGGTGTTGGCGAGGAAGGATTCCGCAAGATCGTGGATGCGGGCGAGCGCGGCCTCGTCGACCGGCCCGTCAACTTCCAGTTCGAAACGCTTTCCCTGACGTACATCAGAGATGCCTTCGAAACCCAGGCGTGGCAGCGCACGCTGGACCGCCTGGCCCTGGGGGTCGAGGATCTCCGGCTTGAGCATGACGTCGACTACGACGCGTGCCACTGGCACTCCCGGTGTGTGGTGCTGAGCAGGTGCCTTCAGACTACCCGCACAAAATTTCTACGCGGGTAGATTTGTAGGAACCTACGTGACCGCCGTCACGATCCGGCGTCAGAGGGGTGCGTTCGTGAAAATTTCCGGGAAAGATCCTCGGTCGGCTCCCGATGCCTATTACGGTCGGACACGCGGAAGGATTTAGTCGGGCTTCACATTGCATTGCCGGGCACTGTACAAATGAATTGGCAATAGCCGATACTCGGCACGTCATCGCAGATGAGCTGTATGAAGTGCCGTACGAAGGGACCGATATTCGTGGCGCAGAAGGTCGTGGTCACTCTCTTTGACGACATCGACGGCTCGCAAGCGGCGGAAACGATCGCCTTCGGGCTCGACGGCAAGTCGTACGAGATCGACCTGAATCAAGCCAATGCCAAGAAACTGCGTAGGGCCCTCGAGCCGTACGTGACGGCCGGCCGCAAGCGGTCGAGGTCGGGCAAGGCGTACCGCCAGACGGAGGTCGCTCCCGACCCAGCGGCGGTCCGCGCCTGGGCCCAGGCGCACAAGATGGACGTGCCCGCGCGAGGCCGGATCCCCAAGAAGGTCTACGAGGCGTTCAGCGCGGCGCAGTGACGGCACCCGCGTGACCGGTGTCCTCAGGGTCCGTCAGCGGACCCCGGGGGCAGCCGACTTGGGCGCCGGGAGCAATCGACTTGCGCTACCCCCCTGCTGATCAGCTAATGTCTGGAGCACGCCGAGGGGCGAGGCCGAAAGGCCGGGACCCACGGAGTACATGCGGGTGTAGTTCAGTAGTAGAACATCCCCCTTCCAGGGGGAAGGCGCAGTGTGCAATTCCTGTCACCCGCTCTGGCACCGCCGTCCGGACCACTCTTGTGGATCAGGTAGGCTGGTGCTCGCACCGATCGGTGGGAGCCGGTCGGGGGCAATGCGGACGTAGCTCAGTTGGTAGAGCGCAACCTTGCCAAGGTTGAGGTCGCGAGTTCGAGCCTCGTCGTCCGCTCGGGAAAAAGACCCCGGTCCACTGGACCGGGGTCTTTTCGTTGCCCACGCTTCGCTGACGTGTGTCATGCCCGGCGTCGCAGGCCGCTGTGAGCATCGTCACCGGACAGCTGAAGCGGGCGCTCGCGGCCGGTGGGCGTGGGTTCGTGCCGAGAACCGGCATACGGCGGTGTGTCTCGCGCGCGAGCGAGGTTGGGTATAGTTGGCGTCGCGCCACGGCGCACTGCGGACGTAGCTCAGTTGGTAGAGCGCAACCTTGCCAAGGTTGAGGTCGCGAGTTCGAGCCTCGTCGTCCGCTCCAGACAGAAAGGCCCCGGTCGTTTCGACCGGGGCCTTTCTCGTGTTCTACGACCAGCGCGTGCCCGTCAGGCGCTCGTACGCCTCCACATACTTCGACCGCGTCGCGTCCACGACCTGCTGCGGCAGCGGCGGCGGGGGCTGCTCGCTCCTGCGGTCCCAGCCCGACTCCGCGGAGGTCAGCCAGTCGCGGACGAACTGCTTGTCGTACGACGGCTGCGCGCGGCCCGGCTGCCACTGGTCGGCCGGCCAGAAGCGGGAGGAGTCCGGGGTGAGCACCTCGTCGGCGAGGACGAGGGTCTCTCCTTCGAAACCGAACTCGAACTTGGTGTCCGCGAGGATGATCCCGCGGTCGCGGGCGATGTCGCGGGCGCGGTGGTAGACGGCGAGGGTCGTCTGGCGCAGCTGGGCGGCGGTGTCCGCGCCGACCTGGCGGGCGACCTCCTGGTACGACACGTTCTCGTCGTGCCCGCCGACCTCGGCCTTGGTGGCCGGGGTGAAGATCGGGGCGGGCAGTTCGGAGCCGTCGACGAGGCCCTCGGGGAGGGCGAGGCCGCAGACCGTGCGCGATTCGTCGTACTCGACGAGGCCCGAGCCGGTGAGATAGCCGCGGGCCACGCACTCGACGGGGACCATCTTCAGGGACTCGCAGATCAGGGTGCGGCCCGCCCAGTCGGCGGGGGCGCCGGCCGGGAGTTCGGCGCTCAGGACGTGGTTGGGCACCAGGTCGGCAAGCTGGTCGAACCACCACAGGGACAGCTGGGTGAGGACGCGGCCCTTGTCGGGGATCTCGGTGGGCAGCACCCAGTCGTAGGCGGACATGCGGTCGCTGGCGACCATCACGAGGTCGCCCGCCTCGTTCTGGTACAGGTCGCGCACCTTGCCGGTGTGCAGATGCACCAGACCCGGAACCTGAATCGGCTCGGGCTTTTCAACGAATCCGGACACGGTTCCTCCCCGTGGTTCTGTCTAAGTACGTCGATTCTCCTGTATCGGACAGGGGGCAACGACAGCGGGTCAGCCGCGTTTGCAGATTCGATCCAGCAGGTTGGCGGTCGCTCGCTGGATGCGGGAGTCCACGTGGCCCGGGCGGTCCAGGGCCGGGGACCAGGCGAACGTTCCGGACGCGAAGACCAGGGCGCCGGAGGGGGCGCGGTAGAGGGACGTCTCCTGGTGGCGCAGCACGCCGTCGTTGTCGGTGTAGGGGGAGTGGGCGAGCAGGATGCGCTCCTCGTGGTCGGGGAGCGCGGTGCGCGGGAAATAACGGTCCGCCTCGCCCGCCACCAGGCCCTCGATCTCGTCGCCCTCCTCCGCGCCGGTCGCCTCCCACAGCCAGTGGCCCGCGTTGCGCACGACCAGCGGGGACGGCTCGGGGACGCGGCCGGCGTACTGGATGCCGACCAGTTGCTGCTCGGGGCGGTCGATCTCGCGCCAGAGGACAGGGCGGCCGGGGCCCTTGCGTTTGCGGCAGGTCAGCAGGCGGTCGGGGACACCGGACGGGGCGGGGCCCAACTCGACCTGCCAGTACATGGTGTTGGCGGAGAGGAAGACCAGCGAGGTGCCGTTCTCGCGGGCCAGTTCGGTGGTGCGGCGCATCTGCGTGGACCAGTACTCGTCGTGGCCGGGGAAGACCAGGCCGCGGTACCGGGTGGGGTCGATGCGTCCTGCGTGCAGGTCGCGGGCGTCGGCGTAGGCGACGTCGTAGCCGTAGCGCTCGGCCCAGCGGATGAAGTCGTAGGCGTGGCCGACGTGGAGCGGAAGGCCCGCGCCCGCGTACGGGCGGTCGAAGGAGACCGTGGTCGCGGCGTCGGCCTCACCCAGCAGCCGGCCCTTCTCGTCCCAGGCGTGGTAGAGGCTGGCGCCGGTGCGGCCGTCCTCGGGGTAGAGGTTGTAGGCCTGCCATGTGACGTCGGGCAGCAGCAGGAGCAGGTCGGCGGGGTGGTTGTCGCGGACCGTGAACGGAATGTGGGAGCGGTAGCCGTCGGCGGTGGTCAGCACGGCGACGTACGCGCCGATGCTCCAGTACGACGGGACCTGCAGCCGCCAGGACAGCCACCAGTGGTGGCAGGAGACCGTGCGGTCGGCGGCCAGCGGCGGGGGCTGGACGATGCCGGAGAGGCGGGGGCTGGTGCTGATCTTGGCGGCGCCGTCACCGCCGTAGTGGCCGATCCGGTAGATGTCGATGCCGAACTGCTGGGGCGGGTCGACGGTGATGTGGAAGTCGACGGCCTCGCCGGGCGCGACCGCGCCGGTCGAGATGAAGCCCTTGATCTGGCGGTGGACGTCGTCGGCCGAGCGGGGGCCGCCGCCGGAGACGCGGGGTGCGGGGACGCGGGGGGTGTCGCGGGTGAGCTGTGGCCGGCTCGCGTCCACGTACCAGGGGACGACGTGGCCGGTGTCGTCGAAGTACGTCTCGCTGCCGCGCAGCCAGGGGACGGGACCCAGGCCGAAGGGGTCCGTGACGGCGTGCGCGAGCGCTCCCGACTCCCAGCGGCGAATCTGGTCCGAGGTCATGGTCGCTCCCCTCCCTCGTTCCCCCGTAAGCCCTTGCTCTGTGCTCGATCGGTCCCAGCACATCACATTACGCACGCGTACGGTCACTACTCGTTGTGAATTGACTGAAAGCGGAATGGCGGACTCCGGTCTTCGGTCACACGAGTCTTACCGGTTTCTCCGGCCGTATGCCCGCCGCGACCAGCCAGGCGCGCAGCGGGTCCGGGTCCCCGTCCTCGGTCAGGCTGACCACCCGTGAGGTCAGGTCGGCGGCCCGCTCGCCGTTGACCAGGAGGGACGGACCGTCGAGCCAGTCGAGGCCGGGGGTGGCTCCGGCCGTGTCCATGGCGGCGCAGCAGACCATCGCCGTGACGTGGTCGGCGAGGAGTTCGCGGGCGGTGCGTGGGGGCTGGAGCGGAAACAGGGGCAGCGCGCCGTCGTCCCAGTGGGAGGTGTCGGGACCCTGACCGTGGGCGGGGGCGGGGGAGCCGGTCGGTTGCACGGCAGTGGCCGAGGCCTCTTCGCGGGCGAGTTCCGCGCTCAGGCCGGCGGCGAGGGTGGCGCTGCGCTCGGGGGCGGGGTCGTCGGTGAGAGGTTCGGTGGCTGTCTCGGCGGGCCGGGCGTCGTACGGCACGTCGGGCACGTCGGGAGTGCCGTCGGGCGTCGTGTCGCACGTTCGGGGAGCCGTCTCGTCCGGTGGGGACGACAGGTGGTCGAGGACGCGGGCCAGGGTGGGGCCACCGGGGTCCCGGGCGGTGGTGCCGGCCGCGGGGTGGACGCCGAGGGAGTCCAGGACGCGGTGGAGGCGGGCCGCGTCGGTGCGCCACTTGCGGTCGACGACCTCCTCCGGGTACTCCTGCCAGTTCACCGGCGCCCAGTCCCGGCCGGGCTCGGCGGGGCCTCCGTGGAAGAGGCGGGCGGCGAGCAGCGACGCGGCCTCGTCCACCGTGCCGGGCTCTTCGAGCAGGTCGCAGGCGGGGCGTTCGCCCAGCCGGGAGGCGAAGCCCTCGGCCAGCCGGTCACGCCGGGACAGCTCGGTGAGCGCGGCGACGACCCCGGCGTCCAGCCGGGACGGCCAGCGGCCCATCCGCCAGGCGGGCAGCGCGACCCGGGTCAGCAGCCGGTCCCAGCCCGCGTACGCCAGTCCGACCTGTTCCTGGGCGACGATCCGCACGCCGTAGTCCACAGCCTGTGCACGCTCGGCCGCCGCGGCTGCCACGCCCCGCTCCATCTCGGTCGCGTGTCCCCGGCAGCCGCGCAGCAGCAGCCGGGCCACCCAGCCCACCCCCGCGAGCACGGTGCGGGAGACCGGGTCGCGTCCGGGCGCCGACGTCACGGCCACCGCCGCGTCCAGGCCCCGTACGAAACGGCGGGCCGCCGCTATGTCCGGGTGCGCCGAGGGTCCCGTACCGGCGACGACCGGGGCGAGGACCGCCCGGAGCTCACCGACGCGCATCCACCACAGGAACGGGGAGCCGATGACGAGGACGGGCGCGGCCGGTGTGCGACCGTGGGGGCGCCGTCCGGGGCCTGCCAGCTCGTCGCGGTCCTCCGGCGCCGGCGGGCCGTGCGCGGGGTGGGTGCGGTCCTCCAGCCAGCTGTCGCAGTCCGGGGTGAGCGCTATCGCGGAGGGTGCCGGGACGTCGAGGCGGTCGGCGAGGTCGCGCACCATCCGGTACAGGTCCGGGGCGGACGCCTCGGCGATCGGGACCGTCGGGCTCATGGCGGGGCGGGAACGGGCGACGACCAGGGCGATGGCCGCGGCGGCGAGCAGCACCAGCACGGCGAGCGCGCTGACGACTCCACGGGCGACGTCCCAGGCGCCGCCGACGAAGTGCCCGGTGGAGCTGCCGGTCAGCAGGATCACCGCGGCGGCGGCGGGCAGCAGCGCGACGGCCAGCGCGCGGCCCCGCACCCGCAGCACGGCGAGGGCCCGTACACGCGCGGCATGCGCACCCGCCTCCACACCCATCCCGGTCACGACCGGAGCTCACCCCCTCGCTCTCCTGGCGCTGTCCTGGACTTGCTCACTCCCCCACTGTGGCACCCGCCAGTGACATCGCAATGCCGGTGGGCCAAGTGCCGGAACGCTTGCGCCGCACCCTAGTTGGGGCCCCGGCCGCCGTCAGCCGGAAGGGTGCTCCGCTCACTCGATGGAATGGCTTTGGTCAGAGGTGGATGACGTACGGCAAAGATCAGGCCCCGGATTTCTCCGGGGCCCAGGAGCAGGTGAGAGCAGCGGTCGGTCAGGCGCCGGCGGCCGCCTTCGCTGCGATGTCCGTACGGTGCTGGGAGCCGGCGAGACCGATACGGGCGACGGCTTCGTACGCGCGTTCGCGGGCCTGGGTCAGATCCTTGCCGGTCGCCGTGACCGAGAGGACACGGCCACCGGCGCTGACGACCGCGTCGCCGGCCCGCTTGGTCCCGGCGTGCAGGACGTACGCGTGCGGGGCGTCCTCGGCGGCCACCTCGTCGAGACCGGTGATCGGGTCGCCGGTGCGCGGGGTGCCGGGGTAGTTGTGCGAGGCGATGACCACGGTGACCGCGGCGTCGTCGCTCCAGCGCAGGGGAGGCAGGTCGTCGAGGGTGCCGTTCGCCGCGGCGAGCAGGAGGCCGCCCAGCGGGGTCTTGAGGCGGGCCAGGACCACCTGGGTCTCGGGGTCGCCGAAGCGGGCGTTGAACTCGATGACGCGGACGCCGCGGCTCGTGATCGCCAGACCGGCGTAGAGAAGGCCGGAGAAGGGGGTGCCCCGGCGGCGCATCTCGTCGACCGTGGGCTGCAGCACGGTCTGCAGGACCTCGTCGACCAGCTTCGGGTCGGCCCAGGGCAACGGGGAGTACGCGCCCATGCCGCCGGTGTTGGGGCCCTCGTCGCCGTCCAGGGCGCGCTTGAAGTCCTGCGCGGGCTGGAGCGGGACGACCGTCTCGCCGTCGGTGATCGCGAACAGGGACACCTCGGGGCCGTCGAGGAACTCCTCGATGACGACGCGCTCGCAGCCGGCCGCGTGCGCCTTGGCGGCGTCGAGATCGTGCGTGACCACGACACCCTTGCCCGCGGCGAGGCCGTCGTCCTTGACGACGTAAGGCGCGCCGAAGGCGTCCAGGGCCTCGGCGACCTCGTCGGCGGTGGTGCAGACGTACGACCGGGCGGTGGGCACGCCGGCTGCCGCCATCACGTCCTTGGCGAAGGCCTTGGACCCTTCGAGCCGCGCGGCCCGAGCGGAGGGGCCGAACACCGGGATGCCCGCCTCGCGCACGGCGTCGGCGACCCCGGCGACCAGCGGTGCCTCCGGGCCGACGACGACCAGGTCGGCGCCGAGTTCCGTGGCCAGTGCGGCTACGGCGGTGCCGTCCAGGGCGTCGACCTGGTGCAGCTCGGCGACCTCAGCGATCCCGGCGTTGCCGGGGGCGCAGTGCAGCGCGGTGGCGTCGGAGTCGAGGGACAGGGAGCGGCACAGGGCGTGTTCGCGGGCGCCGCTGCCGATGACGAGGACCTTCACGGGGGTCAGCCTAGCCGGAGCGGGGGCGGGCGGTTTGTGCGGGCTTCCGAGACGTGGGGGCTCGGGTTGTTGTGGATTCCTCCGAACACCCGGCACCACTCGCTGCACCGGCCCTACTCGTTCGTGAACTCCTCCATCACCGTCGCGCCCAGTTCCTTGACGATGAGCTCGTGGCCGGAGAGGGCCGATTCGTCGAGGTCGGGGTCGTCGTCCTCGGGGATGTCGTCCTCGGGGGCGACCGGTGGCGGCTCCGGAGCGGCCGCGGGCTGGGATGCCGGGGCCGGGGCGGCTGCCGTCGGAGGCACGGGCGGTGCGGTGGGTGCGGGTGCGGTGGGCTGAGGGGCGGCGGGGCGTTGTACGGGCGCGGGGGCGGTGTAGGTGTTGCCGGTGGGGGCGCTGCCGCCTCCGCCGTAGCCGCCGCTCGCGTACGTCGAGGAGCCGCCGCCCGAGGGTGCGGGGGCCGAGCCGCCGGACGGGTCGACGATCGCCTCGATCTTCCACTGCACGTTGAACTGCTCGGCCAGCGCCTGGCGCAGCACGTCCTCGCTGCCGCTGCTCGCGAAGTTGTCGCGGGCGCCGGCGTTCACGAAGCCGAGCTGGAGCGTGGTGCCGTCGAAACCGGCGACCTGGGCGTTCTGGCTGAGCAGGATCCAGGTGAAGCGGCGGCGGTTCTTGACCGCCTCCAGGATGTTCGGCCACAGCATGCGGGGGTCGAGGCCGCCGGGGGCCATGGCGGCGGGCGGTGCTGCTGGTGCCGGGGGTGTGGAGGCGTGCGCGGCGGGTGCCTGCTGTGGCTGTGGCTGGGAGGGCTGTCCGCCGCCTGCGGGAGTGGCGGTGGGCCAGCCGCCGGGCCGACGGCCACCGCCGGCGGGGGTGGCGGTGGGCCAGGCGCCCGGGGCCGTACCGGCTGCGGGGGCCGGAGTCTGGGGAGCCGCCGGGGCGGACGGAACGGCGGGGCCGGCCGGAGCGCCTTGCGCACCGCCGGGCACGCCTGGAGCAGCTGCGGGGGCAGGGGCCGTAACAGCAGGACCCGAAGCCGCCGGACTGGCGACAGCCGGACCGGTAGCAGCCGGAGCCGTGGCGGGACCCGGTGCTCCACCGGCCCCCGGACCGCGTACGGCCGCCCGCGCCGCCGCGACGCCTCCGCCGGGCGGCATCTGGGCGGCGTGTGCGTCGGGACCGGGGACGTACCCCATCGCGGGCGCGCTCGCTGCGCCGGAGAAATTGACGCCGCGCTCGAGGCGGTCGAGGCGGGCCATCACGGCGCGTTCGTCGCCGTAGGCCGCGGGCAGCAGCACGCGGGCGCAGATGAGTTCGAGCTGGAGGCGGGGCGAGGTGGCGCCGCGCATCTCGGTGAGGCCCTCGTTGACGAGGTCGGCGGCGCGGCTGAGCTCGGCGGCGCCGAAGATGCCGGCCTGGGCCTGCATGCGCTCGATGACGTCGACCGGGGCGTCGATGAGCCCCTTCTCGACGGCGTCGGGCACGGCGGCGAGGATCACGAGGTCCCGCAGCCGCTCCAGGAGGTCGGCGACGAACCGCCGGGGATCGTTGCCCCCCTCGATCACGCGGTCCACGACCTCGAAGGCGGCGGCCCCGTCACCGGTGGCGAAGGACTCGACGACGGAGTCGAGCAACGAACCGTCCGTGTACCCGAGCAGGGAGGTGGCCATGGCATACGTCACACCGTCGGCGGCCGCACCGGCGAGCAGCTGGTCCATCACGGACATGGAGTCACGCACGGACCCGGCACCGGCGCGCACGACGAGCGGCAGCACGCCGTCCTCGACCGGGATGTTCTCCTTCCCGCACACCTCGGCGAGGTAGTCCCGGAGGGTGCCGGGCGGCACAAGGCGGAACGGGTAGTGGTGGGTCCGCGAGCGGATGGTGCCGATGACCTTCTCGGGCTCGGTGGTGGCGAAGATGAACTTGAGATGCTCGGGCGGTTCCTCGACGACCTTCAGCAGGGCGTTGAAGCCGGCCGACGTGACCATGTGGGCCTCGTCGATGATGTAGATCTTGTAGCGGCTGCCCGCGGGCCCGAAGAAGGCCTTCTCGCGCAGCTCACGGGCGTCGTCCACGCCACCATGCGAGGCGGCGTCGATCTCGATGACGTCGATCGAACCCGGGCCGTTCCTGGCCAGGTCCTGGCACGACTGGCACTCCCCGCAGGGCGTCGGTGTGGGGCCCTGCTCGCAGTTCAGGCAGCGCGCCAGGATGCGCGCGCTGGTCGTCTTGCCGCATCCGCGCGGACCGCTGAACAGGTACGCGTGATTGACCCGATTGTTCCGCAGCGCCTGCTGCAGCGGGTCGGTGACATGCTCCTGCCCGATGACCTCCGCGAAGGTCTCCGGGCGATAGCGGCGGTACAGCGCGAGAGACGACACGCATACGAGGTTATAGGCGCCCACTGACAACAGGCTCCGCCGCCGCAGTCCCACCACGGGACCCGCCGCGGCCCGCCCCGAGAACGCAAGCGCCCCCCACGCACCCGCCAGAGCCAACCTACCCTTGCTGCCTTCCGGCCCTGGGGGAGTTCAGTCAGATAGCGCCACGTGAGGGGCTCCGCAAAGGGTACCTGATGTCGGCGGGAGGAACGAGTTCGCGAGCACTCCTCTCGGTCATGTAATGTTTCCGGCGGAGGATTCGCCTAGAGGCCTAGGGCGCACGCTTGGAAAGCGTGTTGGGGGCAACCCCTCACGAGTTCGAATCTCGTATCCTCCGCCAGTGCCTCACCGGGCACGATGTCGAAGGGCCCCACCATTCGTGGTGGGGCCCTTCGACGTGTGTGGTCTCATTTTTGGTCTCATTTGGCCCCGGAGGAGCCCCACAGCTTCTCGCCGACCTGGTCCGCCACCTTGCGGAGCATGGGCCCGGTCACATGCATATAGCGAGCCCGCATCCGCGCGGCGCCGCCCGGCTCCCAGCCCATGATCGCGTCCACGATCACATCCGGGACACCAAGCAGGAGGAGGACGGTGGCCGCCGTGTGACGAGCGTCATGAAGGCGGCCGTCCCGCACGCCCGCGTCCCGAAGCAGCCGTTTCCACACGTGGTAGTCGGTGTTTGGGCTCAACGGCCCGCCAGTGGGCGAGGCGAAGACGTAGCCCTTGTTCTCCCAATCGGCTCCGGCCTCCGCGCGCTTCCGTTCCTGCTCCTCCTGGTGCTCGCGGAGCAGCTTGATCAGCGGGTCAGGAAGGCCGATCGTTCGGCGGCCGGAGCGGGATTTGGTGCCCTTGTGCTCGCGCCGGATCTGCTCGCGCTTGGGGCAGTAGCCGGGTTTCCTGCCGCACGGCTCGCCGCCGCAGCCGTGCCGGTACCTGGGCCGGAGCCGGTTCCGCCGGATGCGTAGGTACCCGGCATCCAGGTCCACGTCCTCCCACTGGAGCCCGAGTGCTTCCCCCTGGCGGAGGCCGAGCGCGAGGGCCACGACCCACCGCGCGCTGTTGCGGAGCTTGGCTGCCTCCAGGAGCAGGCTCTGCACCTCCTCGATGGAGTACGGGTCCACCTCGTCCTCTTCGAGCCGAGGAGCACGTGCGATCTCGGCGACGTTCCGGGAGACGTGCCCACGCCGTCTGGCCTCTGCAAGAGCCACGCGCACGGTGCGGTGAGCATGATGCGCCGTCCCGGCCTTGCTGCCCTCGCGCTGCATCTTGGCGTAGAACGCCTCCAGGTGCTCCGGCTCCAGGCGGTCGAGCCGGTGAGCCCCGATACCCGGGACCAGGTGCACGCGTACGTCCACCTCGTAACCCGCGTACGTGTTCTCGGAGACGTACTTCTTTGCGATCTCGTGCACCCAGTGCTCCAGCCAGCTGCCGAGCGTCCACTTCTCGCCCGGCTTGCTGAGGTTTCCCGCGTCGCGCTTGCGCTCGATCTCCCGAACGGCTTTGACGACCTCAGCCTTGGTCTTACGGCCGACATGCCGTCGGTCCGGTTTGCCGTCCGGGCGGATGCCGATGGTCACACGGCCGTGCCACCGGCCATCGGCGCCCTTGTAAATCGAGGCCGCCCCGTTCGGCTCACGACTCCGCTTCGCCATCACGCGTCCCTCATCGAGGAGACAGTGGCATCACGCAGGCGAGCGACGTATGCGGCGAGGGCATCTGCGGGTATGCGCCGCAGACTGCCGACCTTGACCGACTCCAGTTCACCCGAGGCGATGAGGCCGAAGCATGTAGTCCGGCCGATGCCCAGTCGACGGGCAGCTTCCTCGACAGTGAGGAGAACGAGCGTCGGGTCAGCGGTGGTCGGAGCGAGTGTGGCTGCGGTTATGGTCACTCCTCCTCCTTGGAATCGAGGCCGAGCAAGATCAAGACCTCGCGAGCCGGCACGATCGCGGAGCCACCGCAGACGGGGCACGTGAAGCGCGGCTCAGTCGAGTGACGGCCTGAGCCGCCGCACTCCAGGCAGGCCGTCCACTCGTTGGCCATGAAGGCGGCCCAGCAGGCGGCACAGTCGACACAAGGCAATTCGCGGCAGACCGGGCAATCCGAGCCCAGCACCATCGGGAAGCGTTCACGCATGATCGACTCCTTCCAGGGTGGCCAGTTCCTCACGGGCGGTTTCGCGGTTGAGCTGGAGGTCGCGGGCGATGGTGGCGGCCAGGGCGGACTCGCCGGGGGTGTGGCCGTGTCCGGCGTACTGCCAGTCGGCCAGGACGAGGACGGTATCCGGCTCGCGGTCGTCGAGGCCGAGGGCGGCGCGTTCCTGGGCGGCGCGGTAGTCCGCGCGGGCTTGGCGGAGGCTGCCGAGGGTGGTCGAGTAGCGGCGGGACTTGGAGGAGAAGTGGCCGCGGAAGCCGAGCATGTGCGCCCAGGTCCACAGCCGCCGGTCCGGGTAGAGGGCGTCGAGGTCGCGGCATGCGGTGATCAGGCGGCGGGCGTGGTCGGGGACGTTGTGGCGGTCGAGTTCGGCTAGTTCGCCGATCCGGCGGTCGAGGGTGCCGGTGTTCTCGGCGGCCTTGGTGGCGTACTTGGCTACGTAGGAGGCGACGGCCTGTTCGGTGAGGTCGGATCCGTCGCCGAAGGCCTTGACCGGCCGGACGTCCAGCTGCGTGCCCCAGCGGAAGGTGCGCGCCGGTTGGTCCCCGGCGGCCGGGATGCTGACGCTGGTGTAGGAGTGCGCGGCAGCGGCGCGGATGGCGTCGGTGAGCAGATCGGTGCTGGCCCATGAGGGTGGCGGGGAGTCGGGGCCGTCCGGTCCGTCGAGGCGGATCACGGCATGGAAGTGGACGGCGCCGCGCTTTTGGAACTCGGCGACCTTGCCGTAGGAGACGCGGCAGGCGTCGGCGAGTTCGCGTTGTGTCAGTCCGGCGCGGGCGGCGATCTCGCGGCGGAGCCGGTTGACGAAGCGCACCCAGAGCTCTCCGGCGTGGTTGTTGAAGAGCACGGCGCCCGCATAGTCGTACGTCGCGGGATCGAGTGCGGTGCCGAGGGCGGGGTCATCGTCGGCGTGGCGGGTGCCGCAGCGGCAGGTGCCGCGGTCGGGCCGGTTGTGGACCGGGCCGAACGAGGGCGCGGTGAGGGTGGCGAAGACCCTCGGGTGATCGCGGACGGTGGCCGGGATGTCCTTGTCTTCGTCTCCGGCGAGTCCGGCGCGCATCAGGTGGTAGGTGTCGCCCGCGTAGGTCCAGGCGCAGGCCGGGCAGCGGGAGGCGCGGCGGTTGCCGCAGGCGACGCGGAGGCGTCCGCCCGGCTCGTGCTCGGTGCTGTAGTGGTGCAGCAGCTCGCCGGTCGTCTTGTCCTTGTGCAGGACCCAGCCGGTCAGGTGGATCGGGTCGGCGCAGCCGCCGGTGCGCTTGATCTGGTCTTGCCAGCGGTCGAAGCCGGGGAGCCCGGCCACCCGCAGCGCGTCGCCGAGGGTGATCGGGTCCAGGTCCGCGAAGGTCGCGGTGTCGGTCATGCGGCGCCCTCCGTCGTGTCGGCTGCCATCTGGTCGAGGACACGGGCGGCGTCGTCGGCAGCGCGGGCCAGGGTGCGCATGGCTTCGGCGGTGCCGGGGCGGGCGATGAGTGCGATGTCGACGAGGTCACCGCCGATGCGGAGGCTGACGAAGCACCCGCCACGGCCGGTGTGGTCGAAGACGTCGACGCGGGTGGTGGTGTCCGGCTCGACGTGGGCCGAGGTGGTGAGACTCTTCACGCGGCCACCTCCCATACCGTGGCGGGCAGCCGACGCACGGGCGCGGTGCCGGTGCCGCGGCAGGCCGGGCAGTGGGTGGTGATGGTGCGTAGGTGACCTCGGGCATCGCGTCCGCCGAGGGTGACCTTGACGGCGGCGAAACCGTCGCAGTTCGGGCAGATCCGCGCCGTTGTGCTAGTGGCCGGGGTGGGGCCGGTCATGATGGAGGTTCCTTCCGGATCGTTGGTTCGGACAGGGACGGCGCCCGGGCGGCGGAGACTTGGTGGTTTCAGGGCCGCCCGGGGGCCGGTCAACGACGCTTGCTCTCGGAGGCCAGCAGCGAGCGCAGGACCACGGCGCACACGGCGACCGAGGCGGCGGTGATGGCGACCGCGAGCAGCATGGAGACCAGGACCGCGCCGACGACCAGGACGACGGCGGTGCCGCCGCCGACGAGGGCGAGCGCGGTACCGGGCGTGAGCTGGACCACAGGCCGGGACGGCGCCGGAGCCGCGGGGGCGGGGGGCGGGGTCTGGGCCGCCGGGATGACCGCGGTCGGCTCGACGACGGCGGGCGGGGTGACGTGGCCGGTCGGGGTGGGCATGGTGGGGATCTTCGGGCGGAGCATCGGTGACATCCCTTCTGGGTCGGGCTACTTGACGAAGGTGTTGATGGCGGGGGCAAGGACGCTGTCGGCGAGGAGGAAGCCGCCGAGCAGGAGCACGGCGATGAGCCAGGCGGGCGGGCGGATGAGCTTGACGCCGAGGTAGCCGACGACGAGCAGGGCGAGCCAGAGCGGGACGTCCATGGCGGGGTGCCTCCTAGCGGACCTGGCAGCGGTGGGTGCGGGCGGCGAGCTGGGCGGCGGACTGGCTGGTGTAGTCGGCGGACCAGCCACAGCCGTCGGCGCTGCACACGGCGGCGTGCTTGGTCTGGCCGTGGCGGTCGCGGTGGGTGCCGATCTGGACCGGGCCGATGCTCAGCACGGAGTGGAAGAAGTCGCGGGCGGGCATGAGCGGATCTCCTTGTCGTCTCAGGCGAGTTGGGCGGCGATCGCGTCGGCGAGGTGGGGCGGGACGCCGAGGCGGGCGCGCAGGGTGTCGGTGTCGATCGGGTTGCCGGTGCGGGCTTCGTGGTCGGCGGCGACCTTGCGGGCGTGGTCGACCAGGGCGGCCGGGACCGTGACCGCCGGAGCCGGGTCGGCGGCGGGCAGGGCCGGGGCCGTGTCCGGTTCCAGGGCGGGGGCCGGTTCGGGCTCAGATTCGGGTGTGGGTGTGGGTGCCGGGGCTGCGGGTGCTGGCGGAACCGGCATCCGGTCCCCGGCGCGGTCGGGTGAGGAGGCGTGGGCGAGGAGGGTGCCGCCGAGGAAGGCGAGGGCGGGCCATCCGGCGACGCCGAGGCGGAGCAGGGCGGGCGGATTGGCGAGGTCGAGGAATCCGGCGGTGGCGACGTTGGCGCCGAGGGAGGCGACCAGGGCGACGAGGAACCAGCACCAGGCCAGCCGGGACGGGCCATCACTGCGGAGGCGCCGCCAGGCGGCGACCAGGAGCAGGTCAACCGAGACGGGATAGGCCCAGGCCTTCCAGCCGGACTGTCCGGCCGCGGCGGCGAGGTCATGAAGGTGGGCGAAGGACAGGGCACCGGCGATCACGGCCTGTACGAGCACGGCATCCGGGCGCAGCGCGGGACGCATCGCAGATCCTCCTTCCGGGAGTTGAGCCAGAGGCGGGGCGGGGAATCGGTGTCCGGCCGCCCAGCCCCTGGCGGGCGTTCAGTCGGTGGGGGCTTCGCCGATGCCCCAGCAGGTGAGGCACAGACCGGATTGACGGTCGTCGGTGACACGGCCTTTGCGGGCGCCGACCCGGACGGCTTCGGTGATCTCGCCGTTGCCGTCGCAGTCCGGGCACTTCGCGGGCACGGGCCTCGGGGTCTTGCGGCGGGCGGTGGGCCGTTTCGCGGTGGACATGGTCACCACCCCTGGCCGGGGTACTCGGGGCCCTCGTTGGGGTCGTGGCCGGGCGGGGTGGTGCCGGGCGGGGTGGTGCCGGGCGGCGGCTCCGGCAGCGATGCCGCCAGGCACGGGCCCACGGTGTCGATGAAGTCCTGATCGGCACCGAAGGTGTCGGCGTAGAGGGCGAGTTGGCCGAGCATGACCACGGTGCGGGCGAAGTCTTCGCAGTCGGGGCACATGGCGGGTGGACTCCTTGCTTGAGGCATGGCTCGGGTAGGGACGTGGCGCGTAGGCGGTCGCGCCGACCGTGGGACGGGAGTGATCAGGCGGTGGCCGGGATGGACTCGACGGCCGGGGCGTCGACCGGCTGGGAGACGCCGAGCGCGGGCCGGAACGGGGCCAGGGCGGGCAGGTCCGGGGTCAGGTCGGCGTGCCGGTTGCAGGTGTTCACGGCGTGGCGCAGCGAGGTGTGCGGGGCGCGGATGCGGGCCCAGCCGCCGGTGGAGTCACCGGTGATGGCGACGCCGGGCATGTCGGTGGGGATCTGGATCGCGGCGAGGACGGCGTCCGGGGCGATGTCGCCGAAGGCCATGTTGGCGCTGGATTCGTCGTTGACGCGGTGGGCGGTGCGGCCGGTGAGCTGGGCGCGGAGCATGGTGATGCCCTTGCCGAGTTCGGATCCGAAGCGCTGTCCGCAGATTTCCAGGTAGATGCCGGCGGCGCGGCCGAGCTGGGCGAGGCGGGCGAGGGCGGTGATGATCCGGTCCCGGCGCTTCTCCTGCTCCTTGGTGGCGTACAGGGCGAGTTCGGCGACCTCGTCGACCAGGACCACGATGGGTACCGGCCGCAAGTGTTCGGGCAGGTTCCAGATGTCGGCGGCGATCTCCGCATCCGGCACGTCAGCGGTGATCCGCTGTTCGGCGCGGATGACCTGGTAGACGCCCTCCATGTGGGACACCAAGGCGTCGAGGAGTTCGGCGGCGGTGTCGGGGTTGTCGGCCAGCGCGGAGAACCGGCGTGCCAGCGGGAACAGCTCAACTCCCTGCTTGCAGTCGATCCCGACCAGGGCGACGTCCTGCGGGGCGAGCGCGGCCACCAGGTTGCGCTGGTAGACGGACTTGCCGGACTCGGTGGCGCCGAGGGTGAGGGCGTGCGGGACGGCCCGGTAGTCGCGGTAGTGGATCGAGCCGTCTTCGCGGAGGGCGACCGGGACTCGCATGGGGCGGGCGTCGGTCTTGGCGGGCATCTGCACGCGCTTGAGCACGTCGTAGCCGGTCATCCGCAACTCGACAACGCCGGAGCGCAGTTCGCGCGAGGTGACGCCGTACAGGGCGAACGAGTGCCGCAGCCGGTCACACGAGGCGGCAACGTCGAAGGCGTCCTGTCCAGGCCGCAGTCCCAGCCGCAGGACCAGGCCGGTCCGGGTCGGCCGTATCCGCAGGATGCGCGGGGCACGAGGACCAGGGGCCGGACGGTTGGCCGCCCGCGCCAGCGCCAGGCGCCAGCGGGAGGGCGGGACGGTCAGCCCGCAGGCGTCCATGACGGAGGCGTAGCGGACCAGAACCCGCAGCGTCGCGAGGGTGACACCGAACGTCATCCAGTACCAGGCGGGGCGCCGCCACCGCAGGAAACCCACGGTGACGACGACCAGCAGCAGCAGAGCGACGGTCAGCCACGTCATGGCTCAGGCCGCCTTGGGCTTCGAGGCGGCGGCGAGCGAGGTGACGGCGACCGCGCGGAACGCGATGCCGTGCCGCTTCTGGCCGTTGAAGTCGTTCTCCCACGGCCGGGCGATCAGGCCGGTGAGCGCGACCGGCGTGCCCATGGCCAGCTCGCCGGAGATGCCAGGCTCCGGAACGGTGATGGACAGGATCTCGACCTCGTCGTTCGCCGCGAACATCACGTCGACCGTCATCAACTGCGCGCCGGTGTCGGCATCGGTCGCGATCTCGCCAGTACGGCGGTCCTTGACCTTGGGCTGCGGAGTCTTGGCGACCATCACGGTCGCGGCAGAGGTGTCGACGGGGATCTGACGCATGATGGAAATTCCCTTCAGAGGGCGGGAGCGGCGTACTTGCTTGGCGGTGGGTCGCCGCTCCTGAGTTGACGTTGGGCCCGATGGCGGACGCCTGCGGGCACTTGCGTTCCCAACTGGTGCGCACCAGTAGATTCCATCTGGTGCGCACCAGTTGTCAAGTGGTGTCGCCGTCCGGCTTCCTCAACTCGCCTTCCTGCGACACTTCTAGGGAACTGCACAGCTCAACTCCCCGGTAGCCAACAGAGGTTCACGACAGCACAGTTAAGGTCGGGGTTAACCCCTCACGACCTGCGTCGATGTGAGGCATGCTGCTGTTAGGGATCAGCAATCTCATGCAGGGCGGTGCGGGTGACTAGCGGACTCCGAACGGTGCGCAACGCGCGCGAGTGGTCGCAAGAACGACTGGTCCGAGAGATCGAGCAGTATGCGCGCCAGCACATGCTCACGATCGCGTCGACGGCGAGCCTGCGTGTCTACGTCTCGGAGTGGGAGAACGGCAAAAGGCCGATCAGCGAGCGGTACGCGAAGATCCTTCGTGCCCTACTCGGCGTGACCAATGAGGAGTTGTACGGCAGGCAGATAGCTCCAGCCGAGCCGATCCAGACCGACGGCTACGACGAGCTCGTTACCCGGATCGACGCAGCACGGAGCGTCAGCCTGACCATGGTCAAAACGTTCATGGATCAAACGGAACTCTTGCGGACCGTCGATCGGCAGATGGGAGCCACGAGCCTTGTCGATCAGATGACCGGCCACCTGACCACGCTGGAAGACGCACTGACCTTCGCCGTACTTCCGGAGACTCGACGGCCCGTCGCTCGCGCGTTAGCCGGGGCGGCGACGCTGGCAGCCTGGCAGGCTCTAGACGTCGGAGCCGTCGAACGCGCATGGCGTCACTACGAGTTGGGCAAGCGGGCAGCCAAGGAAGCCGATCAGCCGATGTACCTCGCGCATGCCACGGCCGAGCAGGCGTACGTGCTTTGCGACGCTGGCCGTCCTTTGATTGCGGTTGAGCTCGTGCGCGACGCGCAACGTGTCGGCGGCAAGATGATGTCGCCAAGGCTCCAGGCGTGGTTGTACGCCGCTGAGGCGGAGATCTGCGCCAAGGCCGGGATGCCCGCAGAGTGCCGGCGGGCACTCGACAAGGCCGTGCGCTTGCTGCCACCGGGCGACGAGGCCCGGGACCCCGACATGTTGAGCATCTTCCTGAACGAGGGCCATCTAGCCCGATGGCGTGGGAATGCCCTCGCCTTACTCGGAGACGACGACGCCGTAGACGACCTATACGTTGCGCTGGACACCGCTGACCCGACGTTCGTCCGGGCAACAGCCGGACTGCGATGTGACCTCGCGCAAGCCCACCTTGCCCGTGGCGAATACGACCAGGCCCACGACCATCTGCGTCAGGCGCGGTTGCTGGCCAATCGGACCGGGTCAGTACGCCATCGGCGGCGCATCGAGCAGCTCACCCGGCGGTTGTAGGCGACGGCCCAGCCGTATGCGACGCGAGGACATGAAGGAGCGCGACGAGCGTGCCCGACCCCATCAGCTCGCCCCGCTCCATGAGCCCGGGGATGTCGGCGAGCGGGACCCAGGCGACATGACCGGACTCTTCGATGTCGGTCGGGTCACCGACGTGTTTGGCACCGCGGCCTACGAAGATCTCGTGCGGCGAGTCGACCATGCCCACCATGGGCTGATAGGTGACCACGTGCGCAAGGGAATCCGGCCGCCACCCGGTTTCTTCCTCAACCTCGCGTAGCGCGGCCTCGGCGGGATCTTCGCCCTCATCCACGATGCCGCCAGGAAGTTCCCAGCCGAACGCCTCGGGTACGAAACGGTAGCGCCAAAGCATGAGCACGCGGTCTTGGTCGTCGAGAACCGCCGCGATCGCGACGTGGTGCAGCCGCACTACGTGATGTTCGAACCGCTCGACGCCCGGAGGCTCGACATCGACAAGGGTCAACTTCACCCATCGGTTGTCGTACAGCGTGCGCTCGCCGTGGATCTGCCACGGTTCGAGGTCCGTCGGGGTCTGAGTGGTCACCGCACGATCCGGCACACGGTAGGAGCTGCGGCCGTACACCTCGACAACGCGTTCGCTCACGAGCCTCGCAAGCACTTGGCGGAGGGCCGTACGGCCGATGCTCAGCTCTTCGGACAGAGTCCGCTCAGACGGGAGCTTGGTCCCGGGCAGGTACTTGCCCGTCGAGATCCACTCGCGAATCGTGCGGTACACCCGCTCCGACTTCGGTCCCATCCCCTGAGCACGCTCCCGTCGTGTTATGTCGGCCGCCCCAAGCGTAGCCTTCGAGCCCGACAGCAGACAGAGACGATCAGCCGTGCGGTGGGAGTTTCCCTACGTCATCAAGGCCCGCGCACGGCGCGGGCGCGCGCCGCCTCTGCGGCGCGGCCTGCCTCCTGTCTCCGCCCCGGCTGGCCGCGCCCGGCGGCGCGCTGCGTGCATGCTGGCGAGAAGGAAAACCCGCTGTGGCTGGGGCGGTCGGCTCCACGACTTTAGCCAGCCACTTTGGCGCGAGCCTCGAAGATCATGGCCCCAACGTCGTGCTTTACCGGGCAGGTCCACAGACTGCCCGACGCGCCGGAAGCTTACGGGGCCATGATCACTCGCGCCAAAGCAGCTCCCGGCCAAAGTCGTTCCGCCGACCGCGTGCGTTTCGCGGAGTCGTGCGTGGCCAACTGCATCTATTCGTACGCTAGTCACATGAGCGCAGAAGAGTGGATCATCGTCACTAGCTTCGCGAGTGGGGACACTGCGTACTGGGGTTACAGGCGAGACGGCTCCAGCGGTCTGGTCCCGTATCGCACGAGTTCAGCGAGGTACGAGTCCGAGTACGCAGCCCGATACTCAGCAGATGGGCTGAAGCAAGCTGGCTGGATCAACGACTACGAAGTTGAGCAACTGCCACCAAAGCCCCGACTCAAGACCTCGTGATCCCGCTACGCCGCAGCGGCGCGCGCCGTCCGGAACCGCCCCGGGCGAGAGCCGACGCTCCTGACCCACCAACTACTAAAGATCGCTAGCATCTTCGCTGACGGAACTCAGAGGGCATGGTTGCCCGCGGGTGGGGCGAAGCGGAGACGAGGCGGTGCTGTGATCGACTGGCAGAACGACCCGGAGTTCCCTGACTGGCGAGACACGAGCATTGGGGCGAGGGTGCGTGTCTCAGCCTGGCTCGTGTCAATGGTCGGCGAGGGCAACGAGTTCACGAAGCAGAGGCTCAGAGAGGCCATTCCTGGCGTCGAGCAGGTAGACCGGCGTATGCGCGACCTGCGCCCCGCCGGATGGGTGATCAAAACTTACCGCGACAAGCAGGTCGCCGGGGCGGAGATACTTCACCTGGAGAAAGTTGGGCTTCCTGTCTGGCAGAAGCAGTACAGGACCGCTGGACTCCGTGCGATCAGCACGAAGGTACGTCGAGAGGTCTTCGAGCGAGATAAGCACCGTTGCGTACGATGCGGCATCACGGCCGGAGAAATCTACCTTGAGCCCCCCCACGAAGAAGCCCGCCTTACCACGGGCCACGTGAATCCCCACAAGCTAGGTTCTGCGGCCACGGCCAAGGATCTTGTCACCGAATGTGCAAGGTGCAACGAAACGGTTCGGCACCTCACGGGAGTCCAGGTCGACGCGGAGCGCGTTTGGGACCAGATCGTAGAGCTCCCCAAGCGCGACAAGACCCGGCTGCTACATTGGATGACGGCTGACGCTCGCGATTTTGACAAGGCCGAGCAGGTCTGGGCCATCTTCCGGCAGCTCCCAGGCGCCAGTCGCGAAGAATTGCACGAGCGCTTGAAAGAGGCACTTGAGAGCTGACATTGCGCTCCACATGCCGGATAACCTCGACACCACAGGTTCTCAGATAGCGGGCGAGATTGGAACCGGTCACGGGTTGATCGGTGGAAGCGGGACATCAGCGACCTGCCGCTCGATCTGGCCTCCAGCGGCAGGATTTCACCTATCGGCGTAACAGTCAGCTGATCCGGGATCGCATCTCAGCAAAGCGTGCGTGCCGCTCGTGGCCTTCCTGCCCTATAAATCCCTTGAAGCCTACGAGCCGGTACGCGCGGCCACCAAGCTGGTCATCCTCGTCGATTACGAAGTCTCTTGCGAGCATGGCCATCCGGCGCTCGAAGGTGGGGGAATCAATCTTCTCTCCTGCCAGCTTGACGAGCTCTTTCTCCGTGAGTGGAGCTGGCGCGTTCTTCAAGGCCAGGTAGAGCCGGTCATGCATGACCTCGTTCTCTACCTCGGACAGGTCCTTTGGCTGGCTCTTATGGTTCAACGCGTTGGCGATCGACGTACCAACCGCCCTAGCCACTGGTGGGGGAAAGGCGTTGCCGATCTGCCTATACTTCGCCGTCTTACGGCCCGTGAATTCCCAGGCGTACTCTGGCTCAATTCCCCAGCCCTGAATGCGCGCAACCATTTCCGTCGTGAGCTTGGGCAGAAAATCGATAGGGCGCGACTTGTTCGGCGGGGCATCGGCAACACCCATCGCGTCTACGCCGAGGGTACGCCAAGCAGCCTTAGCGCGAGTCGGACCAAGATCTGCTCCGCCGTGTTTCTTCGAGCCGCCCACGATAGTGGGCGCAATTCCCTTCGCCTTGTCTCTCCATTTCTCAGCACCAGGCCAGCCATCCGCTTTCATCAGATCAAATAGAGCTGTTCCGACTGTGCCTTTATAGGCCGTTTCTTCAGGCCAATCGAACCAGGGAGCATCTTCGTTGCGCAGCGCGACTAGGACGAAACGGGGACGTAGTTGCGGTACCCCGTAGTCACTAGCCTGTAGAAGCTTCCAGTCGGACCAGTACCCGAGTTCCTTCAGGCGGTCCTTTACGTGCTGGCGGTACGCGGAGAAGCGCGGCATTGAAAGCCCTCGAACGTTCTCCAAGAGAACAGCCCTCGGCTGCATCCTTCCGGCAAGTTCGACGGCCCACGCGAATAGGTCCCGCTCGTCGGTGGCACCGAGCTGCTTACCAGCGATGGAGAACGGGGGGCAGGGAACTCCGCCAGCGAGCAGGTCGATGTCGGGAAACTCCTTAGGGTTCCAGATCCCCTCGTCAGCCACGTCGCCGTGCCGCACGTCCCAGTGCGGGCGGTTCTTCTTGAGAGTGTTCACCGCGTTCTCATCGAGCTCGACGGCGAGTGCATGGTCGAAGCCTGCCAGCTCCAGGCCGAGCGACTGGCCCCCAGCGCCCGCGCAGATTTCCACGGCCGTCAGATCAGCCACGCTCGTACCTCCAGGTCGATTGCACAGGTCTACCATCCTGACGCATCAAACACCGAGGGTCTGACAGTGTTGGCTACGGTGTAACCGATGGCCCTCAACAGTGACCCCGCAGCGTCGACGCCGCCGACTCCCGGCCGCTCGCGCAACATGGCCGCGATCAAGCGGCGGGACACCAAGCCCGAGCGAACCATCCGCTCCCTGCTTCACGCCGCAGGGAAGCGATACCGCGTTGATGTCCGCTTGCAGCTGGAAGGTACGCGGCCGCGGCCAGACATCGTCTTCACGCGCGCCCGAGTGGCAGTCTTTGTGGATGGGTGTTTCTGGCACTGCTGCCCCGAGCACGGTCGGCAGCCTGGCGTTAACGGGGGCTACTGGGGGCCAAAGCTAGAGCGCAACGTTGCCCGGGACAGGGTCGCCGACGAGGCCCTGGCTGCCGCAGGGTGGACCGTTGTCCGCGTGTGGGAGCACGAGGCTCCAAAGGAGGCCGTAGAGCGCATCATCACAGCTGTCGACGCCGCTGCCCCGGCTAATCGAGGCGCCCGAACTGGATGAGGTCCTGTTCCGCGTCCTCTGCCCTGCGCAGCACGATCCTGCCATCGCCATTGCTGTAGGCCAGCACGGAGCTCCCAGGCGATAGCCCCGCCTCGGCGAGCACCCCAAGGGGGAGTACGACCGAGCCGTCTTCTGCGATGGTCAGCTGGATGGGTTCCCTGAGCACGGAACAGAGCCTCCTATGCCGCGGTCGCCGTCGCAAGCAACAGGTGACGTTACAGGTCAGGCCACTCGGCCAAGCATGTTCGATTTCCCACGGCCGAACAAAGCCGGTCCCGGTCCCTGGTCTCAGTTCTGGTCTCATTCGCAGGCGTACCTTCCCGTCCGGATGAGTACCGGCGCCGGTCAGGCTTCAATGCGACGAGCCCACGTAGATGCAGGTGAACGGGTCCGTACGGCCCTCCAAGGGACGCGAGCACACTTGGAAAGCGTGTTGGGGGCAACCCCTCACGAGTTCGAATCTCGTATCCTCCGCCAGTGCCTCACCGGGCACGTTGTCGAAGGGCCCCACCGTGAATGGTGGGGCCCTTCGACGTTTTCCGTCACAGCGTTTCCTTTTCGGTGTTCCGTCCCCCGTCAGGTGCCCGGGCGAGGCGCGCGCAGGTGTCGGCGCTGCGCCAGTTCCTCCTCGTCCACCAGGGTGAGCATCGGCCGGCCCGGGGCACACATCATCGTGAGCAGGAAGCGGCTCCAGGTGTCCGAGCGGTTGTTTCCGTCCTGGTAGTGGATGACGTCGCCGCCCGGCTCCCAGAAGGTCTCGCCGGCCTTGATCACCCGCTCCGGCTCGCCCTCCACCTCGAAGAGCATCTCCCCCTCCAGCATGTAGCCGAAGGCGGGTCCCGAGTGGCGGTGCGGTGGGGTGCCGGGGTCGCCGGGAGGGAACTGGACGAGGGCCGTCACGGCTTCCGCGCCCTCCGGAACGAACGGCGGTTTCGCCGACTGGAGAAGGGTGAGCGCCGTCTTCCATGCCTCCGAGCGGGGTCGGCTCTCCGTGCCGGTGCCGGCTGCCGTCGGCTCATCGTTCGACATGGTGGCCTCCAGTGACGGGATCAGTGGTGGCTCGGTGGTTCAGGAGAGCCAGTCGGCGTAATGGGTGGGGGCTGTGCGGACCTCGCCCTTGGCGATCAGGGCATCGCCGGGGACCGCTGCGAACATGCCCGCGGTGTCGTCGGTGACGACCGTGCGGCCGTCGGGATGGGCTTCCAGGGTGATCCGGCCGAGGTCGTCGAGGGAGAAGACGTCGGGTCCCGCGACGTTCACCGTGCCGTTCACCGGAGTGCCTGCGGCGACTTCGGCCACGGCGTCCGCGACGTCCCGCGCCGCGATCGGCTGGATCGGGGTGCTGGGCAGGCGGACGGTGTCGCCCTCGGTGGTCCAGGACAGAACCGCGTTCATGAACTCCATGAACTGCGTCACCCGGACGATCGAGTACGGGATCGGCCCGGCCTTGAGGAGGTCCTCCTGGAGGGTCTTGGCCCGGTAGTAGTCGAGGCCGGGCACCTGGTCCGCGCCGACGATCGAGAGGACGACAGCGTGCCCGACCCCGGCCTTCTGGGCGGCGGTCAGCAGGTTGTCCATCGAGGTCTGGAAGAACGCCGGGGAGGCGTCGTCGAAGGTCGGGGAGTTCGTCAGATTGACGAGGACGTCGGCTCCGGCCAGGGCCTCCTCCACGCCCTTGCCCGTGATCACGTCGACACCCGTGGACATGGAGTGCGGTACGGCCTCGTGTCCGGCCGCGTTCAGCTTCTTCACGACCTGCGACCCGATCAGGCCCGTACCGCCCATGACTGCGAACTTCATCATCGCTCCCCTTGCCTCGCTCGCCGATAGGTCAGGCCTCCAGACTGCGACGGTAGGGTGCGCGGCGCACTCGGGCCCGGTGACCGATCCGAGCCCGAGCCCTAGGCAGGTTCCGCGTCGCCCATCGGGCGCAGTCCGTCGAGCGCGGCCCGCAGGATCGGCTCGACGTGGTCGGCGTCGCCGTGAATCGTGGCGATGGCGATGACCATGTCGCCGATCTGCTCGAGGGTGAGGTCGTCACGGATCTCGTGCGCCTCCTGCGCCGCGACGAGGAGCGGTCGGCCGGTGGCCAGCACCCGGTGGCGGTTCTCGCTGAAGACGGGGTTGTCGCTGCCGGACTGCGCGAGCAGCTCGGTGGCGATCTCGTGCTTGCTGTTGAAGTAGGCGAAGAAGCGGTGCAGCCAGGCGATGAACACCGCGCCCTGCGTCTCGCCGCCGACGGTCTTCGCCGCCTCGCACAGGGCGTCGACCTCGTCGGTGTAGAGGGCCTCCAGGAGTTCTCGGCGGCCGGGGAAGTTGCGGTAGAGCGTCGCCATGCCGACGCCGGCGCGCCGTGAGATCTCGGCCATCGACACCTGGGCCCCGGGCTCGGCGAACGCGGCGCGGGCGGCCGCGAGGATCTTGTCGCGGTTGCGTTCGGCGTCGGCACGTCTCGACGGCGAGGGCAGCTGGTCCGAGGCCATGACTTCCTAAGTGGATAGGTTATCCGGTACGTTGAAACGGACAGGTTATCCGTTTCCATTCGGGGCCTGATTCTACCCATCTGCAGCTTCTGTTCACCTGCCGCTTCCACACACCCGCCGCGACCGATTCGCGGTGACTTGAGGAGCCATCATGGAGTACCGCCCTCTCGGACGCACCGGCGTCTCCGTCAGCCAGTTGTGCCTCGGCGCGATGATGTTCGGCGCCTTCGGCAACACCGATCACGACGACTCGATCAAGATCGTCCACCGCGCGCTCGACGCCGGGATCAACTTCGTCGACACCGCCGACTTCTACTCCGCCGGGGAGTCGGAACAGATCGTGGGAGAGGCGCTCGCCGGCGGACGGCGCGACAACGTCGTACTCGCCACGAAGGGCAGCCTGCCGTTCGGCGACGACCCCAACCAGCGTGGCACGTCCCGGCGTTGGATCACGCAGGCGGTCGAGGGCTCGCTGCGCCGGCTGGGGACCGACTGGATCGACCTCTACCAGGTCCACCGCCTCGACGCGGCCGTCGACATCGACGAGACCCTGGGCGTCCTGTCCGATCTGGTCCACGCCGGGAAGATCCGGATGTTCGGCGCGTCGACAGTCGCCGCCTCCGAGATCGTCGAGGCGCAGTGGACCGCCGAGCGCCGAGGCCGCGAACGCTTCCGCACCGAGCAGCCCCCGTACTCCCTCCTGACCCGTGCGATCGAGTACGACGTGCTGCCGACCTGCCGGCGGTACGGGATGGGCGTGCTGACCTACAGTCCGCTGGCCGGCGGCTGGCTGACCGGCCGCTACCGCAAGGACAGGGACATCACCGGACCGGGTTCGGAGGTCCGCCGGAGCCGTTTCGCCGCCGCCTACGACACGACGTCCCCCGCGAACGCGGCCAAGCTCGACGCCGCAGACGCCCTCGGGGCGCTCGCCGACGAGGCCGGGCTCACGCTCATCCAGATGGCGCTCGCGTTCGTCACCCGCCACCCGGCGGTCACCTCCGCGATCGTCGGCCCGCGAACCATGGAGCACCTCGAGTCCTACCTGGCGGCCGACGGCATCGAGCTGTCGAGCGACGTGCTCGACCGCATCGACGAGATCGTGCCGCCCGGACACACCATCAACATCGCCGACAACAACTGGAACACGAGTACGTCGGCGCTGGACGCCGCCTCCCGTCGGCGCTGACCTCAGTCACGTCAGCCCGATCTCCCGCCGGTTGTCCTGACGGAGGTCGGGACCGCCGACACGGAGGTCGGGCGTGCCGACGGCTCGCGGGGCGGGGGCGTCGAACGACCAGGTGTGCGGGTGTTGTCCGTTCGTGGGTTCTCCGTACGGGAGTTGTCCGTCGGAGTCGGTGCGGACGGGGCCGGGGACGGTGGGTGGGTGGGGGTGGAAGTGGGAGGCGGGCTCGTCGTGGGCGCCGACGGTGGGGCCAGCGGGACGGTGGGGCGTGTGAGGGCCGGTGAGGTCGCCAGGTGGAGGGGAAGAGCGATGACCAGGGCCGTTGCGCAGGTTGCCGCCGCTCCCGCCGCCGCACGCAGCAGGCGGCGGCGTTTCGCCGTGCGGCGGATCGTGTCGTAGCTGCCGGGGGGCGGAGCCAGGAACTCGGCTGTGGGCGGGCCGAGGAGCACCGTGAGGGGGTCGTCGGCCGCGAACTCCGGTTCGTCGTCAAAGCGTGTGGTCAAGGCTTCTCCTCAGGTGGACGCGGAGCAGTTCGCGGGCCGCGTGCAGGTCGGCCTTGACGGTTCCTTCCTTGCGTCCGGTCAGCACGGACACCTCCCGGATCGGCATGTCGGCGTAGTAATGGAGAAGGATCGGGATGCGGAGCCGGTCCGGCAGTGACTGGACCAGGAGTCGTACCGAGGGATCCGTCTGTTCCGGGTGCGGGCGCACCACGGCCTCCGTCGTGGCGCGGCGTACGGCCCTGCGTTCGCGCTCCAGCTTGCGCCAGTGGTCGCGGACCAGGTTGGCCGCCGTGACGAAGAGGAAACCGCGCGGCTCGTCCACGGACGTCCACCGGGCCCACAGCCTCGTGAACGCCTCCGAGGCGATCTCGTGCGCCGTCTCGTCGTCGTCGACGAGACGGCGGCACCAGCCGGCGAGGCGCGGGTAGAGGGCGGCGAACAGTTCGGACGCCGCACTCTCGCGGGACCTTTTCACCGCTCTCCATGGTCGAGGGGCGTGAGGACATCACTGTCGCTCAGTACGGCGAACACGATCACGTTGTCCAGGTAACCGTCGCCGGTACGCGGTCCGCCGCACGTGACGAGGCGCAGCTCCGGACGGTCCACGTCCCCGTACACGTCGTCCGCCGGGAAGTCGGCCTTGGCCACCGTCCGTACGGCGGTGACTGTGAACACCGGCGTCGTGCCGTTCTCCAGGCGCGCCTCGATCCGGTCGCCCCGGCGCAGCGCCGCGAGGTGGCGGAAGACGCCGTCCCCGTAGGCGCCGACCGTGACATGGCCGAGGACGACCGACGGGCCGGTCTGACCCGGGGTCGGCGAGTACCGGTACCAGCCCGCGCGGTCGTGGGCCGTGACGGGCGGCACCTGCACCGCGCCGTCGGCCGCCAGCCCGAGCCGTAGCAGCGGGGTGTCGACCCCGATGGCCGGGATCCGCAGGCCGACGGGGACCGAACGTCCCACAGGATGCGGCGACTTGACGGACGGACTCCCTGAAGGGCCGCCGTCCGCGGGTGCCCCGGCCGTGGGCCCTCGGTCGGCGTGGGCCCCGCAGCCCGTGAGCAGCGCGGCCAGTGCGCCGGCCGTGAACGCCCGCCTGGAGAGCGGCTGGGTCATGCTCCGGTCGCCCGCCGGCGACGTACGACGAGGACGGTCCCGCCGGCCACGGCCAGCAGCGCGGCGGCTCCCCCGCCGAAGAGTCCGCCCGTGGAGCCGGAGTCCGAGGACACCGCCACGACTCCGGTGTCGGGGGCGCCGCTCGGCACGACGGAGACCTGGCCGCGGCCCGGGGCGCGGGTGGGGGCGGCGCTGGGCGCGCGGGTCGGCTCGGCGGTGGTGGGAACGGGGCTCGGGGTGTCGCTCGCCCGGGTCGGGGCGGCGGTGGGGGCCGGGGTCGACCCGTCGGCGAACGCGGGCACGGTGGCCGCCAGGACGGCGGTGCACGCGAGTGCCGCGGCGCTGAGGACAGTTCGGCGCATGGAATCGCTCTCTTTCGTCGGCCCGCCCGATGCGTGGGGGAGGGCTGGGTTGCGGATCGTGCGGATCGAGCGGAGAGACGAGGCGGCGGTGGGGCGGGTTGCAAAGAGACGGCAAAGCCGGTCATCGTCGCTGCTGCGGTCTCCACCGTCTCCGCCGCTAGAATTGAAGGCACTTGAAGAGTTCTTCAATTCACTAGTTGTCGCCCTGCGGCGGCGCGGGGAGTGGACGGGGAGGCGATCCGGATGCAGGTGCCGCTGTACGAGGCGAAGGCGGAGTTCTTCCGGATGCTGGGGCATCCGGTGCGCATCCGGGTGCTGGAGCTGTTGCAGGCAGGGCCGATGCCGGTGCGCGAGCTCCTTGCGGCGATCGAGGTCGAGCCGTCGAGCCTCTCGCAGCAGCTGGCCGTGCTGCGCCGCTCGGGCATCGTGACCGCGACCCGCACCGGAGCGACGGTGGTGTACGAGCTGGCCGGCGGTGACGTCGCCGAACTCCTTGCCGCCGCACGCCGGATCCTGGCCGTCCTGCTGTCCGGCCGTCAGGACCTGCTGGACGAGCTGCGCGAGGCGGGGACCGCGGGATGAGTGGTGGGCTCGGGGGCTTCCGGCTGCCGTGGCGGAAGGGGAAGCCGGCCGCGGCGGTCGAGCACGTCCTGCCGCCCGTGCGCCGGCACGTCGCCTCGGTGGAGGTGGGCCCGGAGGCCGTACGGCGGGCCAGGGAGGCGGTGGCACAGGCCCTGCCCCCGGCGGGTGTCCCGCTGGACTCGGCCTTCGCGGACGCGGTGTTGCTGGTGGTCAGCGAGCTGGTCACCAACGCGCTGCGGCACGCGCCCCGTTCACCCGTGATCGACGTCGGGGTGACCGCGGCGGCCGGGCAGCTGGTCGTCGGTGTCGCGGACGCGGAGCCCCGGCTGCCGGACCTCAGCGCGGCGGGCATGGGGGCGGGGCTGCGGATGGTGGCCGAGCTGGCCGTTGAGTACGGCGGTGACGTCAGCGCCGAGCCCGGCGTCGACCACGACGGCAAGGTCGTCCTCGTACGGTTCGCCGTGCCGTCGTCGCGTCGCCGATGAGGGGGGCGCGGCACAAAGGGCCGATCGGCCCCGGAACGGGTCGCGGCGGCCTGTCTCGCAGCCGTCGCACGGTTGCGACACGGTCGTACAGGAGCGGCCGCCACTACGACGGCGGTTTCCGCTCTCCCTGCGCGGCCTGGAGGTCGGCCAGCAGCTCGGTCTGTCCGGCCAGCACGCCGGAGAGGATCGTGCGCGCCACCCGCAGCAGCTCGGCGACGTGCGGGCTGGTCAGCGAGTAGTAGACGTTCGAGCCCTCCTTGCGGGTCCTGACGAGGTTGGCCCGGCGCAGCACGGCCAGCTGCTGGGAGAGGTGGGCGGGCTCGATGCCGACCTCGGGCAGCATCTCGGCGACCGCGTGCTCGCGCTCGCTCAGCAGCTCCAGGGCGCGTATGCGAGCGGGGTGACCGAGGGTTTTGAAGAACTCGGCCTTCATCTGGTACAGCGGAGTACTCACCGTGCCGTCCCCTCCCCGGCACAACAGCACGGTCCCGCCGACCGGACCTCGGCGCATCGCATCCACCCACTCGTCAGGAACATGCGACCCATCCTCGCGTGCGGGAACGACGCAGCCGAACCCGCACTCGAGGAACGGGGCCGCCCCTGCACAGCACTGACGACCTCGGGAATTGCTGACATTGGCAACTCACTGTCGCCGTCCTGGAGGACGTTGCCGACGGAGTCCTTGACGACTCTCCCCCAGCCCTTCGGCCGGGGGACCCCCATCTCGCTTCGCTCGCGGGGCTAGCGTGCGATCTTCACCCGCTTCGGCACGGTCACCTGGTCCACCTCCGACACCCGGACCGTCACCTTCATCGTCCAGGTGCCGGGGATCGGCAGGTCGAGGGAGTCCGTGCCCCAATAGCCGCCCTTGTCGCGCACCTTGGCGTCGATCGGGCCGATCTTCCGGGCGGGGAGGGTGAAGGAGACGCGGAGTTCGGGGACGGCGGCGAGACCTCCGTCGGGACCGAAGACGACGGCCTCCACGGAGTTCCGGCCCACCCGGCCGGGGTCCAGCGTGACCTGCACCTTGCCGCCCGCGGCGCCGACGGCGAAGGGGACCGTCGTGACGGACGCGGCCGGGATCCCGGTGGTCGTGCCCGCGGCGGACGCCTCGGCAGCGGCCCGGCCCGGCAGGGTGCCGGTCAGCAGGGTCGTGATCACCAATACGGTTACGCCGACCGCGACTTCGGCGAGCACGGAGCGACGCAGGGCGCGGCGGTACGGCGCTGGGGGCTCGGGAAGCGGCTCGGGCACCGGCGGCGGCCCACCGACCGGCTCCGGTACCCGCACCCGCACGGCGTTCTTCGCCTCCGCCAGCCGCGCCGTCCACCGCCGGGACTGGCCCGCGGCCCCCAACAGCACAGCCACCGCGGCCAGTTTGACGAGGAGGATCCGGCCGTACGACGTGTCGGTGAGCGCGTTCCAGGAGCCGAGGCCGCGCCAGGACTGGTAGACGCCGGTGACGACCAGGACGGTCACGGAGGCGAAGGCGAGGCGGGAGAAGCGGGTGACCACGGACACGGGAAGCACGTCCGACGACCGGTACAACGTGCTGAGCAGCGCCGTCAGACCGCCAAGCCACACCGCCATCGCCAGCAGGTGCAGCACGGTAGAGGCCATCGCCACCGGCACCTGGAGGCCGGCGGAGGCGTGTTCGGCGGCGGCCCAGGTGAGGGCAAGGGCGACGGCGGTCGCGGCGCCCGTGGCGAGCGCCGGGCGGGACCGGCGTCGCAGCCACGGCAGCAGCGCGCCCGCCACGAGCAGCAGGGCAAGGCGCGTCAGCAGCGCCAGTCCCGGGCGGCCGGTGGCCGTGCGGGCGAGGGCGGCGGGGTCGAGGACCGACGCCGGTCCCGTGCCCGCCTCGTACGGGGCGCGCAGCAGCAGGAGGACCACGGTCGAGCCGAGCAGCGCCCACCAGCCCGCCAGCAGCGGGGTGCGCAGCGGCTTGGGGTCCGGTGGGCGGCAGAGGGCCAGGAAGGCGGCCGCGCCGATGAGCAGGGCGACGGCGAGGTAGGCGACGTAGCGCGCGATGTCGTACAGGCTGCCGGTGACGGCGTTCTCGACCGGGCCGGAGCTCACGTTCACCGTGGTCGGGGAGGGTTTCCCGACGGAGAAGGTGAAGGCACCGGAGACCGGGTGGCTGTCCGCCGAGACGACCCGCCAGGCCACGGTGAAGGTGCCGGTGCGCAACTTGCCCGGCAGGCTGACCCGGGCGCTGTCGGAGCGGCCGGGGGCGTGTTCCGGTTCGCCGGTGCTGATCCGGTGGTTGTCGGGGTCGTACACGCGGAAGGAGTCGTCGAGCAGGCCGACGGACTCGGTGAAGGTGAGGGTGAGGTGGGCGGGGGCCGACTCGAGGACGGCTCCGTCGGCGGGGTCGGTGGCGCGGAGGGCGGCGTGCGCGGAGGCGGGGGCGGCCGAGCCGATCAGGAGCAGGGCCAGTACGGCGCCGAGCAGCACGAGCCCGCGCAGTCGCCGGGGTCCGCCGTACGCGTTGTGCTCTTCGCCCACGTCACCGCTCCGTCTCCGTGCTCGCGCCGCCCGCCCCCGATACGTACGGACGGATGCGCCGCCGTGCTCATCTCGCAGGCGAGCTCGGGAAGGCCGCCTCCCGGGTGAGGAAGGCCAGTTGGGCACGCTTTTCGGGCAAGTAGACGTCGGGCAGGTCCACTTCGGGGAGAACGACTACCGGTCCCGGTACGAAGCCCTGCTTGAGGAAGCGGGCGACGGCCTTGTCGTTGCGCACGTCGGGTCGACGACGACCCGGCGGCGGTCCAGGCCGAGCAGGACGTACGACGCGCAGGCCGACAGCAGCGCCGTGGACCAGCCGGACAGCGCGCCGTCCGGTCCCGCAGGCGAGGAGCCGGTCGCGCAGGCGCGCCGCACCCCCACCTCGCTGCTGGACACGCTCGGTTCGACCCCGGCGACCATCTGGTTCGAGGTCACCCTGTCCGGCCTCCCCTGCCACGCGGACCCGACCCGGCACGAGATACGCGAGGTACCGCGCCGCGACGCGGGCGCCCACCTGGTCGAACGCGTCCGCGCGGAACTCCCCGAACTCCTGGCGTCCACCCCGCACCCGTACGTCTGGATCGCCTGCGACACGACCACGACCCGGGCCCTCGCGTCGTACGTCCGCAAGGAACTCGCCGTACCGAAGCAGCGGGTGCACGCACTCGGGTACTGGCGCGCGACCTGATCCCGCGCGCGGGATCATCGACCCATGGACGTGACTGTGCACCTGGCCCAGGATCCCGACGCCGACGCTCTGCTCGGGCGCAGCGCGCTCGCCGCGCTCACCGGGATGCTGCTGGACCAGCAGGTTCCGATGGAGTGGGCGTTCAAGGGACCGGCGACCATTGCCGAGCGGCTCGGCGCGGACGATCTGGACGCGCACGAGATCGCCGTACACGACCCGGAGGCCTTCGCCGCGCTGCTCTCGGAGAAGCCGGCCGTACACCGCTATCCGGGCTCGATGGCGAAGCGCATTCAGCAGTTGTGCCAGTACGTCGCCGAGCACTACGACGGGAACGCCGAGGCCATCTGGCAGGACGTCGACAGCGGGGCTGAGCTGCTGAAGCGCCTTGAGGCCCTGCCCGGCTTCGGCAAGCAGAAGGCGCAGATCTTCCTGGCCCTGCTCGGCAAACAGCTCGGCGTACGGCCCAAGGGCTGGCGGGAGGCGGCGGGCGTGTACGGCGAGACGAAGTCCTTCCGGTCCGTCGCCGACATCACCGGCCCCGAGTCACTGGCCAAGGTGCGCGCACACAAACAAGAGATGAAGGCGGCCGCGAAGGCGGCGAAGAAGGCCTAGTCATCCGGCTGGCCCGCGTCAACTGGCGGGTGGCGGCCCGCTGGTCAAAACATGGGGCATGACCGAGCCACCCAACAGCGGGTCCCCCGAGGGGCGCGAGTTCGACGACCGTAAGGTCCATGCCACGCGGGAGGCGCCCGGACACCATGAGCCCGAGCCGCCGTTCGAAGGCCCCCTGCACGCGCTGTCCCGCGCGGCCTGGCAGGTCGTGCTGCTCACCGGCATCGCGTCCCTGATCCTGGGCGTCCTCGTCCTGGTCTGGCCGGGCGCGTCCCTGCTCGCCGCCGGCGTACTCTTCGGCGTCTATCTGCTGGTCAGCGGCGTCTTCCAGCTGGTCTCCGCCTTCGGCACGCACAAGGCGACCTCACTGCGTGTGCTGGCCTTCATCAGCGGCGCGCTGTCGATCGTGCTGGGCCTGTTCTGCTTCCGCGGGCCCATGCAGTCGATCCTGCTGCTCGCCCTGTGGATCGGCATCGGCTGGCTGATCCGCGGGATCACGCAGACCCTGGCCGCCCTCTCCGACAGCTCCATGCCCGCGCGCGGCTGGCAGATCTTCCTCGGGATCGTCACCTTCGTCGCCGGCATCGTGCTGATCGACTCGCCCTTCGAGTCGGTCGCCGTACTCACCCTGGTGGCCGGCATCTGGCTGATCGCGGTCGGCATCGCCGAGATCATCACCGCGTTCCGCATCAGCGGCCGCACCAAGCAGGTGCCGCGCGAGGTGTGAGCGCCGTCCGTAGCCCGTGCGAGCGGTTCTCCGGACCGCCGCGATGAATGCACAGCACTCGCCGGGGAGACGACCTTCCATGAGCACCGCACCGAGCCTCCCGCGCGGCCGCGCCTGGCTGCGGGCGCTCGTGCTGCTGCTCGCCCTGCTGGTGCCGGGCACCCACACCGAGGTGCACGCGGTGCATGTGGTGGCGGGTGACGTCGCCGAGTACGGCGTCCTCGACACGGTCCTGCGGCCACCGTCCCGCGCCGATCACGAGCGACTCGTACCCGCGCGTCCCGCGCCCGCCCCGGCGCCCGCCGCTCCCGAGGGTCACCCGCTCCCCGCGCCGCCGAAGCCGCCGTACGCACTGCACACCCTGCGATCCGTGGTCCTGCGCTGCTGACAGACCTCGCACGAGGTCCGTCAGTCCGACGCAAGGAGCACAGAAGTCATGCCTTCAGACCCATACGCCGTCCTGCGCGCCCTGCTGCGCGCGGAGGCCCTGCGCAGCACGCCGAAGTCGCAGGTGAACAAGCCGAAGCCGCAGCAGCAAACCGTGCGGCGCGAACGCGGTTGATACGTGAGCCGGGCGCTCGGCGCGCCCGGCTCACCGCAAGCAGCGGAACGTGCTCACCGCCGCCTGCTCGACGTGCCGAAGAGCGAGCGGGTGATCTCGCGGCCGAGCTGCGTGCCCACCGACCGGGCGAGGGACTTGAACATCCCGCTGCCGACGACCTGTTCGACGAGCGACGGCTCCTCCTTGCCCGCCTTGGAGGTCTCGCGCTTCGCCTGGGCCTTCATCTCGTCGGGCCCCTTGGCCCCGTGCTCGGCGGCGGCCGTCAGCTTCTCGTACGCCGACTCACGGTCCACAGCCTGTGCATAACGGCCGAAGAGGGGGGACGCCTGCACCGCCGCTTCCAGCGCGGCACCGTCGACCGGACCCATCAGGGACTCCGGCGCGCGCAGCCGCGTCGCGGCGACCGGCGTCGGAGCGCCCTTCTCGCTCAGTACGGTCACCACGGCCTCGCCGGTGCCGAGGCCGGTGAGCAGTTCCTCCAGGTCGTACCCGGAGTTCGGGAAGGTCTTCACCGTGGCCTTCAGGGCCTTCTGGTCGTCGGGCGTGAAGGCGCGCAGGGCGTGCTGGACGCGGTTGCCGAGCTGCGCGAGGACGTCGGACGGCACGTCCTTCGGGGTCTGCGTCACGAAGAAGACACCGACGCCCTTGGAGCGGATGAGCCGTACGGTCTGCGTGATCGAGTCGAGGAACGCCTTGGACGCGTCGTTGAACAGCAGATGCGCCTCGTCGAAGAAGAAGACCAGCTTCGGCTTGTCGGCGTCACCGACCTCGGGCAGGTCGTGGAAGAGGTCGGCGAGCAGCCACATCAGGAACGTCGAGAAGAGCTGCGGCTTGTCCTGGACGGCGGGCAGTTCGAGGACGGAGACGATGCCCCGCCCGTCCGCCATACGCAGGAATTCGCTCGTGTCGAACTCCGGCTCCCCGAAGAACGGCGCCATGCCCTGTGCCTCGAACGCGGTCAGGGAACGCAGGATCACCCCGGCCGTGGCGGTCGACAGGCCGCCGATGTTCTTCAGCTCGGCCTTGCCCTCGTCCGACGTCAGGAAGGCGACGACGGCCCTGAGGTCCTTGAGGTCGATCAGCTCCAGGCCCTTGGTGTCGGCGTAGTGGAAGATCAGGCCGAGGGACTGCTCCTGGGTCTGGTTGAGCTGGAGCACCTTGGACAGCAGCACCGGGCCGAAGCTGGTGACGGTGGCCCGGACCGGGATGCCGTGCCCCATGCCGCCGAGCGCGTAGAACTCGGCGGGGAAGCCGGTCGGCGACCACTGCTGGTGCACCTCGGCCGCCCGGCCCCGCACCTTGTCGTTCGGGTCGCCGGGCGCCGAGACCCCGGACAGGTCGCCCTTGATGTCCGCCATGAAGACGGGCACGCCCTGCGCCGAGAGTTGCTCGGCGATGAGTTGGAGCGTCTTGGTCTTGCCGGTGCCGGTGGCACCCGCGACCAGGCCGTGCCGGTTGAGCACGGACAGCGGGATGCGGATCAGTGCGTCGGGGTGGCACTGCCCGTCCCACATCAGGGCGCCCAGATCGAGGGCCGGGCCGGTGAAGGCGTAGCCGGCGGCGATCTCCAGGGCGCCCGCGGGGAGAGCGGGAGCGCTTCCAGGCGCCTCGGGAGCGGCGGCCGGAGGCACGGTCTCGCTGTCACTCATCTCGGACCCCTGTTCGCACTTCGACCTGTTTTTTTCCTGTTTGTCACGCTCTTTCCAGCGTCGCACTCGGCCGCCACGGCTGCGCCCGGAACGTGTTGACCGGTAGGCTTTCCGTGTGATCTTCAAGCGCATCGGAAACGGCCGACCGTACCCCGACCACGGCCGGGAAAGCACCCGGCAGTGGGCGGACGTCGCGCCGCGCCCGGTCCGCCTCGATCAGCTCGTGACGACCAAGGGGCAGCTCGACCTGGAGACCCTCCTCGCCGAGGACTCGACCTTCTACGGCGACCTCTTCGCGCACGTCGTGAAGTGGCAGGGCGACCTGTATCTCGAGGACGGCCTTCACCGCGCCGTCCGCGCCGCGCTCCAGCAGCGCCAGGTGCTCCACGCGCGCGTGCTCGAGCTGGACTGACGTTCCCTGCGGACACGCTCCGGTAAAGGCTTGACCCTTTCGGGTTCTCCTGGGCGCTGTCGAATGATCATCTAGTAGGCACGGCCGCCCCGGCGCACTACGCTGCGCCCATGAGCATGCTGACTCCCCCGGGCATGGGCGGCAAGTACCGGATCACGGGGGACAAATACCCGCGAATGCGACCTCCCCGGCGACGCGGACGGCTCGCGTTCGGGCTGCTGGCCTCTGTCGCCGCGCTGGGCCTGATCGGCTGGGGGACCCTGCAGCTCATCGACGTCTTCACCGGCGGCAAGAAGGCGACGGCCGGCACCAAGGCGTGCCCGGCCAAGGCGAGCGCCTCCGCCCGCCCGGCCGTGGCGCTCCCCGCCCCCGCGAAGATCACGGTGAACGTCTACAACGCCACGCCCCGCACCGGGCTCGCCAAGAACACGGCGGACGAGCTGAAGAAGCGCGGCTTCAAGATCGGCGACGTCGGCAACGCGCCGGCGGAGTTCGACAAGAAGATCAAGGGCACCGGCATGCTGCTCGGCCCCACCACGTCCCTCAACACCTCGCTGCCGGTCCTCGCCACGCAGCTGGCCACGGCCGAGCGCCGCACGGACGCCGGCCGCAAGGGCCCCGCCCTCGACCTCATCCTGGGCAACGCGTTCAAGTCCCTGGAGACGAAGCCGGACGCGGACAGAGCCCTGACCAGGCTGACGGCGCCTGAGCCGACGGGCGCCCTGAAGAAGGGGTGCTGAGGTCCGCACGGCCACGGCGCGGGCACGCCCCACTGCCGCGCGGACCGGGCGGTGTTACTCCGCCGCCCCGTACAGCCGGTCGCCCGCGTCGCCGAGGCCCGGGACGATGTAGCCGTGCTCGTTGAGGTGGTCGTCGACCGCGGCCGTGACCACCGTGACCGGGGTGCCCGCCAGTTCGCGTTCCATCAGCTCGACGCCCTCGGGAGCGGCCAGCAGGACCACCGCGGTCACGTCGTCCGCGCCGCGCTTGATCAGCTCCTGGATCGCCGCGACGAGCGTGCCGCCGGTGGCGAGCATCGGGTCCAGGACGTACACCTGGCGGCCCGAGAGGTCCTCCGGCATGCGCGTGGCGTACGTGGACGCCTGCAGCGTCTCCTCGTTGCGGATCATGCCGAGGAAGCCCACCTCGGCGGTCGGCAGCAGCCGGACCATGCCGTCCAGCATGCCGAGTCCGGCGCGCAGGATCGGCACGACCAGCGGGCGCGGGTAGGACAGCTTGACGCCGGTGGTGCTCTCGACCGGCGTCGTGATGTCGACCTGTTCGGTCCGCACGTCGCGGGTGGCCTCGTAGGCCAGCAGGGTGACCAGTTCGTCGGCGAGCCGGCGGAAGGTCGCGGAGTCGGTGCGCCGGTCGCGCAGGGTGGTGAGCTTGTGGGCGACCAGGGGGTGGTCGACGACGTGGAGACGCATGTCCATAACAGTAGCTGCGCTTCCCCGCACCTCGCGCTGGCATCAAACCGCCTGTCCGGGGGAAAGTGGGAGGCACGGACTGGGAGGGTGAGCCGATGCCTGAGCTGCCTGCCCGCGATCCCGACGGCGCGAACGGGGCCGCCGGGCGCGGATCCCCGGAGTCGGACGCCGATCGCCGGCGCCGCCGGGCCCGGTTCCTGCGCGAACTCGCCGAGGCGCGCGAGCTGCGCGACCGCGTCCAGCCACGCCGCACGAAGGCGGCCCGGCTGCGGCACGCGCTGCGCATGCGCACGTTCCGCTGGTAGGGAAGATCCCCGACCCTCGGGACGTTCACGGTGAGGCCATGCGTGGGCGTCGCGGAAAGCCGCGTACGATCCGCTGGTGGCGGCAACAAGTGCGCTGGTGATTTCGGCACGGACGCGTGGATACGTCTTTGCATACGTGCGATCAAAACTGCCGGACACAGGGAGCCGAAGACGTCCCCTGGAGGCCTTGTTTCTGCCACGATTCCGAGTGGGTGGGCTCGGAGCAAAGCTCTCCCCGCCCAGAACCTCCGCCGGGGGGACCCCCAACCGGCACGCCTATGACCAGTGGGAGAGTCACGGTGTACTTCGCCGCACTGCTCGCGCGCACCGAAGACGGGTGGGAAGCGAGCGACACAGAGCTCGACGATGTGGAGACCCTGTCGGATCTGGCTGACCTGGCCCGGGAAGCCACTCCCGACGAGGACACGGTGCTCGTCCTGATCGAGCAGGAGGACGCCTGGTTCGGCGTCGTCCGCATCGATGGTGAGGACGACCCCCGCATCTACGTCTCGGACGCCGCCGCCGCCGCCCGCAGCGCGTACGGCGAGCTGCTGCTCACGGACGAACTGCTCGGCCGCGAGCCCGGCTCGGACGGCGCCGACCTGGACGCCCTCGACCTCGACGGCACCGAGGACGGTGAGTCCGACTCCGACGACGATGACGAGGACGGCCCCGCCGCCGACGCCGACGCGGTCTCGCACGGCCCGGTGGGCGACAGCGAGATCCTCGACGACCTCGGCGTGAGCGAGAAGGAGCTGCGCGCCCTGGACGCGGAGGACGCGCTGGGCTCGATCGCCGAGGCCCTGGGCGCCTCGGAGGTCCTGGAGACCGTCCGCTGACCGCATCGCAGACGGCCGGCACCCCCGACCCGGTACGCGACCGCTGGCGGCCCGCCATGCGGCTCGCCCTGGACGAGGCCGAGCGGGCCGTCCCGGGCGGGGACGTCCCCGTCGGCGCCGTCGTGCTGTCCCCGGACGGTACGACGGTCCTCGCCCGCGGACACAACGAGCGCGAGGCCACCGGCGACCCCACGGCGCACGCCGAGGTGCTCGCGCTGCGGCGGGCCGCTGCCGTGCTGGGCGAGTGGCGGCTGGCCGGCTGCACGCTGGTCGTCACGCTGGAGCCCTGCACGATGTGCGCGGGCGCGCTCGTGCAGTCCCGGGTGGACCGTGTGGTCTACGGCGCCCGCGACGAGAAGGCGGGCGCGGCCGGCTCCCTGTGGGACCTCGTACGGGACCGGCGGCTCAACCACCGGCCCGAGGTCGTCGAGGGCGTCCTGGCCGAGGACAGCGCCCGGCTGCTCACCGATTTCTTCCGGGCCCGGTGACACCGGGCCACCGCCAGCTGAGCGGGGAAACGGATTTCGGAGCACGGCTCCCTGTGCTGTAAGGTCTCCCTCGGTAGCGTGTCCGAGCGGCCGAAGGAGCTCGCCTCGAAAGCGAGTGTGGCGCAAGTCACCGAGGGTTCAAATCCCTCCGCTACCGCTTCTGAAGGGCCCCGTCGTCAGGCGGGGCCCTTCGTGCGTCCCAGGGCGCGTTCCGGGGACTTCCCTGGGTAGAGAGCAACGGGGACGGACCCACAAGTACGCGCCGCACCCCCGGGGGAAGGTAAGCGTCACGCACCCCGCAGTGGGATCCGTCCCCGACCCCTCGGAGCCCTGCTGGTCCGCCGGGGTCGCTTTCCATCCTGCGGCTCCGGACCGCCGCGCCGGGAGCGGCAAAAGACCTCGGCCAGCGGGCCGTTGGTCCCTAAAGAAGGTGTGAGGGCTAAACTCGCGGCCGGCAACAGGGGTCCCGAGGGGCACAGCAGTCACAGGGGAGGCCGCGGTGGCGGTGAATGCCAAGAAGATCGCCGTGTACGTGCTCGTGGTCTTCGCGCTGTACGTGATCATCACAGACCCGGCCAAGGCTGCGGACTACGTCCAGATAGGCTTCGAGGGCATATCGGACGCCGCGAAGGCCATCGGCGACTTCATGACCTGGGTCGTCAATGGAGCGCACAACTGAGGGAAGAGGCCATGATCCGCCACTTGGTCCTGTTCAAGCTGAACGAGGGCGTCGAGCGCGACGACCCGCGGGTCGTCGCCGGCGACGAGGCCTTCAAGGCGCTCGGCGGCCAGATCGAGGAGCTGCGCTTCTGGGAGTGCGGCTGGAACGTGAGCGACCGCCCCATCGCGTACGACTACGCGATCAACTCGGCGGTGGACGACACGGACGCCCTCAAGCTCTATATCGAACACCCGGCGCATCAGGCGGGCACCGCGCTGTGGCGGGAGTTCGCCACGTGGGTGATCGCCGACTACGAGTTCTGAGCGCCGCACCCAAGGAGCCCTCCGCCATGACGGCGGGGGGCTTTCATGCGTCTAATGCCCCAACTTGCCCTCAACACGGCATTATGCGGTGCTTGCACACGGTGCACATGTGTTGTGATGCTATGACCGCTTTTGACGGATGATTGACCGATGAAGAGGTGGCGTTGACCGTGTCGGCCAGTACTGCGCCGCCTCAGGAAGAGGCGCCCACCCCCGCTCCCGAGAAGCGGCGCGGTGCCGACACCCGAGCCCTGACCCAGGTGCTCTTCGCCGAGCTCAAGGACCTCCAGCCGGGTACGCCGGAGCACACCCGCGTGCGGGGGGCGCTCATCGAGGCGAACCTGCCCCTCGTGCGCTATGCGGCCGCCCGCTTCCGCTCCCGCAACGAGCCGATGGAGGACGTCGTCCAGGTCGGCACCATCGGGCTGATCAACGCCATCGACCGCTTCGACCCGGACCGGGGCGTGCAATTCCCGACCTTCGCGATGCCGACGGTCGTCGGCGAGATCAAACGGTACTTCCGGGACAACGTCCGCACGGTCCACGTACCGCGCCGGCTGCACGAGCTGTGGGTGCAGGTCAACAGCGCGACCGAGGATCTGACGACGGCGTTCGGGCGCACCCCCTCCACCGCCGAGATCGCCGAGCGGCTGCGCATCGGCGAGGACGAGGTGCTGTCCTGCATCGAGGCCGGCCGCTCCTACCACGCCACCTCGCTGGAGGCCGCGCAGGAGGGCGACGGGCTGCCGGGCCTCCTGGACCGCATCGGCTACGAGGACCCGGCCCTGGACGGCGTGGAACACCGGGACCTGGTCCGCCACCTCCTGGTCCAACTCCCCGAACGAGAACAGCGGATCCTGCTCCTGCGCTACTACAGCAATCTCACCCAGTCGCAGATCAGCGCGGAACTCGGCGTCTCCCAGATGCACGTCTCGCGGCTCCTCGCACGCAGCTTCCAGCGCCTGCGCTCGGCGAACCGGATCGACGCTTGAGCGGGAATCCGCTAAGCGAGAATCCGCGGAATCCGTGGACACCGCGGGGCACCCTGTGGAAGCGGTGGAGCCGTAACCGTACAAACGATCGAGCGATCACCGGGGCGAGCGATTCGCCCACCAGGGCCGTTCCCGACAGTTGTGCTTCGAAATGCTGTCAGACCCCTTCTTTCCAGGGCTGATTCACGATTCCTATGTCGACATGTCACTACAGCGTGTTGCCGACATGTGACATTCTGCGGGAAGCGCGTTTGCCGTGGCTCCGGCTCCGGTATTCAGGTGAAGGCTGCGTTCCTCCCCGGGACGCCGCCACGACCGTCCCGCGACCCAAAGGGGGTGGCATGTCCGCAGACCAGGGCAGCTCGAAGGTGCTCACGCCCACGAAGAGCGAGGCAGCGCCCAAGGAGCTCGGCGCTCTCGACGTGCTCGCCGACGACACGGCCCCCGGGGCCACGCAGGCCCCGGACGCCCCGGCGGCCGCCGCAGTCCCGGCCCTGCCGGCCACGGAGGCGATCGACACCCGGACCCTCTCCCGCTCCCTGTTCCTGCGGCTCGCGGCGCTCGACGAGAACAGCCCCGAGCGCGCCTACGTCCGGGACACCCTGATCGAGCTCAACCTCCCCCTCGTGCGCTACGCGGCGGCCCGCTTCCGCAGCCGCAACGAGCCGATGGAGGACATCGTCCAGGTCGGCACGATCGGCCTGATCAAGGCGATCGACCGCTTCGACTGCGAACGGGGCGTCGAATTCCCGACGTTCGCGATGCCGACGGTCGTGGGCGAGATCAAGCGTTTCTTCCGCGACACCTCGTGGTCGGTCCGCGTCCCTCGCCGACTCCAGGAGCTGCGCCTGGCCCTCACCAAGGCCAGCGACGAACTCTCCCAGAAGCTGGACCGCTCCCCGACGGTCACCGAACTGGCCGCGGTGCTCGGTGTGTCCGAGGAGGACGTCGTCGACGGCCTGGCGGTCGGCAACGCCTACACCGCCTCCTCCCTCGACTCCCCGGCCCTCGAGGACGACGGCGGCGAGGGCTCGCTGGCGGACCGCCTCGGCTACGAGGACACGGCCCTGGAAGGCGTGGAGTACCGCGAGTCCCTGAAGCCCCTGCTGGCCAAACTTCCGCCCCGCGAGCGCCGGATCATCATGCTCCGCTTCTTCGCGAACATGACCCAGTCGCAGATCGGCGAGGAGGTCGGCATCTCCCAGATGCACGTCTCGCGCCTGCTGACCCGCACGCTGGCCCAGTTGCGGGAGGGCCTGATCTCCGACTGACACCGAGGGGTTCCTTCCTGACGGGTCGTCAGCCAAACTGGCCCGATGCCTCGCACTGGGACGGAAACCCCCCGGACGCCCCCGACTCGTGGCCGCCGAGGCGCCGTTACGGCAGCGTCGGCGGCCGTCGTCTGCCTGGGCACCCTGCTGGCCGCGTGCGGATCGGGCCCCGACGAGGGCTATGTGGCCGTCGGCCCGGCGGGCGGCGCCGCGCCCTCACGTACGACGACGACTCCGAAGGGCTCGGTCACGTTCGTGCCGCTGGGCGGCCGACCTGTCATGAAGAGCGACAACAGCCCGTCCGCGGAGGGCACTTCACCCAGCCCGCCCTCCGCACCGGCCCGGCTCAGGCCCGAACAGGCCTCGGACACACCGGCCGACGCAGACCCCGAGCCCGCGCCCGGCCCGACCTCCCCGGCCGCACCGCACTCCACGCCGGCCCCCGTCCACACCAAGCCCCCGACCCCTGCCGCACTCACCTGGGACACCCCCGCACGCGAGCCCACGGATCAGTGCTGGTGCGAGAAGGTGACGGTGACGTTCCACAACTCCGGTGGCACGGCGGCCCGTTCGGGCGAGGTGACCTTCGGGACGCACGTCATCGACCTGCTGGGCATCGACTGGTCCACCATCGAGACGACGGAGGACCTGCCGGCGCCCATCGACGCGGGCACGCTGAAGAAGCACACCTGGACGATCTGCGTGGACTCCTGGCGCGTCCCTCTGGGCATGCACATCGAGACCCGGGACGTGACGGCGACCTGGAAGCAGTGAAGTACTGAAGTAATGGAAGTAACGAAGTAGCGGTGACGAGCCTTACTTCAGCGCCAGCCAGGCCACCGCGGCGACGACCGCCACCACGACGATGACGCCGACGATGAGGCCGATGCGCGGTCCGGCCGGGGCGGACGTCTGCTGCTGCCCCTGGGGGGCCTCGTCGACGAACGCGCGGAACATCTGGGTGCTGCCTGCGGGGTCGTGGTTGCCCTGGGGGCCCTGGGTGTTAGCCATGGCCCGAGACATTAGCGAAAGCGGGCCGGGCCGCCCAAGTGGGGGGCCGCCGGAGATGACGTACGGATCCTGTGTCGCTCTCCGCACCACTCCTCACCCGACACAACACTTCCCACCTGCGTATTTACGATAGCAATACTTGCCTTTGCCAAGTTTTTGTCCCGCGGGGGCCCGATTTATTTGCCTGCAGCAACCAAGCGTCCGTACGGTTGCCCCAAGCAACGAATTCGGGAGGTGTGATGGCGGAGCAGACGCAGTTCGAGGAGCTGGCGCATCAGTTCAGCGCCTTCGGAGCCGTGAAGCGGGATCTGGGGCGAATCGTTCCGCACGACTGCCCGGCCGGCGCCGCCGCCGTGCTGACGCTGCTCGGCCGGCACGGCGACATGCGCATGAGCAAGCTCGCGGAGCTGCTCGCCGTGGACATGTCCGTGACGAGCCGGCACGTGACGCACCTCGCCGAGCGGGACTGGATCGAACGGTCCCCCGACCCGGCGGACAAGCGCTCGCGCATCCTGCACCTCACGCCGGCGGGCCGGGCCATGCTCGGCGAGCTCTACCAGCGCAGCACGGATCTGCTGGCCGAGCGGCTGAGCGACTGGTCCGACGACGAGGTCACCATGCTCATCCGGCTCATGACACGGCTGCGGCAGAGCTTCGGCGACTGCCGCACCCCGCAGACCCGGCTCCCGGCGCCCGCGGGGACATCCGCACTCGAAGCGACGACCACCCGTACACCCGCATAAGCACTGAGAAAAGGAAGCCCATGGCAACGACCACACCAGCCGGTGTGCGGGCTCACGCCAAGCACGGGGGAGGCTCCGACCAGGCTCCCATGACGCACCGGCAGATCATGGAGGCCCTCTCCGGGCTGCTGCTCGGCATGTTCGTGGCGATCCTGTCGTCCACAATCGTCTCCAACGCCCTGCCGCGCATCATCGGTGACCTCGGCGGCGGCCAGTCCGCCTACACCTGGGTGGTCACGGCCGCCCTGCTGTCTATGACCGCGACGACTCCCCTGTGGGGCAAGCTCGCCGACCTCTACAGCAAGAAGGCGCTCGTCCAGATAGCGCTGATCATCTACGTCGTCGCCTCGATGGCGGCCGGCCTCTCGCAGAACCCCGCCATGCTGATCGCCTGCCGAGTCGTGCAGGGCATCGGCGTCGGCGGTCTGGCGGCGCTGGCGCAGATCGTGATGGCCGCGATGATCTCCCCGCGTGAGCGCGGGCGTTACTCCGGTTACCTCGGCGCCACGTTCGCCGTCGCGACCGTCGGCGGCCCGCTGCTCGGCGGTGTCATCACCGACACCTCGTGGCTCGGCTGGCGCTGGTGCTTCTACGTCGGTGTCCCCTTCGCGGTCATCGCGCTGATCGTGCTGCAGAAGACCCTGCACCTGCCCGTCGTCAAGCGGGACGTCAAGGTCGACTGGAGCGGGGCCTTCTTCATCGCCGCCGCGGTCTCGCTGCTGCTGATCTGGGTCACCTTCGCCGGTGACAAGTACGACTGGGTGTCGTGGCAGACGTACGCGATGGTCGGCGGTTCGATCGTGCTCGGCCTGCTGTTCATGCTCATCGAGTCCAAGGCGAGCGAGCCGATCATCCCGCTGCGGCTGTTCCGCAACCGGACCATCACCCTCGCCTCGCTCGCCTCGCTGTTCGTGGGCATCGCGATGTTCACCGGCACCGTGTTCTTCAGCCAGTACTTCCAGCTGGCCCGCGACAAGTCCCCGACAATGTCCGGCGTCCTGACGATCCCGATGATCGGCGGCCTGTTCGTCTCCTCCACCGTCTCCGGGCAGTTCATCACCCGCACCGGCCGCTGGAAGGCCTGGCTGGTCAGCGGCGGGCTCCTGGTGACGGCCGGCCTGGGCCTGCTCGGCACCATCCGGTACGACACGGACTACTGGAAGACCGCGGTCTTCATGGCCCTGCTGGGCCTCGGCATCGGCATGATGATGCAGAACCTGGTGCTGTGCACGCAGAACCAGGTCTCGCCCGCCGACCTCGGCTCGGCCAGCTCCACGGTCACCTTCTTCCGCTCCCTCGGCGGTGCGGTCGGCGTGTCCGCGCTCGGCGCGGTGCTGTCCCACCGGATCACCGACTACGTCAAGGACGGCCTGGCCGACCTCAGCCCCAAGTACGCCGCCGCACTGTCCTCCCCGGGCTCCGGCTCGGACAGCATCCCGGACATGAACAAGCTGCCCGCGCCGGTGCGCACGCTCATGGAGAGCGCCTACGGCCACGGCATCGCCGACGTCTTCCTGATCGCCGGCTGCCTGGCGGCGGTCGCCTTCCTGATCACGCTGTTCATCAAGGAGGTCCCGCTGCGCACCTCGGGCGCCCTCGCCCAGGCCGCGCAGGAGAAGGCGGCGGCGGAGGCGGCGGCGGCCGCGCCGGAAACCGTCGAGGAGACGGTGCCGAGCTGGGCGACGGCCGTGGTCGACCCCCAGAACGGCGACGGCACCGAAGCCGCAGCCACCCGGCAGCTCACCGCCGTGGCCACCCTGCCCGCACCCGAGCACTCCGCCTCCGGCGGGGTCCCGGTCCACGGCTACGTCCGCGGTGCCGAGAGCGCCCCGGTCGCCCAGGCCGCTCTCACCCTGATCTCCCTGGCCGGCCGCCAACTGGGCCGCTCGGTCGCCCGGGGCGACGGCTCCTACACGCTGGACGCGCCCGGCACGGGCACGTACGTCCTGATCGCCGCCGCCGACGGCTTCCAGCCGCAGGCGTCCACGATCGTCGTGGGCGAGGAACCGGTGTCGTACGACATCCTGCTCAGCGGCACCAGCGGGCTGAGTGGTGTCGTCCGGGGTGCCGGGAGCGCACTGCCGGTGAAGGACGCGATGGTGATCGTCACCGATGTGCGCGGCGACCTGCTGGCCACCGGGACCACCGGTGAGCAGGGCGAGTTCGCCTTCGCCGAGCTGGTGCCGGGGGCGGTGACCCTCGCGGTGAACGCGGCCGGGTTCCGCCCGCGCGCCCTCCTGGTCGAGATCAACACCACCGGAGTCACCCGGATCGAGGTCGACCTGGACGCCGGCGCCCAGCTCCAGGGCGTCGTGCGGGCTCCGCACGGGCCTCTGGCCGACGCACGCGTGACCCTCGTGGACGCGGCGGGCAACGTGGTCGGCACGTCCACCACCGGGATGGACGGCGCGTACGCCTTCACCGATCTGAACAGTGGCGAGTACACGGTCATCGCGACGGGTTACCCGCCGGTGGCCACGGCTCTCACCGTCTCCGGCACCGGAGTCGACGGCCACGACATCGAACTCGCCCACCCCGGCGAGTAGTTCGACCCCGGCCCGTGGCGGGCGCGCCCCGAGCGGCCGCGCGCGCCACGGGCCGGTTTCTTCACGCGACCGATTTGTAAGCCTTTTCAAGGCCGACCATGGCTATGACCATCCATGGATTTCGGCTGTCCACGGCTTTTGAGGGAGAAAACGGGATGGGACTGACCGCGAGGATCCAGACCCGGGACGGATGGGCCGTGTCGCACGCGGTCGTCACGGTGACCGACACGACCGGCCGGCAGGTGCTGCGCGCCGAGGCGGACTCGGAGGGTGCCGTACGGGATGCGACCGAGCTGGTCCCCGGTGCGTACACGGTGATCGTCACCGCCATCGGGTACGCGCCCGCCGCCGCCGGCGCGATCGTCACCGCGAGCGGCCGGGCCGAGATCGGCACGGTGACCCTGGCCCGGCAGGGCGGCACCGAGCTGCCGCCGCCCGGCCCCTGGACCATCGACCCAGCGCACTCCACGGTCGGCGCCGTCGCCCAGCACCTGGGCATCTCCAGCGTGCGCGGCCGGTTCACCGACTTCATCGGCATGATCGAGATCGCGCCCGACGACGTCACCAAGTCCCGCGTGGAGGCGGTGATCCGGGCCGCGTCCATCGACACGGGCAACGGCATGCGCGACACCCATCTGCGCTCCGCCGACTTCCTCGACGTCGAACGGCACCCCGAGATCACCTACCGCTCGACGGGCCTGACCGCGTCCGGCGCCGACCGCTGGACGGTCCACGGTAAGCTGACCATGCGTGGTGTCGTACGCCCGGTCAACCTGGACCTCGCCTACCTCAGCACCGGCTCCGACCCGTGGGGCGGCACCCGAGCGGCCTTCCGTGCGACGACGGAACTGCGGCGGGAGGACTTCGCGATGAACTACAACCAGATGGTCCAGGCGGGCATCGCCTTGGTCGGTACGACTCTCAAGGTCGAACTGGACATCCAGGCTGTGCAGGGGGAGACACTGCCGCAGGCGTAGGCACACCAGGGTCAGCCACACGCGGGCCCGCTGCCCCTAGGCTGCCCCCATGGCACCGAACATCGCGACGAACACCTCCGTCTCCCTCGACGAGCTGCTGGACTTCGTACGGCCCCGCCACCGCGCCATCCTGCTCACCCGGCGGGCCGACGGCGGCCCCCAGGGATCGCCGCTGACCTGCGGGGTCGACGACTCGGGCCGGATCGTCGTCTCCACCTACCCGGAGCGCGCCAAGACCCGCAACGCCAAGCGCGACCCGCGGGTCAGCCTGCTCGTGCTGAGCGACGACTGGAACGGCCCGTGGGTCCAGGTCGACGGCACGGCCGAGGTCATCGACTCCCCCGACTCGGTGGAACCGCTGGTCGAGTACTACCGGAACATCGCCGGTGAGCACCCGGACTGGGACGAGTACCGGGAGGCGATGCTCAAGCAGGGCAAGTCGATCATCCGGGTGACACCCGAGCGCTGGGGGCCTGTCGCCACCGGGGGCTTCCCGGCGCGGCTGGTGCCCGGCGAATAACCCTCAGGCGCGGGCCACCATCGCCTCGATGCCGGCCACCAGCAGCTCCAGCGCGAAGGCGAAGTCACGGTCCAGCATCTCCTGGACCGTGTCACCGCCCCGCGCCGCCATCAGATCGGCGGACTCCCGGACGACGGCGGCGGACTCCGGGACCTCGGTCGCCGCGCTCACCGCGGTGCGGAAGTATGCGTCCGGGGTCAGACCGGCCGCCGCGACCCGGGTCGCGAAGTGGCCCTCGATCGTGCCGTAGCCGTACACGAACCGGAAGACGGCGGAGATGGCGCCCGTGATGCCGTGCGCGGGCAGCCCGGTGCGACGGACGACCTGCTGCACCCGGCGCGAGAAGGCAAGCGAGTTGGGCCCGATGTTGAGGTAGCGCCCGGCCAGCGGCGACAGCCAGGGGTGGCGGACCAGCAGCTCCCGGTACTCCCGGGCCAGCGTGCGCAGCTGGTCGCGCCAGTCCTCGCCTTCGGCCTCCGGGCCGGGCAGCCGCAGCTCGCCGAAGGCGGCGTCCAGGGCGAGTTCGAGCAGGTCGTCCTTGGTGTCGACGTACCAGTACACGGACATCGCGGTCACGTTCAGCTCGGCGGCCAGCCGCCGCATGGAGAACCTGTCGAGCCCCTCGGCGTCCAGCAGCCCTACGGTGACGCCGGTGATCCGGTCACGGTCGAGACCGGAGGGCTGCCCGCCGCGTGCGGCGCGCCGTGGCTTGCCTCGAGCCAGACACTGCTGCGCGCCGACCGCTCGCCTGCCTTGACCACCGGCGCACCCTCCTCGAGCTTCGACCACTTCTGGAGATGCTAGAACCGGAAGGGCGGTGACCGTGGTCACCGCCCTTCCAATTTCCGGCCTCGTCCCGGCCGGCCGTCAGCCGGCGCTGGTCTTCTGCGTGAGGTCGTAGAAGGTGGCCGAACCGACCGTCACCTTCTTGAAGTTGGCCTCGACCCAGGAGGTGATCTGCGACGAGGTGCCGCTGCCGCCCGCGCCGCCGCCCCTTCCTGCGCCCATGCGGCCGCCCATTCCGCCGCCGGAGATGAAGTAGTGGACCTTCCCATCCGTCACGTACTTCTTGAACTGGGCCAGCGTCGGGGACGGGTCGGTGCCGTTGAAGCCGCCGATCGCCATCACCGGCTCACCGGTGGCCAGTTGGTAGCTGGCGGCGTTCTGCGAGCCGATGGAGGCGGCGACCCAGGTGTAGTGCCCGGCGTCCGTCTCCAGCAGCTTCTTCGCCTGGGCCGGGACACTGGCGCCGTTGAGCAGGCCACCGGCGCCGCCGGCGGCTCCGCCCGGTCGGCCGCCTTCCACGGTGCCGTTCCGCCCGTTCCGGCCAGGCATACCGCCGGGGAAGCCACCGCCCGGGAAGCCCTGGCCCGGCGTGTTCCCGTTGGTGTTGCCGTTGGTGTTGCCGTTGGTGTTGCCGTTGGTGTTGCCGTTGGTGTTGCCGTTGGTGTTGCCGTTGGTGTTGCCGTTGGTGTTGCCGTTGGTGTTGCCGTTCCCGTTCTGCTGGTTCTGGCCCGGCATACCGCCGCCGAAGCCTCCACGGTTACCGCCCCCGCCGGGGCCGCCGCCTCCGCCGAAGCCCATCGTGCTCGCCCCCGCCGGACCGGCCGTCGGGATGGACCCCGTGTGCGCGGAGTCGACCGTGCTCAGCGTGTACGCCGTCGAGCCGGCCAGTGCCGCGACCAATCCCAACGCCGCCGCGGCGAGGGCGAGTCGGCGGGTGAGGCGGCCGGCGAAGACCAGACCGAGCGCGGCGAGCAGGCCACCGATCAGGACCAGCCACCTCAGCCAGGGCAGATACGTCGGTGTGCGGTTGAGCAGGACATAGCCCCAGGCGCTGCCCGCCACGACCGAGGCGGCCAGGGTGAGCGACGCCCAGGTCTCGCTCCGCCGCTCCCACAGCAGACTGGCGCCCATGCCGATGACGGCGGCCACGTAGGGGGCGAGGGCCACCGTGTAGTACTGGTGGAAGATGCCCGCCATGTAGCTGAAGACGACCATGGTGATCAGCAGCGAACCGCCCCACACCAGGAACGAGGCGCGGGTCACGGACGTACGACCGAACCTGCGAGTCGCCCACAGGCCCGCGACCAGCAGGATCAGCGCGGCCGGGATCAGCCAGGAGATCTGGCTGCCGATCTCGGAGTTGAACATCCGGTCCCAGCCGGTCTCGCCCCAACGCCCGGTGCCCGTGCCGCCGCCCCCGCCACCACCGACGCTGCCGGTCTCGTCGCCGCTGATACGGCCGAGGCCGTTGTAGCCGAAGGTCAGCTCCAGGAAGCTGTTGTTCTGCGAGCCGCCGACGTAGGGGCGGGAAGAGGCCGGCCACAGCTCGACGACCGCGACCCACCAGCCGCCCGACACCACCAACGCGACGGTCGCAAGGGCCAGTTGGGCCAAGCGCCTACGCAGTCGCACCGGTCCGCAGACCGCGTAGACCAGCGCCAGCGGCGGCAGGATCAGGAAGGCCTGGAGCGTCTTGGCGAGGAACGCGAAGCCGATCGCCACGCCCGCCCACACCAGCCACCTGGTCCGCCCGTCCTCCACGGCCCGTACGACGAAGGAGCAGGCCAGCGCCATCAGCAGGGCCAGCATCGCGTCCGGGTTGTTGAACCGGAACATCAGCGCCGCGACGGGGGTGAGCGCGAGCACCGCACCGGCGATCAGACCGGCCGCGGGGCTGAACCGGCGCCGTACGGACGCGTACACGACCGCTACGGTGCCGACGCCCATGAGGACCTCGGGGGTGAGGATCGCCCAGGAGTTCAGGCCGAAGATCCGCACCGACAGTTCCATCGGCCACAGGAACGCCGAGGGCTTGTCGACGGTGATCGCGTTTCCCGCGTCCAGCGAGCCGAAGAAGAACGCCTTCCAGGACTTGCTGCCCGCCTGGACGGCCGCCGAGTAGAAGGAGTTGGCGTAGCCGGAGGCGCTGAGGTTGTAGAGGTAGAGCAGCGCGGTGGCGAGCAGCAGGACGAGGAGGGCCGGGCGCGCCCAGCGGGGGTCTTCGGGCCGGCCGCGCCACAGGCGCCGTACGAGCGGCGGGCGGGGTTCACCCGGCTCGGGGGCCTGTTGTGGGGGAGCGACCTGGGGCGGGCCCCAGGCGGCGGGGCTGCTGCCTTGCTGCGTCGGCTGGTCGTAGTGGGTGGTCATCGGAGGTCCCCCGGGTCGGTCGTCGGGTACGGCTGGTGCGGCGCGTACGGCTGAGACGGCTGGTGATACGGCTGGTGCGGCAGGTGTGTCTGATGCGTCTGATACGGCTGCTGCGTCTGATACGGCTGGTGGGTGCCCGCCATGGTGTACGTGGGCACGGCGGCGGGCACCGGCTCCTCGCCCCCCTCGCCCTCCCGTCGGTCCGGGAACACCCAGGCGCGGAAGAGCAGGAAGCGCAGCACCGTCGCCGCGAGGTTGGCGGCGATCAGGACCGCCAGTTCGGTGGAGTGCGCGGGGTCGCTGGAGGCGGCGTTCAGCGCGGCGAGCGAGCCGCTGGTGAGCGCGAGGCCGATGCCGAACACGACCAGGCCCTGTGCCTGATGCCGTACGGCGCCGCCCCTGCCACGCACCCCGAAGGTGAGCCGGCGGTTGGCCTCCGTGTTGGCGACGGCCGAGACCAGCAGCGCGAGGGCATTGGCGATCTGCGAGCCGGAGAAAGTGCGGAAGCCGCTGTAGAGGAGGAGGTAGAAGAGGGTGGACAGGCCGCCGACGACGCAGAAGCCGACCAATTGCCGGGCCAGTCCCCGGGGCACGTCCTTGATGTCGCGGTCGCGCGGGTCGTCGCCGAACGGCCGGGTCAGCCGGTCCAGCGACAGCGAACCGGTGGCCAGGGCCCGGCCCACCCGCCACACGCCCTTGAGGTCGTCGGTCGCCGTCTTCACGATGTGCACCGTCGAGTCGGGGTCGTCGACCCAGTCGACCGGCACCTCGTGGATCCGCAGCCCGGCCCGTTCGGCGAGCACCAGCATCTCGGTGTCGAAGAACCAGTCGGAGTCCTCGACGAGCGGCAGCAGCACCTGGGCGACGTCACGCCGGATCGCCTTGAATCCGCACTGCGCGTCCGAGAAGCGGGCCTGGAGCGAGCCGCGCAGGATGAGGTTGTACGAGCGGCTGATGAACTCCCGCTTGGCGCCGCGCACCACCCGTGAGCTGCGGCTGAGGCGGGAGCCGATCGCCAGGTCCGAATGGCCGGAGATCAGCGGCGCCACCAGCGGCAGCAGCGCGTTGAGGTCGGTGGACAGGTCGACGTCCATGTACGCGAGGACCGGGGCGTCCGAGGCCGACCAGACGGTCCGCAGCGCCCGGCCGCGGCCCTTCTGCTCGAGCCGGAACGACCGCACCTGCGCCAACTGCGCTCCCAGCCGCGCCGCGACGAGCGGGGTGGAGTCCGTGGACGCGTTGTCCGCGATCGTGATGCGGAACGCGTACGGGAAGGTGCGCCTGAGGTGCTCGTGCAGTCTGAGCACGCAGGGCCCGAGGTCCTTCTCCTCGTTGTAGACGGGGATCACTACGTCCAGGACAGGCGTACCGGCGTCGCCGGCCGGGAGGTGCTCCCGCGCCGGCAGAGTGCCGGGAGAAGAGTCGGTTCGCATGGAACCGACTTTCGTCAAGTGCCCTGTCGCACCCGTGTGGTGGCGCTGTGCTGTGCCTGTGAGTGCGACTGCCGGTCGGTTTCGGAGGCGGGCCGCGGGACGGCCGGAGCAGGCGCCGGCAGATGCACGGTGAAGACCGTCCGTCCGGGAACGCTGTCGACGGTCACGGCACCGCCGTGCGCGGTCGCGACGGCCTGCACGATGGCGAGGCCCAGACCGGTGGACCCGGTGGCCCGGGAACGCGCCGAGTCGCCGCGCGCGAACCGCTCGAAGACGTGCGGCAGCAGGTCCGGGGGGATCCCCTGCCCGTTGTCCTCGACATCGACGCACATCCACGGCCCGCGCCGCTGCACGCGTGCGGTGACGGTCGTTCCGGGCGGGGTGTGCTTGCGTGCGTTGCCCAGCAGGTTGACCAGCACCTGCTGCAGGCGTGCCGCGTCCGCGGACACCAGGGCGGGCTCGTCGGGCAGGTCGAGCCGCCAGCTGTGGTCCATGCCGGCCGCGCGGGAGTCGCTGATGGTGTCCACGACGAGCGGAACGAGGTCGGTCTGCTCGAACTGCAGCGGCCGTCCCGCGTCCAGCCGGGCGAGCAGCAGCAGGTCCTCGACCAGCAGGGTCATGCGCCCGGCCTCGGATTCGATACGGCCCAGGGCGTGCCGGGTGTCGGGCCCGACCTGTTCCCTGCCCCTCCGGGTCAGCTCGGCGTACCCCCGGATGGAGGCCAGGGGAGTACGCAGCTCATGGCTGGCGTCGGCGACGAACTGCCGTACGCGCATCTCGCTCTGTTGGCGTGCGTGCAGGGCGCCGTGGACGTGGTCCAGCATCCGGTTGAGCGCGGCGCCGACCTGGCCGACCTCGGAGTGCGGGTCGCACTCCGACTCGGGGACCCGCTCGCTGAGGTTCACCTCGCCGGTGTGCAGGGTGAGTTCGGAGACCCGGGTGGCGGTGGCGGCGACCTTGCGGAGGGGGCGGGTGGCCACGCCGACGATGACGAAGCCGGCGAGGGAGGCGGCGAGCAGTCCCGCCGCGGTGACACACACCTCGACGACGATCAGGGTGTCGATGTTGTCGTCGACGTCCTTGGTGGGCAGGGCGACGTAGTAGGCGTCGCCACCGTCCGGGCTCACCTTGTACTGGACGCGGTAGTCCCCGAGACCGGGCAGCTCCACCGTGTGCGCGTTATCGTCCTTGGACACCTCGGCGAGCGCCCGCTGCTGCGCGGCGGTGAGGTCGACGGTGTCCATCTTCCGGAACCTGTTGTAGCTGTCGTTCAGCTGCACGGCCTTGGCCGCGCTGGCGATCGATCCGTTCTGCACGTACGCCGCAACGGTGCTGGGCTGCGTCGGGCCGATGGTGAGAAGGCGCTCGATCCGCTCGCTCGGCGTGGTGGCGGCCTTGTGCGAGGAGTCGGGCTCCGCCGCGGTTCCGGGCACCGTACCGCCCGGGTTCGGGAGGCGGCCGCCCGCCGCGCGCATCGCGATGTCGCCGACCTTGTCGTCCAGCTGGTCGTACAGATGAGTCCGCAGCGCGAGCGTGGTCACGGTCCCGATCACCGCGCACACCACGGCGATCAGCACCACGGACGCGACGACGAGCCGTGTCCGCAGGGTGCGTGGCTGTCCCGCCCGCAGCTTCCGCGTCCGCGGCCGTCGTCGCCCGCTCATGACGCAGCGGGCTTGATCAGGTAACCGGCACCACGCCGGGTGTGGATCATCGGCTCGCGTCCGGCGTCGATCTTCCTTCGCAGGTACGAGATGTACAGCTCGACGACATTGGCCTGACCGCCGAAGTCGTACGACCACACCCGGTCCAGGATCTGCGCCTTGCTGAGCACGCGGCGCGGGTTGCGCATCAGGTAGCGCAGCAGCTCGAACTCGGTCGCCGTGAGGTGGATGTTGTCCCCGCCCCGCGACACTTCGTGGCTGTCCTCGTCGAGCAACAGGTCACCGACGACGAGCACGGACTCGGAGCGCCGGTCGGCGGCACCGGAGCGCCGGATGAGGCCGCGCAACCGGGCGACGACCTCCTCCAGACTGAACGGCTTGGTGACGTAGTCGTCGCCGCCGGCGGTGAGTCCGGCGATACGGTCCTCGACCGCGTCCTTGGCGGTGAGGAAGAGGACGGGCACGTCCGGCAGATCGCGGCGCAGCCGCCCGAGCACGGCCAGCCCGTCCATGTCGGGCAGCATCATGTCCAGGACGACGGCGTCGGGCCGGAACTCGCGAGCGGTCTGGACGGCCCCCTGTCCGTCCCCCGCGCTGCGGATCTGCCAGCCCTCGTAACGAAGAGCCATGCTCAGCAGTTCGGTGATCGACAGCTCGTCGTCCACCACAAGCACGCGGACGGGGCTCCCGTCCGGCCTCAGCAGTTCGGTGCGCCCCTGGGGCGAGGTCGTGGTCATGGTGGACACCTTGTCGGGGTCCTCTGAGAGCGCGCTTTCCGGAGTCTGTGATTTCCCTGAGAAACGCACAGGGGGTGCTCAGGGACCGCTCAGGGAACACCTGGGAATGGCTCTGACGGCTCCGGCCGCCTCACAGTCCGAACAGCCGCGCCGCGTTGTCGTGGCACACCGCCCGCAGCCAGGCGTCGCCGAGACCGAGCCGCTCCAGGGCGTGCAGCTGATGGACGTACGGATAGGGGATGTTGGGGAAGTCGGAGCCGAGCAGCACGCGATCACCGAGGTCGGCCAGGCGGGGCAGGGCGCGCGAGGGGAAGGGCGCGTGCCGCTCGCCGAAGTCGGTGAACGCCATGGTCGTGTCGAGCCGCACCTCCGCGTGCCGCTCGGCCAGCGCGAGGAAGTCCTCGTACTCGGGCATCCCGAGATGCGCGACGATCAGCCTCAGCCGCGGATGCCGAGCCAGGACGCGCGCGATCGGCTCGGGCCCGGTGTGCTTGCCCGGGGCGGGCCCGGACCCACAGTGAATGACGACGGGCACCCTGGCCTCGGCGATCAACCCCCATACGGAATCAAGCAGTTCGTCCGCCGGGTCGTACGCCCCCACCTGCACATGTGCCTTGAACACACGCGCACCGGAGTCGAGCGCCTCCCGGACATAGACCTCGCCACCCTCCTCGGGGAAGAGAGTGGCGGTGTGCAGACAGTCGGGCGTGCGGCGGGCGAAGTCGGCGGCCCAGCCGTTGAGCCACCGGGCCATCCCGGGCTTGTGCGGATAGAGCATCGCGCTGAAGGCACGCACACCGAATGCACGCAGCAGCGCGGTCCGCTGCTCTTCACCCTCCCGGTACATGATGGGCCATTCCACGCCGCCGGTGAGCGGGCCGAGCGCGTCGAAGTACGCCCAGACCTTGCGCAGGACGCGCTCGGGCATGAAGTGCGTGTGGACGTCGACGAGCCCCGGCAGCCCGAGCCGCTCCCAGAACCGCCGCACCCCGGCCGCTTCCGTTTCCTCCACCGTCACACGCCACTCCCTCTCACGGAGCCGGCTCCTTGCCCACTCCCTCAGAACAACTGATCCTGCACGCTCGCCCGTTCCCTGAACTTGCGGAGGGGGAGGGAAAGTCCCCCCGCGCTCCCGCTGTCCCCTCTGCTCCCGGTGGGAACCAGCTCCCACCCGGTCATGAGCCGGGTGTCCAGCACGACGACTCCGCGCTCGGTGGCGAGATGGAGATCGGGCCCGGCGGCGGCGACCAGCTCACCGCTCACCCACCCGCCGGCGACCAGCTCGACCACTTCTCCGACGGCGGGCGGGGGATCGGCTGCCAACCCGAACACCTCGGCGTGGTCAACGGGCCGGAACGGCTCCCGCACGAGCGCCTCGGACCAGTCGCCGAGCGCCACGGCACGCGCGTGCAGCGCCGCAATCTCGGCCGCGCGCTCGGCCTCGGTCCCCGGCAGCGCGGACCGTACGGCCCGCTTGGCGGCGTACGGGATCCGGTCCGGCACCCCGAGGGCGGCCCTGAGCAGCTCCTCCGTACGTCGCGCGGCCATCAGCGGACCGGAGCCGAGCCAGCTGAAACAGACGGCACCCTGCTCCAGCAGCCGGGCGGAGCCCCGCTCGACGGCGGTGATGCCGACCTTGACCATGCCGGGCCCGAACCAGGCGAGATACACGTGATACGGCCGGGGATCGTCGGCGAGGGTGTCGGCGGCCACGGAGTGAGCCCGGTCCAGCCGCGCACACTCCTCACACCGCGCGCCGGTACTCCGCCCAGAGACACCGGCCCGCACGGGACAGGCGTGCCCCCGCGCGCCCACGCAAACTCGCGTTCCTTCTTCCACGACCCCAAAGGCAACCCGCTTCCCCCACCCCAACCCACTCACGACCCCGCCGCCCCACACCAGCACGGGCCCGTCCCCCGACCACCGCAGCCCTGAGCATGTCCATACGTGTGCCATCACCCTCGAGGGTAGGCGGGGGCACTGACAGCGGGGTGGGACGGATCCTGTGACCTGCGCGTTTGCGCAAGGTGTCTGCTGTGCGGACACCGACTGCTCCCACGGTCCGGCCCGCCGGGGCCCGTCAGAGCTCCGGTACCCGGTGCGTCGGCCTGCCGTCGACGGCCGAGAGCAGCACCGGGAGTGCGGCGAGGTCGGTGTCGGGCACGTCGAGCGGGTTCTCGGACAGGACCGTGAGATCGGCTCGGTGGCCCACGGCCAGGCGCCCGGCCTTGCCCTCGCTCGTCCTCATGGGCCTCAGCCTGTGGCAGGCGATCGCGGTGATCGTCGTGGGCAACCTCTTCTGGCTGCTCACCGGCTGGCTCGCGGTCTCGGGCCCGGCCGCGGGCGCCCCGAGCGAGGTGATCAGCCGGGCGATGTACGGCGTCCTGGGCAACCGTGTGAACAACGCGATCACCGGCTGGCTGATCTCCGTCTGCTACTTCGCCCTCAACCTGGCAGCAGCGGCGATCGCCGCGTTCTCGCTGGTCGAGAAGGCGGGCATCACGGCGACTCCCCCGGTCAAGACGGTGGTCGTGATCGTGATCGCCGCCCTCACTCTGACGATCAGCGTCTACGGCCACGCCATGATCATGAAGCTGTACCTGCCGATCACGCTGGCCCTCACCGCCGTGTTCGCCGTGGTGGCCGCCGGCGTGCTGGGCCACACGGACCTCTCGTACGCCCCGGCCCACCCGCTGTCCGGCACCGATCTGTGGGCGACCGTCCTGGCCGGCGTCACGCTCATCGCCTCGGGCCCCCTCTCTTACACGACCAGCGCCGACTTCTCCCGCTACCTGCCGAGCCGGACACCGGCCGCCGCCGTCGCCGGGTGGACCGCGCTCGGCGGCTTCCTGCCCAGCATCGTCGTCTGCTCCCTCGGCGCCTTCGCGGCGACCGCCGTCGACATGACGGATCCGCAGGCCGCACTGGAGAAGATCCTCCCCGGCTGGTTCACCCCGGTCTTCCTGCTCGCACTGGTCCTGGGCACGATCGCGATCAACGCGCTGACCGCCTACAGCGCCGGCCTCGCCCTCCAGGCCGTCGGCCTGCGCGTCCGCCGCTCGCTGAGCGTGCTCGCCGACGGCACCGTCTCCGTCTCGCTCACGCTGTGCGCGCTGCTCGTGTCCGACTTCCTGGACACGGTCAGCGACGTCCTGGAACTGACCGTCGTCCTGCTCGGGCCGAGCATGGCCGTCTACGCCACGGACATCTGGCTCCGCCGCAACCGCTACGACGGCCCGGCCCTCACCGACGAGACACCGTTCGGCGCGTTCTGGTACAGGGGTGGCGTCAACTGGCCCGGCGCGGTGGCCCTCGCCTCCGGCACCGCCGGCGCGGCCCTGTGCGCGGACACCCTCTACACGGGTCCGGTGGCGGCGGCACTCGGCGGGGTGGACCTGTCACTGCCGGCCGGTGTCACAGTGGCTTCGGCGGTCTACGCGTTGCTGATGAGGGGCCGAGTGAGGCCCACGACACCTGCGCCGACCCACTGACGGCGGAACCGCCGACCGGCCTTCAGCCCAACGCGCCCGCATCGAGCCCGAGTTCACGTTCCGCGGTCGTGACAGCCATACGACGCACCGCGGCCGGCCGCTCCGGGGTCCCGGTGTTGGCGTGGGCGCCGAGTCCGTCGAGCACGGCGAGAATCTGAACGGCGGTCACGGACGGGTCCTCCGTACGGAACTCGCCCGCCGCGCCCCCCTCCCGGACGAGGCCCTCGAGCCGCCCCCGCCAGGCGGACTCCTGCTCGACGACCCTGTCCCGGAGCGCAGGCCGGTACCGGCTGAGATGCCGGGCGTTGATCCACAGTCGGCTCACCGCGTCGTAGTCCTCCCCGCTCGTACCGGCGAGAAAGCGGGCCAGCCGCCGCACCGGCGTGCCCTCGGCCGGGTCGGCGGGCAGCAGTTGGTCGAGTTCCGCCCCGGCGGCGTCGCCGAACGCCTCGGCGGCCAGCTCCTCGGCCGACGGAAAGTAGTGACTGATGAGCCCCGGCCGCACCCCGAGCTCCTCCGCGATCCGCCGCAGCGTGATGGACTCGAGCCCTTCCCCGAGGGCCACTCCACTGGCCGCCCGGATGATCTCGGCGCGCCGGGCCACGGGATCTTTACGGACACGCTTGCGCTGCTCGCCGGGGGATGACATACCCCCATGCGATTGAGCAGCGGAGGAGGGGGGGCCGGCGTGCGTGGTCACTGGGATCCGCGGGCGTCCGGGGCCAACTGGTCGTAGAGCTCACTGGGATGGCCCGGCACCCGCTCGGAGGCACCGCCGTCGAGGAATGACGGAGGCCCCGTGGATCACTCCACAGGGCCTCTCATCTCAATGTGCACTCGGCAGGATTCGAACCTGCAACCTTCTGATCCGTAGGCGCGTGCAGCACCATCACGAACCGCTCGCCTGCTGGGATCTGTTGGCTCGTCCGCCGATTGCGGGCGTGCCACCGTGCGCGGTTGTACGCCTCTGTTGATGTCAGCTACTGAGGTCACGCAACACGCCCTGGAACTGCGCCTTCGCTCGTGAAGTCGTGACCTACCGGACGCGGTCCCGCAACCGAGCTCCGTCGCCCCCTCTTCACGGGCGGCTGTCTACCGTTTCCAGCGGGTCCCCTGCCGCCGTCACTCAACGTAGGCGGTCAGACATACTCTTTTTCGGCATGTCGCTGCAAAATGCGCAAAAATGACTGAAGAGGCTTTTTTGGTATGTGCCAGGGAGTCACAGATGGACGCCGCGGACGAACTCCTACGAGGGCCTGACCCGGCGGCTCTTCTGACGCTGGACGGTGCCATCCGCAGCCTCAACGCTGCGATGACCACAGCGCTGGGCAGGCCGGCGGAACAGTGCCTGGGACGTGACTTCGGTGAGCAGTGCCTGGGACGTGACTTCGGTGATCTGTGGCCCGCAAGCCAGCGGATCTCGGCCGAGAGCCTCGTGGCCCACGCCGCCAGGACGAAGACGGTCGCAATGCGGGTGCTGGACTTCCCCGGGCGAGGCGGAGCACCCGTTGCCTGCTTGATCGAGGCGCGGCAAGTGAAGGATCCCGCAAGTGACGAGCAACTGGTCTGGGTGCACGCACTGGATGCGCGGAACGACCTGGCCAGTCTGGTGATCCCGTTCCGGCTGGCCACCACGGCCGCCCACCTCGGCCTGTGGATGTATTCACCCCATGAGCACCAGCTGGAGTGGCTCGGTGGCGCACCCGCTCTGGCGGCGCTCTTTCCGGATCCCACTATTTCGCTTTCCACAGTGATGTCGGCAGTGCACCCTGACGACCGGGAGGCCTTGCGGCAGCTGGTGCGCTCGACCTCCACCCAGTCCTCCTGGGTGAGGTTGCGGTACCTCACCCAGCACGACGGCTGGCACCAACTGGCCGCCCAGGCCCGTCGGATCCAGTTGGGCTATGACGGACCCGAGCGGATCTTCGGAATGGTCCGCGACGACACCAAGCAGGAGAAGCACAAGGAGAAGGCGCAGGCCGCGCTTACTGCCGAGCGACAGCGCGCCAAAGACATCGCCGACTTCTCCTCCGCCTTGATCACTGCGGCCACGGAGCAGGAGCTGCAGCAGGTCGTCCTGACCCGGCTCGCCGCAACCTTCGGCGCCAGCGGCGCCCTGCTCGCGCTCGTCGACGACGGCCGCCTGCGCGTCTCCACCGATGCCGGGATAGCCATGTGGGAGGTCGACGTCCTGCACGGCATGTCGCTGGACCATCCGAGCCCGCTGCCAGAGGCCATCCGCACCGGCAAGTCTTACTTCATCCTCGACCGGGAGGACTACATCCGCCGTTGGCCGCACGGGGCTGAATTTCCGTGGCTGGCACGACTCGGCTCCGACTACGCCGTCTCGATCATGCCGCTCATCGAGGCCGGCAATCAACCGCTCGGGGCGTGGCTGGTGACCTACGGCAGCGGATACCGGCCGTCCCTGGACGAGCGGACCCTCGTGGGTACGCTGGCCGACCTGGCAGGCCAGGCACTGAGGCGCATCAGGTTGCAGCAGGCACGAGTCGAGCTGGCCACGGCGCTGCAGAAGACCATGCTCCCCAGACTGCCCGAGCGCCTCGCAGGCCTGGAGGTCGCCGCCCGCTACCGGCCGAGCCGGGACGGGCTGGACATCGGCGGAGACTGGTACGACGCCTTCGTCATGCCCGACGGCACGATCGCACTGGAGATCGGCGACGTTCAAGGGCACGACGTCGACGCCGCCGCCCTCATGGGACAGGTGCGCTTGTCCATGCGCGCGATCGCCGCCCAGGAACGGGATCCGGGCACCCTGCTGATGCGCACCAACGAGCTGCTCGTCACGATGGATCCCCCACGCTTCGCCAGCTGCACCATGCTGCACATCGATCCATGCAACGGTCAGGTCACCGGCACCAGCGCCGGCCACGTGCCGCTGCTGTGCGCACACACGGACGGCAGCCACAGCATCCGCGAGCTGCCGGGCGGGCCGGTCCTGGGAGTGGTGCCCGACACCGAGTACCGCGAGGAGACCTTCACCCTGGACGAGGACAGCGCGCTGGTCATGGTCACCGACGGCGTGGTCGAAGGACCGGGCCTCACCTTGGAAGCCGGACTGGAGCGGGCCGGAACACTGGCCGGCGCAGCCCTCCACGACGGACTGAACGCCGAGGAGACCGCCGACCGCATCCTCGACGCCGCGGTCGCGGTCGACCACCTCGACGACGTGGCCGTGCTGGTCATCCGACGCACATGACGGCGCCCGCGTCCTCAACCCTCTCCATACGGACCCCCAAGCCATGATCGGCCAGCTCTACCACTGCCTCCAGCACCACAAGCTGTTCGACGAGCACACCCACGAGATGAGGTTCATGTAATGGGCACGGAGAACAAAGAATCAGCCGCGGCCGGCTTCGATGCCGACTCGTTTCTGGTGGTTGAGGCCAGGACGTTCGAGGATCTGCGCATCGGGGAGGTGTTTCGTGCCCCCAGCCGGACCCTGACGGACGCGCACGCCGCTGCGTTCCAGACGGTCTCGGCGGACAACCATCCAGTGCACTACGACGCGGTGTGGGCGCGCAAGCACGGTCATTCGGCGCCGGTCGTGCACGGTCTGCAGGTTTTGGCGTTCACCGCTCCGGGTGCCACGTTGTTCCCGCACTACATTGGAGAGGTGTTCATCAGTTTTCTGGAGGTGTCGTGCACCTTCCTGGCCGAGGTGCATTCCGGAGACACCCTGTATCCGGCTTTGGTGATCACCGGTCTGGAGCCTCACGGGGACAACGGCCTGGTGACCACCGCGGCCACCGTCCACAACCAGCGTGGCGAACTGGTGCTGTCCGGCCAGCACAAGTACCTACTCCGACGGCAATGAGACCGGCGAAGTGCGCGGTGAGCGTGTCCAGGAAGCCTCCTGGACCGACTGGAGACTGGTCCGGGGCGGTGACAAACAGCCACTTGATCAAAGGGTCGATCGTATAGCGCAGTCGCGCCGCCCCGTCTTGCTGAAGAGACTTGAGACGTCGCACCTGGACGCGCCCTTCATCCGAAAGCGAGATCGGCAGATCGCCGCCGAACACTCGAACCACCTTGGCGAATCCGGCCTGCTCCAAGGCGTAGGCGAGAACCACGGCTTCATCGACCGGGATCTGCTCCTCCTCCGCGAACACAGTCAGCCGGCTCAACCGGCCTGGCTTTTCTGCGGCTTGGACGCCAAAGGAGGTGCGTCCGCTGGACGCCGCAGAGGTTCGCCTCGTGCTCAAGACCGCCCGTTCCCACCGCCTCTCCGCCTTGTGGCTGCTGCTCGTCTCGACGGGTCTGCGTCGCAGCGAGGCGCTCGCCCTCACCTGGGGCGACATCGATCTCGTGAACGGTCAGCTCCGCGTCCGCCGGAACGTACAGCGCATCCGGCGTGAGCTGATCTTCGGCAGTCCCAAGACCATGCGCTCTGTTCGTACGGTCTCCCTCCCGAAGCGCTGTGTTCAGGCACTCACGCAGCACCGAGCCCAGCAGGAGCGTGAGCGCAAGGCCGCGAGAAAGAGGTGGCAGCCTGGACCGGGGCAGCCAGATGGGTTGATCTTCACCACGACGACCGGGCGCGTCACGGACCCCCGCAACCTGAACCGGATGCTCACCATCCTGCGCCGCGATGCCAACGTGCGACGCGTAGCACGATCACGGTGATCCGGAGGCGGACGCCGTGGAGTGATCGGTACTTCTGGCCACGTTGATGTCAAAGGCCCCCTGGGATGATCCCAAGGGGCCTTTAACCTGTGTGCACTCGGCAGGATTCGAACCTGCAACCTTCTGATCCGTAGCTCTATGTGGATCGGTCGCTGACGGTCATACCGGTCGTGCTGCGGCCTTACGAGGACGCTACTGGTTCCGGCCGGTTGCAGGGGTTGCTGTACTTCGCTGCTGTACTGCAACCGAGCTTGCGTCGCCCCTCTTCACGGGCAGCCGTCTACCGTTTCCAGCGGGTCCCTGCCGTCGTCACTCTACGCAAGCGGTCAGACGCCGTCTTCATCGAGACATCGCGTCGAAATGCGCGCAAAATTTGCTGAAGAGGCTGCTTTGTCGTGTGCCCGGGAGCCACCGATGGACGGTTCGGATGAACTCCTTCGAGGGGCTGACCCGGCAGCGCTCTTGACGTTGGACGGTGCCATCCGCGGCCTCAACGCTGCGATGGCCACGGCGCTGGGCAGGCCGGCGGAGCAGTGCCTGGGACGTGACTTCGGTGATCTGTGGCCCGCAAGCCAGCGGATCTCGGCCGAGAGCCTCGTGGTCCACGTCGCCAGGACGAAGACGGTCGCGATGCGGGTAATGGAGTTTCCCGGGCAAGGTGGAGCACCACCTGTTGCCTGCTTGATCGAGGCGCGGCCGGTGAAGGATCCCGCTGGTGACGAGCAGTTGGTCTGGGTGCACGCCCTGGATGCGCGGAACGACCTGGCGAGCCTGTTGATCCCGTTCCGGCTGGCCGCCGAGGCCGCCGA
>NZ_JBIAQV010000023.1:123069-129834 GCF_042889305.1 Streptomyces sp. NPDC002619 | reverse complement strand
CTGGCGTTGACTTTTGGCACGCTGTTGAGTTCTCAAGGAACGGACGCTTCCTTCGTACTCACCCTCTCGGGCTTTCCTCCGGGCGCTTCCCTTCGCTGTTTCCGACTCTATCAGACCCTTTCGGCGTCTGATTCCCGGTCGGCGGGATTGTCTACGGCATTGGACTTCCGCCCGTCGGCCTTTCGACATTCACTACGTTAGCCGATTCCCAGTGAGACTCATAATCGAGTTCCGCGAGTTCGAATTCAGGCGTGCGGACACACCGAATTCGCTCCCGCTGAGGGAGATCGTAGGTAGTGGGTTGGCCGCTTCCGGCTGCAGGCATCGCCGTACCCGGTTCAAGCGGCTTGGGCTACGTTACGCACCTTCCAGGGACGCGTCAACCTGAGCGGCGCCTTGGGACATGGGCCCTATACGGGCTCACCGTCGGGTCGCCCGCGACCCAGAAACGCCACGGGTGGACTCCTCCGTCGCCGGACACACCCGTGCGCGGGCCGTTGCGTACCTGGTCGCGGGCGATCGGGGCACCCGTCAGCATCCTCAGCGGTGTCTCGCCGGCCGCACACGCGTCCGTGCCGTCGAGGGCACGGCCCACGTCCAGTGCCGTGGCCAGACGTGCGGGCCCTTTGGCCAGTTCCTTGTCATTTCGGGCCGAGATTCGACGTTTACGCGCGAGCTCGACGCCCTCGACGACCTCGCCGGCACGCAGCAGGACAGCGCTCGCCGTGCCGTCGGGACCGCAGACGAGGTTCATGCAGTGCCACATGCCGTAGGTGAAGTAGACGTACACGTGTCCGGGCGGACCGAACATCACTTCGGTGCGGGGTGTGCGACCGCGATAGGCGTGCGAGCCGGGGTCGTTCGGGCCGTCGTACGCCTCCACCTCTGTGAGGCGCACCGCGATCGGACCGTCCGGCGTGGACCGCACGAGGATGCGGCCCAGGAGGTCGGGGGCCACCTCCAGTACGGGGCGGTCGAAGAACTCTCTGGGGAGTGGCGTACGGTCCGGGAGCGCGATCATGGCGTACGAGCGTAGTCCAGACGGGTTTGTGCCAAGGGGTGGTCAAAGGTTCCCCCGGTTGCCAGGGTGTGCCGCGGAACCGGTCGTGCCCGGATCGCGTTTGTACGGATCAAGGGTCCGTACGCAGAGGTCCATAGGTAGAGGGAGTGTCATGGCGTTCAAGAAGCTGCTCGCGAGTCTGGGGGCCGGCGGGGCTTCGGTCGAGACGGTGCTGACCGAGGACAACGTCGTTCCGGGTGGCGTTGTCCAGGGTGAGGTGCGGATCCAGGGCGGGTCCGTGAACCAGGCCATCGAGGGGCTGTCCGTGGGCCTGCAGGCGCGGGTCGAGGTGGAGAGCGGCGACGAGGAGTACAAGCAGAACATCGAGTTCACCAAGGTGCGGCTCGGTGGGGCCTTCGAGCTGCAGGCCGGGGCCGTGCACGCCGTGCCGTTCGGGCTCGAGATCCCCTGGGAGACGCCGATCACGATGATCGACGGTCAGGCACTGCGCGGCATGCACATCGGTGTGACCACCGAGCTCGAGATCGCCCGTGCCATCGACTCCGGTGACCTCGACCCGATCAACGTGCACCCGCTGCCGGCGCAGAAGGCGATCCTGGACGCGTTCATCCAGCTTGGCTTTCGCTTCAAGAACGCCGACATGGAGCGGGGTCACATCCGGGGCACGCGGCAGCGGCTGCCGTTCTACCAGGAGATCGAGTTCTTCCCGCCGTCGCAGTACCGCGGTCTGCACCAGGTGGAGCTGAGTTTCGTGGCCGACGAGCACGCCATGGACGTCATCCTCGAAATGGACAAGAAGCCGGGGCTGTTCAGCGAGGGCAGTGACACGTTCCGGTCGTTCCAGGTGGGTCACCACGACTTCCACGGGACCGATTGGGCGGCGTACCTCAACCAGTGGCTGTCCGAGGTCGGCAGCAGGCGCAACTGGTTCTAGGCTCGGGGTCTACTGAAGGAACCGATCAGGAGGTACCGAGGTGACCGAGCTCAAGCGGCGGCCGCTCCCCCATGACTTCCATCCGTCCGTCCCGTCGTTCACGGTGACGAGCGAGGACATCGAGGAGGGTGCGACGCTCAAGGACGCTCAGGTCTACGCGGCCGGCAACACCTCGCCGCAGCTGCGGTGGGAGGGCTTCCCGGCCGAGACCAAGAGCTTCGCCGTGACCTGCTACGACCCGGACGCCCCGACGGGCAGCGGGTTCTGGCACTGGGTCCTGTTCGACATCCCCGCCTCGGTGACGGAGCTGCCGGCCGGCGCGGGCAGCGGCAAGTTCGAGGGGCTGCCCGAGGGTGCCGTACAGGCGCGCAACGACTATGGGACGAAGGACTTCGGCGGGGCCGCCCCGCCGCCCGGGGACGGGCCGCACCGGTACGTGTTCACGGTGTACGCGGTGGACCAGGAGAAGCTCGGTCCCGACTCCGACGCCTCTCCGGCCGTTGTCGGCTTCAACCTGCGGTTCCACGCGACCGCGCGCGCCCAGCTCATCGGTGAGTACGAGAACCCCGCCGAGGGCTGACGCCGTGCGCTGACGCAGTGGAGCGTTCATTGAACGTTTGCCCGCCTCTGGTCTTGGAAGTGATCGGGGGCGGGCATTTTTTATTGCGTTGTCCATCTCGGCGCGCCCGTCCAGAGTTGATCCAAGCCCGCCGGGGGGTGGGCAGGTGCACACGGGAGGTGGGCTGGATGCGGGACACGCTGGTGCTGAACGCGAGCTTCGAGCCGCTGTCGACGGTGACGCTGAACCGAGCCGTTGTCCTGGTCCTCCAGGACAAGGCCGTCGTCGAGCAGGCCCACCCCGAACTGCGTATGCGGGGCGCCGATGTGGACATACCCGCGCCCCGGGTGATCAGGCTGTGCAGGTATGTACGGGTGCCGTTCCGAAGACGAGCGCCGTGGTCGAGGCGGGGTGTGCTGGTCCGGGACCGGCACAGGTGCGCGTACTGCGGGCGCCGGGCAACGACCGTGGACCACGTGGTGCCGAGGGCGCAGGGCGGTGCGGACTCCTGGCTGAACACGGTGGCGTCGTGTGCGGAGGACAATCACCGCAAGGCCGACAGGACGCCTGAGCAGGCGGGGATGCCGTTGCTTCGGGAGCCGTTCGAGCCTTCGCCTGCCGATGCGATGTTGCTGTCGCTGGGGGCAGATGAATTTGCCGCACTGCCTTCTTGGTTGGCTCGGGAAGCTGCGTGACGTGACTGATCGCCGTTGCGCTTGAAGTTGTTCGTCGGCTGCGGGTTGTTTGTGGTTGATCGCGCAGTTCCCCGCGCCTCCGAAAAGGGGCGCGGGGGTTAGCGGAGTCAATCAATGACCTCAGTCGATCTGGGGCTTCTCTCGGCGGTCCGCGTCTGTTGAGCCGTTGCCTCCCGAACCTCCTGCGAGCGGGCCGAAGTTGCCCATGGCGCCGGAGAGGCCCTTCAGGGCGTCGCCGATTTCGCTGGGGACGATCCAGAGCTTGTTGGCGTCGCCTTCGGCGATCTTCGGGAGCATCTGGAGGTACTGGTAGGAGAGGAGCTTCTGGTCGGCGTCGCCGGCGTGGATGGCCTCGAAGACCGTACGGACGGCCTGGGCTTCGCCCTCGGCGCGCAGGGCGGCGGCCTTGGCCTCACCTTCGGCACGCAGGATCTGGGACTGCTTCTCGCCTTCGGCGGTGAGGATAGCGGCCTGCCGCGTGCCTTCCGCGGTGAGGATCGCGGCGCGCTTGTCACGGTCGGCGCGCATCTGCTTCTCCATCGAGTCCTGGATGGAGGTGGGCGGTTCGATCGCCTTCAGCTCTACGCGGTTGACGCGGATGCCCCACTTGCCGGTGGCCTCGTCGAGGACGCCGCGCAGGGCCGCGTTGATCTCCTCGCGGGAGGTGAGCGTGCGCTCGAGGTCCATGCCGCCGATGATGTTGCGGAGCGTGGTGACCGTCAGCTGCTCGATCGCCTGGATGTAGCTGGCGACTTCGTAGGTGGCCGCGCGGGCGTCCGTCACCTGGTAGTAGATGACAGTGTCGATGTTCACGACCAGGTTGTCCTGGGTGATCACCGGCTGGGGCGGGAACGGTACGACCTGTTCGCGCAGGTCGATGCGGTTGCGGATGGTGTCTATGAACGGGACCACGATGTTGAGGCCCGCGTTGAGTGTCCGCGTGTAGCGGCCGAAGCGCTCGACGATGGCGGCGCTGGCCTGTGGGATGACCTGGATGGTCTTGATCAGGGCGATGAAGACCAACACCACCAGGATGACCAAGACGATGATGACCGGTTCCATCGTGGCTCCCCGTACCCCTCTCCGCCGCGGCGCTTTCGGCAGATCTAATGTCTGTTGAAGATCTTGCTGGTCGAGTCTGACAGACGCTCGTACAACTCGTGGGGTGTTCGGTTCAGTTGAGTCGTGCGAGGTCACATCACGATCGCGGTGGCCCCCTCGATGTCCACGACGTCGACCTCCTCGCCCGCTTCGTAGGAGCGGCCGGTGTCGAGTGCGCGTGCGGACCAGACCTCACCGGCGAGCTTGACGCGCCCGCCCTTGCCGTCGACGCGTTCCAGGACGACGGCTTGTCTGCCCTTCAACGCCTCAACGCCCGTGCGGAATTGGGGGCGTTGCTTGCTGTGCCGGGCCGCGATGGGCCGTATGACGGCGATGAGGGCGACCGAGACGACGACGAAGGCGAGTACCTGGACCACGATGTCGAAGCCGAGGCCCGCGACGCCCGCGGCCACCACGGCGCCGACCGCGAACATACCGAATTCCGGCATCGCGGTCACCACGAGCGGGATTCCGAGCGCTGCCGCGCCGACGAGCCACCACACCCATGCGTCGATGTCGTTCACATGGTCATCGTAGGGCCGCGGATCGTGCCCGGGACAGGGCGCATACGGGGTCAGGACAGGGGCAGGCCCTGGGCCGTCCAGCGCTCGCCGACCTGCTCGACGACGAGCGGGAGGCCGAAGCAGCGGGAGAGGTTGCGGGAGGTGAGTTCGAGCTCCAGGGGGCCGGCGGCGAGGACCTTGCCCTGGCGGATCATGAGGACGTGGGTGAAGCCGGGGGCGATCTCCTCCACGTGGTGGGTGACCATGATCATGGAGGGGGCGATCGGGTCGCGGGCGAGGCGGCCGAGGCGGCGGACCAGGTCCTCGCGGCCGCCGAGGTCGAGGCCGGCGGCGGGCTCGTCGAGGAGGAGCAGTTCGGGGTCGGTCATCAGGGCGCGAGCGATGAGAGTGCGCTTGCGCTCGCCCTCGGAGAGAGTGCCGAACTTGCGGTCCAGGTAGTCGCTCATCCCGAGGCGGTCGAGGAAGGCGCGGGCGCGCTCCTCGTCGACCTGCTCGTAGTCCTCCTGCCAGTGGGCGGTCATACCGTACGCCGCTGTCAGGACGGTCTCGAAGACTGTCTGGCGCTTGGGGAGCTTCTCGGCGAGGGCGATGCCGGCCACACCGATGCGCGGGCGCAGTTCGAAGACGTCGGTGCCGGGCTTGCCGAGGGTCTCACCGAGGATGGTGGCGGTGCCCTTGCTGGGGTAGAGGTAGCTGGACGCGACGTTGAGGAGAGTCGTCTTGCCGGCGCCGTTGGGACCGAGGATGATCCAGCGCTCGCCCTCCTTGACCGACCAGGAGACCTGGTCCACCAGAGCGCGGCCCTCACGGATCACGGATACGTCCTGAAGCTCCAGAACATCGCTCATGAGCGCGTTGTCTCCCCTTGCAGTGTGGCCGGTCTCGGCGCTGTCGCGTTCACCTGTGGCTCAGTGCGCCGCGCCAGTGGGCGCAGCCCCAACGAAATCTACGCCACCGGTGCCGCCGTCCATTCCATCGGTCCGGTCCTTAGGCTGTGGGCATGCTCTCGGAACCGCGTTCAGGACGCCTCGCCGCATGGGGAAATGCCCTTTTGGCCGGACTTGTCTCACCGGACGACGCCGTGCACGCCATCGTCGGCGACGACGCGGTGCACCGGATGGAGGGGCTGCCTGGTGAGTCGGCACCGGTCGGGCTCACGCTCGCGCTCGGGCGACTGCGGACGCTCGGGGTGACCGGGCTGCGGGTGGCACTGCCCGCGCCAGGGCATCCGCTGGGGCTGAGCGGGCCGCCGGAGTTCAACGCGCGGGCGCTGGACGCCGAGGAGGCAGTGGTCTGTTACGGCGCCGCGTTCGGCCTGGTGCCCGAGGTGTACGAGGCCGGGCCCGACGGTGATGTGCATGTCGAGGTGGTCTGGCACTGTCTGCCGGTGCGGGAGGCGCCGCCGGCCGACGTGCCGTCGCTGGGTGAGGCCGAGCGGGAGTTGGCGGAGGCGCTGCGGGAGGCGACGGAGGTGCTGTCGCGGCTGGACGTCGCCGGGTCGGGGCCGGTGGCCGAGGCGGCCATCGATGCGTACCGGGCGCGGGCCGAGAGGGGGCGGGAGGCGCTGGCGCCGGGGTATCCGCCGCGGGCGGTGCGGGTCCTTGAGCTTGCGCAGCGAGTGGGGCTGCTGGTCTCGCTGGCGTACGAGAACGGGCACGGCGGGGCGGTGAGCGCGTCGGAGATGGCGGCGCGGGGGGCCGCGCTGCGGCCGGTGGAGCGGACGGCTCGGCGGGCGCTCGTCGCGGCGTACAACTCCGTTGTGGAGGAGCGGGAGCGGGGGGTGCGGTGAGCCGGGGTTCGACGGGTGGCCGGTGTTGATGCGGGCGGGTGGGGGGGGGGGGGGGGGGGGCCGGGCCCCCCCCCCCCCAGAGGCCCGCGGCAGCCACGCGCGCCCCGGCCCCCGGTCGGGGTGGGGGGGCGGGTGGGGGGGT
>NZ_JBIAQV010000023.1:0-123059 GCF_042889305.1 Streptomyces sp. NPDC002619 | reverse complement strand
GGGGGGGGGCCCACCCGGGGGGGGGGGGGGGGGGGGGGGGGGGGGGGGGGGGGGGGGGGGGGGGGGGGGGGGGGGGGTGTGGGGGGGGGGGGGGGGGGGCCCCCCCCCCCCCCACCCCCGTATCGGCCTGAACGGCCTCGTCCTCAAACGCCGGACGGGCCAATGGTGTTGGCCTGCGCTGAATAGGCTCGGGCCTGTCGTTCGCGGCCGTGTTGCCGAACGTCGGGTTCAGGGCGCCCGCGTCCGCGGAGGCGGTCCGGCTGAGGCTCCCGCTGCGATGCCGGCGACGGTCGCCGGACGACAACCGACCGACCTCCCGGGTGCTCCCGGAAGGCCGGAGGTCGCGGTTACCGCGCGACGGAACCTCAGTGGTTGAGGCCGAGGTTGCCGAAGGCGGGATTGAGTACGCCGATGACGTTCACGGTGTTGCCGACCGCATTCACCGGGATGTGCACCGGGACCTGGGCGACGTTGCCCGAGACGACACCCGGGGAGTGCTTGGCCTCGCCGCCGGCCCACGCACCGTCCGTGGCGGAGGCCATTCCCGCGCCGGCGGCCAGCAGTCCACCGGCCACCATCGTCACGGCCGCTGCCTTCTTCAGGTTCTTCACTTCTGAGCCCTCCTTGGCGATCGCCACGGCAGTCGCCGCAGCACGCACTGGAGAACGCCGGAGATCCACCGAGGATGCGCCATCCGAGTGACATTCCCACGACGGTATGAACCTCAGTCCGGACGGCAACCCTCCGGGTTGCCGTGCATGAGGCCTTGTGGAGGGTGTTTCAGCCGGTCACGCCGTGGCGTACGGCCCACAGCGCGGCCTGGGTGCGGTCGGCGAGGTCGAGTTTCATCAGGATGTTCGAGACGTGGGTCTTGACGGTCTTCTCGGACAGGACAAGGGCGCGCGCTATCTCGCGGTTGGAGCGGCCGTCGGCGATCAGGCCGAGCACCTCCCGTTCCCGCTCGGTGAGCGAACCGCCTCTGCCCTGGCCCGAGTTGACCACCTCCTGGGAGAGCAGGGCGCCCGCCACCTCCGGCTGGAGCAGTATGTGGCCGGCGTGCACCGAGCGGATGGCTCCGGCGAGCGCGTCGGGGTCCACGTCCTTGTAGACGTACCCGGCGGCGCCCGCGCGCAGGGCCGGGACCACCGTGCGCTGCTCGGTGAAGCTGGTGACGATCAGCACGCGCGCGGGGTTGTCGAGTTCGCGGAGTCTGCGCAGCGCGTCGACGCCGTCCATGCCCGGCATCCTGACGTCCATGAGGACGATGTCGGGCCGCAGTTCCTCGGCGCAGGCGACTCCCTCGGCGCCGTCGGCGGCCTCGCCCACGACCTCGATGTCGTCCTGCACCTCCAGAAAGGTGCGCAGACCCCGGCGGACGACCTGGTGGTCGTCGACGAGCAGCACCCTGATTGCGTCAGCCACCGGGGACCTCCAACTCGATCGTGGTGCCCTTGCCGGGCGCCGATTCCACACGCAGCGTGCCGCCGACGCCGCTCGCCCGGTCGCGCATGGAGACCAGGCCCAGATGACGCCCGGCGCGGCGGACGGAGTGCGGGTCGAAGCCGCTGCCGTCGTCGGTGACCCGCAGGAGGGCTCCGCAGCCGCGGCGGCCGAGGGCGACGTCGACGTGCTGCGCTCCGGAGTGCCGCAGCGCGTTGTGCAGGGCCTCCTGGGCGACGCGCAGCAGGGCCTCCTCCTGGGCGGCGGGCAGGGCGCGGAAGCGGCTGGAGGCGAAGGTCACGCGCGCGGTGTGGGCGCGGTCGAGGACCTGGATCTGGGTGCGCAGGGTGGCGACGAGCCCGTCCTCGTCGAGGGCGGCGGGGCGCAACTCGACTACGGCGGCGCGCAGTTCGTCGGCCGCCTCGGCGGCGAGCGTCGCCACCTGGTGCAGTTCGCCCTTGGCCCGGGAGGGGTCGCGGTCGACCAGGGCAGCGGCGGCCTGTGCGGTCAGGCGCAGGGAGAACAGCTTCTGGCTGACCGCGTCGTGCAGTTCATGGGCGAGGCGGGAGCGTTCCTCGGCGATGGTGAGTTCGCGGCTGCGTTCGTAGAGGCGGGCGTTGGTGAGGGCGATGGCGGCGTGCTGGGCGAGGATGGAGAGGAGTTCCTCGTCGTCCCGGGTGAAGCCGCAACTGCCCTCCGGTTTGGGGCAGTTCTTGTTCGCGAGGAACAGCGCGCCGATGACCTCGTCACCGTCGCGGATGGGCAGGCCCAGGAAGTCGGACATCTCGGGGTGGGCGGCCGGCCAGCCCTCGAAGCGGGGGTCCTTGCGGACGTCGGCGAGGCGCTCGGGCAGGTCCTCGTGCAGCATCGCGGCGAGGATGCCGTGCTGGCGCGGAAGCGGGCCGATGGCCTTCCACTGGGCGTCGCTGACGCCGTCGACCACGAACTGTGCGAAGCCGCCGTGGTCGTCCGGGACGCCGAGGGCGGCGTACTGCGCGTCGAGCAGCTCGCGCGCCGAGGCGACGATCGTCTTGAGGACGTCGCGCACCTCGAGGTGTCTGCTCATGGCCAGCAGCGCGGAACTCACCGCGGCGAGGCCGGACCGGGGGCCTTGACTCATGACTTCACGGTACCGGCGGGGTGTGACAGCGCGGATCGGACCTGTGACGGCCGGCCCTGGGCCGCTGGGACTAGGGCCGGCGGCCTAGGGCTCCGGTCTCCCGACCGGCGGCTTAGGGCGAAGGGCCCCGCGGCCTTGCGGCCCGCGTCCGAGGCGGTGGAGGCGGTGCCGTTCCTAGGTTGGGGTCACCGCCGGTCCGAGGCGGGTGAGACCGAGGGGCGGTTGGCATGCCGGTAGCGATCATCACGGGGGCCTCGAAGGGGCTGGGGCGGGCGCTGGCCGAAGCGCTGGCCGCGCGCGGCTGGGATCTGGTGCTCGACGCCCGGGGCGCGGGGACGCTCGGGGAGGCGGCGGTGGCCGTCTCCGCGCACGGCACGCGTGTGGAGGCGCTGCCCGGGGACGTCACGGACGCCGGGCACCGCAGTGAGCTGGTGGCCGCCGCGCGCGGGCTGGGCGGCATCGATCTGCTGGTGAGCAATGCGAGCGCGCTGGGCGCCGAGCCGCTGGTCCGGCTGGCTCAGCTGCCGCTGGCGGGGCTGCGGTGGGCGCTGGAGGTGAACGCGGTCGCCGCGCTGGGCCTGATTCAGGAGGCGCTGCCGCTGCTACGGGAGTCGGCGGCGGGCACGGTGATCGCGATCAGTTCGGACGCGGCCGCCGAGGCGTACGAGACGTGGGGCGGCTACGGGGCGTCGAAGGCGGCCCTGGACCAGTTGGCGGCGGTGCTGGGAGAGGAGGAGCCGGGGCTGCGGGTCTGGGCGGTCGATCCCGGGGACATGGCGACGGACCTGTACGCGGCGGCCGTACCGGACGACGACGATCCGCGGCCCGCGCCCGCCTCCGTCGTACCGGCCTTCCTGTGCCTGCTGGACGAGCGTCCGGCGAGCGGACGCTATGGAGCGCCGTGCCTGCTGGAGGGCAGGTGAGCACCGCGCTGCGGATCCCGGAGGAGTTGTCGGCGCGGGTACCGGCCGAGCAGCGCGGACCAGGGCTGGGCCGGGATGCCGTACGGCTGCTGGTGTCGCGCGGGACCGAAGTGGCGCACCACACGTTCGCCGAGCTGCCGCGGTTGCTGCGGGCCGGGGATCTGCTGGTCGTGAACACCTCGCCGACGCTGGCCGCGGCGGTGGACGGGCGGATCGGGCACGCGCGTGTGGTGGTGCACTTCTCCACGCTCGGGGACGACGGGCGGTGGGCCGTCGAGCTGCGGGATCCCGACGGCCGTGGCACCACGCGCGCGCGGGCGGGCGGCCCCGCGGGAACAGAGGTGTGTCTGCCCGGGGGCGGAGGGCTGGTTCTGGAGGAGCCGCTGAGCGAGCGGGGTGAGCGGTTGTGGTGGGCGCGGGTGTCGGGGGCGGGGGTGACCGGGCTGCTGCGGGAGTTCGGGCGGCCGATCCGCTACTCCTATACGGAGCGGGACCAGCCGCTGTCTGCGTACCAGACGGTGTTCGCGCTGCCGTCGCCCGACGGGGCGGCCAGTGCCGAGATGCCGAGTGCCGCGCGGCCCTTCACGGCGCGGCTGGTGGCGGAGCTGGTGAGCCGGGGCGTGCAGTTCGCACCGGTCACGTTGCACACCGGGGTGGCGTCGGCGGAGGCGCACGAGCCGCCGTACCCAGAGCGTTTCGCGGTGTCTGCGGCGTCGGCGCGTCTGATCAATGCCGTGCGGGCGGGCGCCGGCCGGGTGATCGCGGTCGGTACGACGGCCGTGCGGGCCGTGGAGTCGGCGGCCGGGCCGGACGGGGTGGTGCGGGCGGCCGGCGGGTGGACGGATCTCGTGGTCACGCCCGCGCGTGGGGTGCGGGCGGTCGACGGGCTGCTGACCGGGCTGCACGAGCCGGAGGCCTCGCATCTGCTGATGCTCGAGGCGGTGGCGGGGCGTGCGGCGATCGACCGCGGCTACGACGCGGCGCTGCGCGGGCTCTACCTGTGGCACGAGTTCGGGGACGTGCACCTCGTCCTCCCGGAGGAGGGCCCTCACGCAGAGCATTGCTCACGCAACTCGCGGTGAGACTGCTGTGCCGCCGATGTGAGCCCGCGCATAGGACCCACATCACGTACGACCGGACATAGGAGATAAAGAGGCTCGTTGCGAACGGGACAGACGTTCTAGTCTGTCCCGTTTTGCCCTACCTGATCCACTACCCGGCTTCGTACGTCACATCTTTGCCATGGCATTTTGCGGCCGCTAAGAATGGCTCACGTCGCTCGGCGCCGTGGGTTTCGCCCCGCGGCGTTCGTGCGGGACGGAACCGATTCCCCCGCCGCGCCGAACGAAGAGCGACTCCGCGCTATTCGAAGAGGTCCATCTGCCATGCCCAAGCACTCCAAGACTCGTGGTCACGGTCGAACGCTGACCAAGCAGCACAAGATTGCGATCGCCGGCGTCGCCGCCTTCGGGACCGCCGCCCTCGCCCTCTCCGCGGTGCCGAGCAGCGCGGAGACGGTCACCACCGGAGCCCCGTCGACCGCTGCCCACGTTGCCTACGGCACGCAGCAGATCAAGGACGTCAAGGGCACGATCACCGATCAGCTCGCGACCGAAAGCGTGAAGGTCGAGGCCATCGCGGCCAAGAAGCAGGCCCAGGCCGACGCGCTCGCGAAGGCCAAGGCCGCCGTCGCCGCGAAGCAGAAGGCAGCTGCCGAAGTCGCCAAGAAGGCCGCCCAGGAGCGAGCCGCCGAGCAGGCCGCCAGCCGGTCCGCCGCGCGCCCCCAGGTCCAGCAGGTCGCCGCGAAGAGCTACGCCAAGCAGGTCGCCGCGAAGAGCTACGCCAACAACCTCGACGGCTGGATCCATGAGGCCCTGGACATCATGAAGACCAAGGGCATCCCGGGCTCCTACCACGGCCTGCACAAGAACATCATGCGGGAGTCCTCCGGCAACCCGATGGCCATCAACGACTGGGACATCAACGCCATCAACGGCATCCCGTCCAAGGGCCTGCTGCAGGTCATCCCGCCGACCTTCAAGACGTACCACGTCAACGGCACGTCCTGGAACATCTACGACCCGGTCGCCAACATCACCGCCGCCGCCAACTACGCGGCCGACCGGTACGGCACGATCGACAACGTCAACAGCGCGTACTGAGGTAGGCGCGGGCCTCAGTCGTGAACGCCGAAGGGCGGCACCCGGTGACGGGTGCCGCCCTTCGTTCGACTTTCCAACTCACTTCGGTTGGAATTCCGGACTCACGCGTGAGGTCGACTTGCGCGTGAGCCCTACTTGCGCATGACCTCGGGCTCATGACGGCGCAGGAAGCGGGCCACGAAGAAGCCGCAGATCACACCGAGGACGATCAGCGCGGCCATGTCCATACCCCAGGCGCCGACCGTGTGGTCCCACAGCGGGTCGGTGCTGCCACCGTCGGCGGGCGGGCTGATCTTGTTGAAGTCCAGCGTGGCGCCCGCGGCCGCGACGGCCCAGCGGGACGGCATCAGGTACGAGAACTGGTTGACGCCGACCGTCCCGTTCAGGGGGAACAGGCAGCCCGTGAACACCACCTGGATGATCGCGAACATCACCAGCAGCGGCATCGTCTTCTCGGCCGTCTTCACCAGCGACGAGATGATCAGGCCGAACATCATCGAGGTGAAGCCCAACGCCATGATCGGCACGGACAGCTCAAGGATGGTCGCGCCCCCGAAGACCAGGCCCTTGTCCGGGATCTCCCGGCTGAAGAAACCGATGGCGCCGACCAGGGCGCCCTGGAACACGGTGATCGCGCCGAGCACGAACACCTTGGACATCAGGTACGCCGAGCGGGACAGACCGGTCGCGCGCTCCCGCTCGTAGATCACCCGTTCCTTGATCAGCTCACGGACGGAGTTCGCGGCACCCGCGAAGCAGGCGCCGACCGCGAGGATCAGCAGGACCGTCGTGGCCGTGCCGTTCGGGATGATCCGGCCCGACTGCGGGCTGGGCGGGTTGGGCAGCAGGCCCTTGTCGGCGTCGATGAGCAGGCTCACCACGCCGAGCACGGCCGGCAGGATCACCATCAGGGCGAGGAAGCCCTTGTCGGACGCGATCACCGACGCATAGCGGCGCACCAGCGTGACGAACTGCGACATCCAGCCCTGCGGCTTCGGCGGCCTGATCGCCTGCATCGACGGCATCTGTACGGACTGCGGGGCGACGGCGTCGATGTCCGCGGCGTACATCTGGTAGTGCTGCGAGCCCTTCCAGCGGCCCGCCCAGTCGTAGTCGCGGTAGTTCTCGAAGGCGGAGAAGACGTCGGCCCAGGTGTCGTAGCCGAAGAAGTTCAGCGCCTCCTCCGGCGGGCCGAAGTAGGCGACGGAGCCGCCGGGAGCCATCACCAGGAGCTTGTCGCAGATCGCCAGCTCGGCCACGGAGTGGGTGACAACGAGGACCGTGCGGCCGTCGTCGGCGAGGCCGCGCAGCAGCTGCATGACGTCGCGGTCCATGCCCGGGTCGAGGCCCGACGTGGGTTCGTCCAGGAAGATCAGCGACGGCTTGGTCAGCAGCTCCAGGGCCACCGAGACGCGCTTGCGCTGGCCGCCGGAGAGGGAGGTGACCTTCTTCTCCTTGTGGATGTCCAGCTTCAGCTCGCGCAGCACCTCGTCGATGCGGGCCTCGCGCTCCTCGGCCGTGGTGTCGGCGGGGAAGCGCAGCTTGGCCGCGTACTTGAGGGCCTTCTTGACGGTCAGCTCCTTGTGCAGGATGTCGTCCTGCGGGACCAGACCGATGCGCTGGCGCAGCTCGGCGAACTGCTTGTAGAGGTTCCGGTTGTCGTAGAGGACCTCGCCCTGGTTGGCCGGCCGGTAACCCGTCAGCGCCTTGAGCAGGGTCGACTTGCCGGAGCCGGACGGGCCGATGACCGCGATCAGCGACTTCTCCGGGACACCGAAGGAGACGTCCTTCAGGATCTGCTTGCCGCCGTCGACCGTGACGGTCAGATGGCGCGCGGAGAAGGAGATCTCACCGGTGTCGACGAACTCCTCGAGCCGGTCGCCGACGATACGGAAGGTCGAGTGGCCGACGCCGACGATGTCGTTCGGGCCGAGCAGTTGGGTGCCGCCCTTGGCGATCGGCTGGCCGTTGACGTACGTGCCGTTGTGCGAGCCGAGGTCGCGGATCTCCATGCGGCCGTCGGGCGTAGCGTGGAACTCGGCGTGGTTGCGGGAGACCTGGAGGTCCGAGACGACCAGGTCGTTCTCCAGCGCACGGCCGATGCGCATGACGCGGCCGAGCGAGAACTGGTGGAACGTGGTCGGGCTGCGGTCGCCGTAGACCGGCGGCGCCCCCGCGCCACCACCGGGTCCCTGCTGCGACGGGATCGACGGCGCCCCCTGCTGCGGCTGCTGCCAGCCCGCCTGCGGGGCCTGCTGCTGCGGCGACTGCTGCGCCCAGCCGGCCCCCGCGCCCTGTGCGGCGTAGGGCTGCTGCTGGGGCTGCGCGACCGCGGCCGCCGCGCCGGACAGGTTCAGGCGCGGGCCGTCGGTCGCGTTGCCGAGGTGCAGGTCCGAGCCGGGGCCGATCTCCATCTGGTGGATCCGCCGGCCCTGAACGAACGTGCCGTTCGTGCTGCCGTGGTCCTCGATGACCCAACTGCGGCCGTTGAAGCTGACCGTGGCGTGACGCCAGGACACCCTGGCGTCGTCGAACACGATGTCACCCTGTGGATCGCGTCCCAGGGTGTAGGGCCTGGACGGGTCGAGCGTCCAGGTCCGTCCGTTTGATTCCAGTACGAGTTCCGGCACTCCATGCCCCATGATTTGTCCCCCGAGTTACCCCCATCACAGGGAGTCTAGGGATGTCGAACATCGTGGGGAACTATTCCAGGCTCCGCCCCTTGCCCGAAAGTCGGACCTTGTCACGAGCCTGCACCAGCGCCTCAACTCGCCCCGTTGACGGGGTTGAAACCTGACCGGAGAGTGGTAACTCCTCGCGAGGGGACATGCGCGGCCGTCGGTCGCGCCGCGGATCGGGGGGTCTGCCATGAGTGCTGCGACGGGTGTAGGGACCGCGAGGCAGGGCACGCGACTGCCGTGGGTGGACGTGCTGTTGTCCGCGATCGCGGCGGTGAGCTGGGCGTTGATAGGGATGGCGGGCACGGCCGCGCTCGGCCTGCATCTGCTTCAGGCGGACTCGGCGGGCTCACTGGGCCCGATGACAGCGGCAGTTGTGGCGCTGGGGGCGGGTGGTTCGGTCTCACCGTCGGGCGACGTGTCCGCTTTCGGCCTCACGGGTGCCGAGGCGCACACGGCCATCGAGATCACGCCACTCGGCGTCAGTCTGGTCGGCGCCCTGCTGCTGTCGTGGTTCTTCCTACGGTCCCTGCGCGCGGCGGGAGTTGTGATCGCGCCGTCCGAACTCCTCGCGCGCGCCGGCGCGGTGGTCGCGCTGTTCGTGGCGACGCTCGGCGGGCTGGCCTGGGCCGGGCACGACGTCATCACGATCGACGGCGGCTCGCTTGGGCTGGAGGACAAACTCCCGGGAGGTGGTGGCGGTGGCGTCAACATCCCGGGGCTGGGCGATCTTGGGGACGTCGGCGGGCTGCTGCCCGACCGGATCGGTGACCTCGTCGGTGCGAAGGCGGCGGTCGGCTTCACCGTGGACACGGCGCCGACCCTCCTCGGCGGCCTCGGCTGGTCCGCGGGCATCCTGCTGATCGCGCTGCTGGCGTCGCGCCGTACGCCACTGCCGCGCGGCTGGGAGGCGGTGCACCGGGTGGTACGGCCCGCTGCCTCGGCCCTGGTCACCGTGCTGCTCGTGGCGGTCGCGGCCGGGCTCGCGGCAGCGGCGTACGCGGCGATCGGCGACGACCATCCGAAGCGGGTCGTGGGCGCGGCGCTGCTCGGGGCGCCGAACGGGGTGTGGCTGGGCATCCCCCTCGGCTTGTTCGTGCCGTGGGACGGCAAGGCCACGGGCGCGCTGGCCACGCTGCTGCCCGATCCCCTCGACCGGCTGCTGAGCGTGCGGTCCAACGAGCCGGTGACGCTCGGACGGCTGGCCGACCTCGACGGGCGGGTGTGGCTGCTGGGGGTGGCCGCGGCGGTGATGATGCTGCTGGCCGGCGTGCTCACGGCGGTCCGGACTCCGGTCGGGGCGAGGACCGACGGGGCTCCGGGCGCCCTCGCCTTCGCCGGCCGGTGCGCGCTCCGGCTCGGGATCGCGACCGCGCTGACGCTGCCCCTGCTCGCCTGGCTGACGGACGTCTCCGTGGACGCCTCGCTGTCCGTCCTGGGCTTCGACGCGTTCGGCGCCGGCATCGAACTGCACGGCCACCTCGGCATGGCGCTGCTGCTGGGCGCGGTGTGGGGGGCGGGCGCGGGGGCGGTCGGGGCACTGCTGGCGTGGGTGAGCGGCTCCGCCGGTTGGCGCGCGGCACCGCTGGCACTGGGTGACACGGGTGAGGGGGGTGCGTATCGCGAGTACGGCGATGCGGCGAGCGCGGGGCAGCCGGGACCGTATGTGCCGACCGCACCGTACCGGCCACCCAACCCCGGCACGAATCCCTATCTGCGATTGCCGGACGAGCTGCGGGATCCGGGGGGTTCGGGTGCGGTCGGAGGCGGCCGGGCTCCAGGACGCGTCAGTGATACGGAAGGCCGTCCGCCGTACGACTACACCCGCAACGCCCGGGAAGAATCAGCGTCCTTCGACGAGTCCGCTTCCCCCACCGACGTCTACGGCGCCCCCACCATGGCCCGGCCCATCGACCCGCCGCCGCGCTCGCCTCGGCGTGGGCCCGGGCAGGGCTCGCGGGGCTGGAACGCAAACCCCTCCGACGACGGGCCCCCTCCCCCGCCGCCTCCGCCGGGGAGGCCGAAGGGGAAGGGCTGAGCTGGGGCGTTGCTCGGCGGAGCCGGTCGTGGGCGGCGGAAGGTCGGAGGAGCGGGCGGGAACCTGCGGATGAGCTCGGCGTGACCTGGAGGTGGTGCCGCGCTGCTCAGGGCGAGGAGTGGCCGGGTGGTAAGGCCGCTGACACCGGCCCGACACCCAATGTTCCGTGTCCGCCAGACGGACCGCGCGGGCGCAGGGCACAGCGTGCCGGATACGGTGGAGACACCATGAGCGCTTCGCAGACCTCCGAGGTCCCCACCCTCCTCGTCAAGATCTTCGGCAAGGACCGTCCGGGCATCACGGCCGGCCTCTTCGACACCCTTGCCGCGTACTACGTCGACGTAGTCGACATCGAGCAGGTCGTCACCCGCGGCCGACTGGTGCTCTGCGCGCTCGTGACCCAGCCGCCCGCCGGTGTGGAGGGCGATCTGCGGGCCACCGTGCACAGCTGGGCCGAGTCGATGAAGATGCAGGCGGAGATCATCTCCGGGCACGGCGACAACCGCCCGCGCGGTCTCGGACGCTCCCTGGTGACGGTCCTCGGCCACCCCCTCACCGCCGAGTCGACGGCCGCCGTCGCCGCTCGGATCGCCAAGGTCGGCGGCAACATCGACCGTATCTTCCGGCTCGCCAAGTACCCGGTGACCGCTGTCGAGTTCGCGGTGTCCGGTGTGGAGACGGAGCCGCTGCGCACCGCCCTGGTGTCCGACGCCTCGGCGCTGGGTGTGGACATCGCGGTCGTGTCGGCGGGCCTGCACCGGCGGGCCCAGCGCCTGGTGGTCATGGACGTGGACTCCACCCTCATCCAGGACGAGGTGATCGAGCTCTTCGCCGCGCACGCCGGATGCGAGGACGAGGTCGCCGAAGTGACCGCGGCCGCGATGCGCGGGGAGCTGGACTTCGAGCAGTCCCTGCACGCGCGCGTGGCGCTGCTGAAGGGGCTGGACGCCTCCGTCGTACAGAAGGTGCACGGTGAGGTGCGGCTGACTCCGGGCGCGCGGACGCTGATCCGTACGCTCAAGCGGCTCGGCTATCAAGTCGGCGTCGTCTCGGGCGGGTTCACCCAGGTCACGGACGATCTGAAGGAGCGCCTCGGGCTTGACTTCGCCCAGGCCAACACGCTGGAGATCGTCGACGGGAAGCTGACGGGCCGGGTGATCGGCGAGATCGTGGACCGGGCGGGCAAGGCGCGGCTGCTGCGCCGGTTCGCCGCGGAGGCGGGCGTCCCCCTGTCCCAGACGGTGGCGATCGGCGACGGTGCGAACGATCTGGACATGCTGAACGCGGCGGGTCTTGGTGTCGCCTTCAACGCCAAGCCGGTCGTCCGCCAGGCCGCGCACACCGCGGTGAACTTCCCCTTCCTGGACACGGTGCTGTATCTGCTGGGCGTCACCCGTGAAGAGGTCGAGGCGGCGGACACGCACGACGAGGACTGAGCCGTCCCGGACGACTGCCGCCCGTGCCGTCACGGGCGGCAGTGCTGTCACGGGTAGCGGGGATCGCGGTCGTACGAGGGTCGCGGCGCGTCAGTCCGTCGGCTCCCAGTAGTCCACCAGAGTGGCGACGCCCGGTTCCACGGCCTTCCACGAGCCCGTGAAGGTCAGGACGGCGTAGGCCGCGGCAGGGAAGCCGCGGAGGTCCATCCGCTCGCGGCTGTCGTCCTCGTCCGAGCCGGAGAGGATGCCGGCCAGGCCGTGCACCCCCGGGTTGTGGCCGATCAGGACCACGTTCTGCGCGTCGTCGGGGACCTCGTTGAGCATGGCGATCAGCTCCCCGGGCGAGGCCTCGTAGATCCGCTCCTCGTATACCGTTTTCGGCCGGTGCGGGAGTTCATGGACGGCGAGTTTCCAGGTCTCGCGGGTACGGGCCGCGGTGGAGCACAGGGCCAGGTCGAAGGGGATGCCGCTGTCGGCCAGCTTGCGTCCTGCGACGGCGGCGTCCATACGGCCCCGCTCGGCCAGCGGCCGCTCGTGGTCGGTCACCTGTGGCCAGTCGGCTTTCGCATGCCGGAAGAGGATGATCCTGCGGGGTTCTGCGACGCTCATGGGTCCCAGCTTCGCATGAAACAGGCCATGGGGCGCAGGGAGTTGACATGCGGTTTCGCCGGTCGCGAGCGCCTTGGCGCTGGTGTGCGATCAACGTCCGCCCGATGTGCGATTCAGCGTGCGATCAGCTGCTGGAGACGCTCGAAGAGCTGGGTGACGGCCGGGTCGCCGGTGGCCGCCTGGGCGTCGGACGGGTTCAGTATCAGCGCTAGCAGAGCGACGAAGGCGAGCGCGGGCAGGGCGAGGGCCCACCAGGGCAACCGGATGTCGACGCCGCCCCGGGTCGCCGGGTGGGGCTGGGTGTGCGTAGGGGCCGACATGATCGCCTCCGCAGGTCTCCGAGTGGTCCGTGGCCCCCCGTCTCACGGCCACACCTCGAAGTTACGGAATCCGCTGCCGTCAACCCATCCGGTGATCCACCCACTTGACCCTGACACTCGCCCCCTAGGGGATGGTGGGGGTAGCCCCACCGCCGGTCGCCGAGGGCGGTGCGGTCAGGGCGAGGCGATCGTCGCGACGATGGCGATGACCACGAAGATGGCGAAGAACGCGCCGAAGACGAGCAGCATCTTCTTCTGGCTGTGCTGGGGGTTCGGATCGAGCACTGGCATGGGGACAGTCTCGCACCCTTCGCCCACACCGCATCGGCCGGGGGCGGCCGCCGGCCGGTGTCAGCGCCTGGCCCGGTCCGGTGTCAGCGCGCGGCCTCGTGCTCCACCGTCCGGTCACGACCTGCCAGGACGCCCACCGCCATCTGCGGGATCATCAGGGCGGCCATGAGGGCGATCGGCAGGCCCCAGCCGCCGCTGTGCTGGTAGAGCACGCCGACCAGCAGCGGTCCCGGGATGGAGATCAGATAGCCGGTGCTCTGCGCGAAGGCGGAGAGCTGGGCGACACCCGCACTGGTCCTGGCCCGCAGCCCGACCATGGTGAGGGCCAGCGGGAAGGCGCAGTTGGAGATGCCGAGCAGCAGGGCCCAGGCCCAGGCGCCGTCGGCCGGGGCGAGGTACAGGCCCGCGTAGCCGACCAGGCCGCTGGCGCCGAGGGCCAGCACGATCGGCCCCTGGTGCGGCAGCCGGGTGGCGAGGCGTGGGATGACGAAGGCGAGCGGCACGCCCATCACCATGGTGACGGCGAGGAGCACTCCGGCCGTGCTCGCGGGGACGCCAGCGTCGCGGAAGATCTGCGGCATCCAGCCCATCGTGATGTAGGCGGCGGTGGCCTGGAGCCCGAAGAAGACCGCGAGCGCCCACGCCGTGCGGCTCCGGGTGATCCGCAGCGGGGCCGGCTGCCGCTCCCCGGCCGCCCGCACGGGTTCCGGGGCAGGTGCCGTACGCCTGTCCCGTACCAGCGGAAGCCATGGCAGTACGGCCGCTGCGGCCAGGCCCGCCCACACTGCGAGCCCCGTTCGCCAACTGCCGCCCAGTGTCTCAGTCATGGGCACGGTCACCGCGGCGGCGGCCGAGGTACCCAGGGCGAGGGCCATCGAGTACAGGCCGGTCATGGAGCCGACCCGGTCCGGGAACCAGCGCTTGACGATGACCGGCATCAGGACGTTGCTGACCGCGATGCCCATGAGGGCGAGCGCGCTGGCGGCCAGGAATCCGGCAGTCGACCCGGTGTACGGCCGTATGAGCAGGCCGGCGGTGATGGCGACCATGCCCGCGCCCACCACGGCGGCCGGTCCGAAGCGGCGGGCGAGGCGGGGTGCCATGACGCCGAAGACGGCGAAGCACAGCGGGGGCACCGAGGTGAGGAGTCCGGCGACGCTGCCGCTCATGCCGAGTCCGTCGCGGACCTCCTCGAGGAGCGCGCCGAGGCTGGTGACGGCGGGGCGGAGGTTCAGCGCGGAGAGCACGATGCCGACGACGACCAGCCGTGTCGCCCACGCGCGTGTGGGGGCGATCGTGGGCTTCGGGGTGGCCTCGGCGGGGGCTGTACCGCGGTCGGCCGTGGACGTCGTGGTCCTGGGGGTCGTCGTCACGGTGGTCGTCGCCTTGAGGGTCGTCGTCCGGGTTTCCTCGCTCGCCATGCCGACCATCATAGAATCATGGGATGATTGGCGGTCCATCCCCGGGTCGCAGGATTCCGGCCTCCGCGTGCGAAGGTGTGCCATGCCCCTGAGCCACCCCCGTCGTTCGGCGCTGTCCGAGCAGGTCATCGCCGAGCTGCGGACCCAGATCACCTCGGGCGAGTGGCCGGTCGGCTTCCGCATCCCGACGGAGCCCGAGCTGGTCGAGCAGCTCGGCGTCGCCCGCAACACGGTCCGCGAGGCCGTCCGCGCGCTCGCGCACAACGGGCTCCTCGACATCCGCCAGGGCTCCGGCACGTACGTCGCGGCGACCAGCGAACTGGCGGGCGTGATGCACCGTCGTTTCGCCGAGACGGACCCGCAGCACATCGCCGAACTGCGTTCCACGCTGGAGGCGGGCGCGGCGAAGCTGGCCGCCGTGCGGCGCACCGAGAAGGACCTCAAGCAGCTCGACGCGCTCCTGGTCCGGCGCGAGGAGGCGTGGGACTCGGGGGACGCGGAGGCCTTCGTGACCGCGGACGCGACGTTCCACCTGGCGGTGGTGGCTGCCTCCCACAACGACGTCATGACCGCGATGCACGCCGACCTGGGCGAGGTGCTGCGGGACTGGCTGCGCGCGGACGTCGGCGACGTCATGACCCCGGAGACGCACATGGACCACGCCCGGCTCGTCGACGCGATCCGCGCCGGCGACACGGAGGCGGCAGCCGCGGAGGCCGCGAGCTACCCGTTCCTGTGCCGTCCGGGTCGCTTCAGCCCGCCTTCTGGTGGCTGACCCACGTCGAACGGACGTCCTTCCAGCAGCGGCCGGCGAGCCGTACGGTCGCCGCGGGCCCGACGTCGACCGGGTCGTCGTCGGTGTCGAGGTCCCACCAACGGTCGCACTCGACGTGCAGGCTGACGCGATCGGTGTCGACATAGGGATTGTGGCAGTACACCACGACATGGGAGCCGTTCACGGTTGTACGGCACTCCGCTCCGAAGAGGCGTGGAGCCGGCTCGTCGTCCGTCACGCGCGCGTGGGAGTGCGCCTCATGCGACAGTGCCTCGTACGGAAGGGCCAACACGAGGACGACGGCTGCGACGGCGGCGGCGGCGACGACGACGGAGGGCGCTGAGGCCAATCTGTGGGACAGGCGCACAAGGGAACCTCCTCGGCCGGGCTGGGGAGGACATTCGCGAGCTGAACTCGTACGGAAACTCGCACTCCAGAGTGCGCTGTTTTCGCACGTCCGCGCCCGGCCGGTGGGCCGAACGGGTGACCCCGACACGGGGCGAGGCCCGTACCCGGAAAGGGGTGCGGGCCTCGCGCGCCGGTGCTGCGCCGGAGGGCGGTGGTCAGGCGCCGATGGCGTGCAGGCCGCCGTCGACGTGGATGATCTCGCCGGTGGTCTTCGGGAACCAGTCGCTCAGCAGGGCGACGATGCCCTTGCCGGCCGGCTCGGGGTCCTTGAGGTCCCACTCCAGGGGCGAGCGGTGGTCCCAGACCGAGGCCAGCTCGGTGAAGCCCGGGATGGACTTGGCGGCCATGGAGCCGAGCGGGCCCGCGGAGACGAGGTTGCAGCGGATGTTCTGCTTGCCCAGGTCACGTGCGAGGTAGCGGCTGGTGGCCTCCAGGGCGGCCTTGGCCGGGCCCATCCAGTCGTACTGCGGCCACGCGAACTGGGCGTCGAAGGTGAGACCGACGACCGAGCCGCCGTTCTGCATCAGCGGCAGGCAGGCCATGGTCAGCGACTTCAGGGAGTACGCCGAGACGTGCATGGCGGTCGCGACGGACTCGAAGGGCGTGTTGAGGAAGTTGCCGCCGAGCGCGTCCTGGGGGGCGAAGCCGATGGAGTGCACGACACCGTCGAGCCCGCCGAGCTCCTCACCGACGAGGTCGGCCAGCCGCCCGAGGTGCTCGTCGTTGGTGACGTCGAGCTCGATGACCTTGGTCGGCTTGGGGAGCTTCTTGGCGATGCGCTCGGTCAGCGTGGGCCGCGGGAACGCGGTGAGGATGATCTCGGCGCCCTGCTCCTGGGCCAGCTTGGCCGCGTGGAAGGCGATGGAGGACTCCGTCAGCACACCCGTGATCAGGATGCGCTTGCCCTCAAGGATTCCACTCATGGTGATCAGTGACCCATTCCCAGTCCGCCGTCAACGGGGATGACGGCTCCAGTGATGTACGAGGCGTCGTCCGAGGCGAGGAACCGCACCGTCGCGGCCACTTCCTCCGGCCGCGCGTAACGGCCCAGCGGCACCTGCGCCATGATGGCCGCGCGCTGCTCGTCGCTCAGCGCCTTGGTCATGTCGGTGTCGACGAAGCCGGGGGCGACGACGTTGAAGGTGATGTTGCGCGAGCCCAGCTCACGGGCGAGGGAGCGCGCGAAGCCGACCAGGCCGGCCTTGGAGGCGGCGTAGTTGGCCTGGCCGGGACCGCCGTACAGACCGACGACCGAGGAGATCAGGACCACGCGGCCCTTCTTCGCGCGCAGCATGGCGCGGTTGGCGCGCTTGACGACGCGGAAGGTGCCGGTGAGGTTGGTGTCGACGACCGAGGTGAAGTCCTCCTCGGACATACGCATCAGGAGCTGGTCCTTGGTGATGCCGGCGTTGGCGACCAGGATCTCGACCGCGCCGTGCTCGGCCTCGATCTCCTTGTAGGCCTGCTCCACCTGCTCGGCGTCGGTGATGTCGCACTTCACGGCAAGGAAGCCTGCCGGCGGCTCCCCCGAGCGGTATGTGATCGCGACCTTGTCGCCGGCGTCGGCGAAAGCGCGGGCGATGGCGAGGCCGATGCCCCGGTTGCCTCCGGTGACGAGAACCGAGCGGCTCAACGGATCACCCTTTCATTAGCGGTCTGGCACATCCGCCCGGACATCCCGGACACCTGGATGACAGGCGGCTTCACCGAAAACCTATCGGTCGCGGCACGTGGACGGGCATTCGGGCACCGACAGTGGCGTGGGCGGGTCGCTGTCGGGTCCCTACAGAAAGTGCCGATGCCGGACCCAAACCTGTGGTCCGCGGGCACTGTCGCGCGACATGATCGGAGCCGACAGGCCACGACAGCAGGGAGACCTCCGTGCCTCATTCCATCGACGAAGCCTTCACGGCGCTTCCCCTACGGGCCCTGGCCGATGCCGCGCTGGCACGCGCGCGTGCGCTCGGGGCCGATCACGCGGACTTCCGGTTCGAGCGGGTGCGCAGTGCGTCCTGGCGGCTCAGGGACGCCAAGCCCGCCGGATCGTCCGACACCACCGACCTCGGGTACGCGGTGCGGGTCGTGCACGGCGGTACCTGGGGCTTCGCGTCCGGGGTGGACCTGAGCCTCGACGCCGCCGCCAAGGTCGCCTCGCAGGCCGTGGCGATGGCGAAGCTCTCCGCCCAGGTGATCAAGGCCGCCGGGTCGGACGAGCGGGTCGAACTCGCCGGCGAGCCGGTGCATACCGAGAAGACATGGGTGTCGTCGTACGAGATCGATCCGTTCAGCGTGCCCGACGAGGAGAAGGCGGCGCTGCTGGCGGACTGGAGCACGCGGCTGCTGGCGGCCGACGGGGTGAGCCATGTCGACGCCTCGCTGCTCACCGTGCACGAGAACAAGTTCTACGCCGACACGGCCGGGACGGTGACCACGCAGCAACGGGTGCGGCTGCATCCCGTGCTGACGGCCGTGTCGGTGGACGAGTCGAGCGGGGAGTTCGACTCCATGCGCACCATCGCGCCGCCCGTCGGGCGCGGCTGGGAGTACCTGACGGGCACCGGCTGGGACTGGGGCTCCGAGCTGGAGCGGATCCCGGAGCTGCTCGCCGAGAAAATGCGGGCGCCGAGCGTCGAGGCGGGGCTGTACGACCTGGTCGTCGACCCGTCCAACCTGTGGCTGACGATCCACGAGTCGATCGGGCACGCCACCGAGCTGGACCGGGCGCTCGGGTACGAGGCCGCCTACGCCGGTACGTCCTTCGCCACCTTCGACCAGCTGGGCAAGCTGAAGTACGGCTCCGAGCTGATGAACGTCACGGGTGACCGCACCGCCGAGCACGGCCTGGCGACCGTCGGGTACGACGACGAGGGCGTCGAGGGTCAGTCCTGGGACCTGGTGAAGGACGGCACGCTCGTCGGATATCAGCTGGACCGCAGGATCGCGAAGCTGACCGGGTTCGAGCGGTCCAACGGGTGCGCGTTCGCCGACTCCCCCGGGCATGTGCCGGTGCAGCGCATGGCCAATGTGTCGCTCCAGCCGGACCCGGCGGGACTGTCCACCGAGGACCTCATCGGGAGCGTCGACCGCGGCATCTATGTCGTCGGCGACCGGTCCTGGTCCATCGACATGCAGCGCTACAACTTCCAGTTCACCGGACAGCGCTTCTTCAAGATCGAGAACGGGCGGATCACCGGTCAGCTGAGGGACGTCGCCTACCAGGCGACGACCACCGACTTCTGGGGTTCCATGGCGGCCGTCGGCGGTCCGCAGACGTACGTCCTGGGCGGCGCCTTCAACTGCGGCAAGGCCCAGCCGGGACAGGTGGCCGCCGTGTCGCACGGGTGCCCCTCCGCCCTCTTCAAGGGCGTCAACATCCTCAACACCACCCAGGAGGCCGGTCGATGAGTGCCCGTTCCAACAAGCCGCACGAGGTCGTCGAACAGGCCCTCGCGCTGTCCCGGGCCGACGGCTGCGTCGTGATCGCCGACGAGCACTCGACCGCCAATCTGCGCTGGGCGGGCAACGCCCTCACCACCAACGGCGTCACACGCGGGCGCACGCTGACCGTCATCGCGACCGTCGACGGGAAGGAGGGCACGGCCTCCGGAGTGGTGTCCCGCTCGGCCGTGACCGCCGACGAGCTGGAGCCGCTGGTGCGGGCCGCCGAGGCCGCCGCGCGCGGCGCCGGGCCCGCGGAGGACGCCCAGCCGCTGGTCACGGGCGTACCGGAGTCGCCGGACTTCACGGACGCGCCCACCGAGACCTCGTCGGCGGTGTTCACCGACTTCGCCCCGGCGCTCGGCGAGGCCTTCGCACGCGCGCGTGCGGGCGGCCGCGAGTTGTACGGCTTCGCCAATCACGAGCTGGTCTCCACCTACATGGGCACCTCGACGGGGCTGCGCCTGAGGCATGACCAACCGACCGGGACGCTGGAGCTGAACGCCAAGTCCCCGGACCGTACGCGCTCGGCCTGGGCGGGCCGCTCCACGCGGGACTTCAAGGATGTCGACCCGGGAGCCATGGACGCCGAACTCGCCGTACGCCTCGGCTGGGCCGAGCGCCGCGTGGAGCTGCCCGCGGGCCGCTACGAGACGCTGCTGCCACCGACCGCGGTCGCGGACCTGCTGATCTACCAGCTGTGGTCGGCGTCGGGCCGGGACGCGGCCGAGGGCCGGACGGTGTTCTCCAAGCCGGGCGGCGGCACACGCGTGGGCGAGAAGCTGACCGACTTGCCGCTGACGCTGCGCAGCGACCCGAACGAGCCGGGCCTGGAGTCGGCGCCCTTCGTGGTCGCACACTCCTCCGGGGGCGACCAGTCGGTGTTCGACAACGGGCTTCCGGTGGGCTCCACCGAGTGGGTCGACCGCGGTGAGCTGAGGCATCTGACCACCACCCGGCACAGCGCGGGCCTGACCGGGCTGCCCGTCGCCCCGGCGCTCGGGAACCTGATCCTGGACGGCGGCGAGGACCGCTCGCTGGAGGAGATGGTCACGGGCACCGAGCGCGGGCTGTTGCTGACCTGCTTGTGGTACATCCGCGAGGTCGATCCGGCGACGCTGCTGCTCACCGGCCTGACCCGCGACGGCGTGTACCTCGTGGAGAACGGCGAGGTGACCGGGCAGGTCAACAACTTCCGGTTCAACGAGTCGCCCGTGGACCTGCTGGGCCGCGCGACGGAGGCCGGGCGGACGGAAAAGACGCTGCCGAGGGAGTGGAGCGACTGGTTCACCAGGGCCGCGATGCCGGCTCTGCGGGTGCCCGACTTCAATATGAGCTCTGTCAGTCAGGGCGTATAACCTCGTAGGCATTCATAGTCGGCTGTCAGCCGACTGCCCGAAGATCACCAAGGAGACACGAGAACCGTGACGGACATCGTCGACGAGCTGACGTGGCGGGGGCTCATCGCCCTCTCCACGGACGAGGACGCATTGCGCAAGGCGTTCGCGGACGGCCCCGTCACGTTCTATTGCGGCTTCGACCCGACCGCGCCCAGCCTGCACCTCGGCAACCTTGTGCAGATCCTGACGATGCGCCGGATCCAGCAGGCGGGCAACCGCCCGCTGGGCCTGGTCGGGGGTGCCACGGGCCTCATCGGCGACCCGAAGCCGACCGCGGAGCGCACGCTGAACGACCCCGAGGTCGTGGCCGGCTGGGTGGCGCGGCTGCGCGGCCAGATCGAGAAGTTCCTCGACTTCGAGGGTCCGCACGCGGCGACCATGGTCAACAACCTGGACTGGACCCAGGGCCTGTCGGCCATCGACTTCCTGCGGGACATCGGCAAGCACTTCCGGGTCAACAAGATGATCTCGAAGGAGGCGGTCGCCCGGCGGCTGCACTCCGACGCGGGCATCAGCTACACCGAGTTCAGCTACCAGATCCTGCAGGGCATGGACTTCCTGGAGCTGTACCGGAGGTACGGCTGCACGCTGCAGACCGGCGGCAGCGACCAGTGGGGCAACCTGACGGCGGGCGCCGACCTGATCCACAAGGTCGAGCCGCATGTCGCGGTGCACGCACTGGCCACGCCGCTGATCACCAAGGCGGACGGCACCAAGTTCGGCAAGACGGAGTCCGGCACGGTCTGGCTCGACCCGGAGCTGACCACGCCGTACGCCTTCTACCAGTTCTGGCTGAACGCCGACGACCGGGACGTCTCCAAGTTCCTGCGCATCTTCAGCTTCAAGTCCCGTGACGAGATCGAGGAGTTGGAGAAGCAGACCGAGGAGCGTCCGCAGGCGCGCGCCGCTCAGCGGGCGCTGGCCGAGGAGCTGACGACGCTGGTGCACGGCGCCGACCAGACGGCCGCCGTGATCGCCGCGTCCAAGGCGCTGTTCGGCCAGGGCGAGCTGGCGGAGCTGGACGAGAAGACGCTGGCGGCGGCCCTCTCCGAGGTGCCGAACATCCAGGTCGCCGAGCTCGGTCCGGTGGTCGATCTGTTCGCCGAGGTCGGCCTGGTGGCGAGCAAGTCCGCCGCGCGGCGCACCGTCAAGGAGGGCGGTGCCTACGTGAACAACGTGAAGGTCGCCGGCGAGGACGCGGTCCCCGTCAAGGAGGAGCTGCTGCACGGTCGCTGGCTGGTACTGCGCCGGGGCAAGAAGAACCTGGCGGCGGTCGAGGTCACGTCCGCCTGAGACGGATCGAAGGGCGGCTCCCGCGAGGAGCCACCCTTCGCCGTGTCCGCCCGTCAGACGCTTCGCTGCTGTTTCCTCTTCCCCAACGTCGCCATGTACGCCATGTCGACGAAGAAGACGATGATGATCGCGGCGACGAGTTGGAACGCGTGCCGGCTCCAGTCGATGCCGCGGGTCTCCGCGACGCCGAGCGCGGCGGCGATGGCGTTGCCCGCGATCGCGCCGAGGATGCCGCAGATGGTGGTCAGCCAGAGGGGGCTGTGCTGCTTGCCCGGGATGACCGCCTTGGCGATGATGCCCAGCACGAATCCCACGATGATCGCCCACAACCAGCCCATGGCTGCCTCCTCGTCCGGCTCGACGTGAGCATTACGAACAGTCTCGGCCGCTCCGCCGTCCGGCGCATGTCGGGTACGGCCGTACGGCTTACCGCGCTACGCACGCCGACGCAGGACGTTCGCCCAGGCGGCGGGTGCCCCGGTCTCGTAGGCGACGCAGGTGCGGCGTAACGTGGAAACAGTCCTGGCCCGGTACCCCGAGCGGGTACGGACCGTGTACGGGCGGGGCGAGTCCGATGCGGGCGGATGGTGGAATGTGATGCGGAAGCAGCGCGGTGGCGGCAACGTCCAGGTGTTCCGGATCACCGGAGCCCGGACCGGTCTGGCCGAGGATGTGCGCGGGCGGCAGCGCCGGTACGTCATCTCGATGACGATCCGCACCGCCGCCGTGATCCTCGCGGCCACGCTGTGGAACGTCGAACGGCACGTCGCCATCGTGGCGTTGGTGCTCGGAGCGCTCCTTCCCTATGTCGCCGTGGTGATCGCCAACGCCGGTCGGGAGCGACCGCCGTCGCTGCCGTCGACCTTCGGGGTCGCGCCGACGCGGCCGATGATCGCGCCTCCGCGCGCGGAGGACACGCATCCGGAGTCCGCACCGGAAGACGTGGGGGGCGACCCGGCTGCCGGAGTGAGAGGTGAACGTCCCGATCCGGTGTGAGCGTTGCGGATGCGAGGGCCTGGGAGCGGTTCCGTAGGGCTTCGCAGGAACCTCAAGAAAAGCTCAGATCAATCATGCAGTTCCAGTGCCGACCGGCGGGTTGCCCATGGCATACTGCGTACGCGCTCCGCATCCCCCGTCGGAGCGACGGACCGACGCCGGGCAGCTCCCCCCGTGGCTGCTCGGCGTCGCCTTGTTTGCGGGGCTTTTTGTGGGACGAAGCAGTGAGTGACGCGATCTGTTCAGCCAAAGGCTGCCGTGCCGACGCCGTATGGGTGCTGGCGTGGAACAACCCGAAGATCCACACGCCGGATCGCCGCAAGACCTGGCTCGCCTGCGAGGAACACCGGGAGCATCTCTCGCAGTTCCTCGGTGTACGGGGGTTTCTCAAGGACGTTGTCCTGCTGACGGAGTGGGAAGCCGCCGACGGCGCCTAGGCCACGCCTAGGCCGCCAACCTAGCCGCCGATCGCCGACATCGGGCGGTCCGGCTGGAGGAACGAGGGGTCGTCCAGGCCCGAGCCCGCCTTCTTGCCCCACATCGCCTGGCGCCAGATGCGGACGATCTCCTCATCGGGGGCGTCGGAGCGCAGGGCCGAGCGGAGGTCCGTCTCCTCCCGCGCGAAAAGGCAGTTGCGTATCTGGCCGTCGGCCGTGAGGCGGGTGCGGTCGCAGGCCGCGCAGAACGGGCGAGTGACCGAGGCGATGACGCCGACGCGCCGCGGGCCGCCGTCGACCAGCCAGCGCTCCGCCGGGGCCGAGCCGCGTTCGTCCGCGCCCTCGGGTGTGAGGTCGAAGCGGGTGCGCAGGGAGGCGAGGATGTCCTCTGCCGTGACCATGCCCTCGCGCTTCCAGCCGTGCTGGGCGTCCAGCGGCATCTGCTCGATGAAGCGCAGTTCGTACTCGTGCTCCAGCGCCCAGGCGAGCAGGTCCGGGGCCTCGTCCTCGTTCAGACCCGGCATCAGGACCGAGTTGACCTTGACCGGGGTGAGGCCTGCTTCGCGGGCGGCGTCGAGGCCGTCGAGGACGTCCTTGTGGCGGTCCCGGCGGCTGAGGGCCTTGAAGACGTCCGGGCGGAGGGTGTCGAGGGAGACGTTGACCCGGTCCAGGCCCGCCGCCTTCAGTGCGGCCGCCGTGCGCTTGAGGCCGATGCCGTTGGTGGTGAGGGACATCTTGGGGCGCGGTTCCAGAGCGGCCACGCGCTCGACGATGCCGACCAGGCCGGGACGCAGCAGCGGCTCGCCGCCCGTGAAGCGGACCTCGGTGATGCCGAGGGAGGTGACCGCGATGTCGATCAGGCGGACGATCTCGTCGTCCGTGAGCAGGTCGGGCTTGGCCAGCCACTGCAGGCCCTCCTCGGGCATGCAGTACGTACAGCGCAGATTGCACCGGTCGGTCAGCGAGACCCTCAAGTCGGTGGCCACTCGGCCGTAGGTGTCGATGAGCACGTGGGCCCCCTCCCTCGTCCGGACAGTTGTTTTCTGTCTCTTGCGAGCCTACGTGACACCACCGACATCGGCCGAGGGTCGTTCCCCACGAGGCAGGACGCGGCCGCGTCGTAGTTCCCTACGACGCGGCCGTCCGTACGAACCTCTCGGTGGCTGTCAGTGTGCTCCGGTGCCGGTCAGCGACCGTACTTCCAGTTCGGCGTACTTACCGGCGTCCGGCTCCTCCTTAGACAGCAGGGTGCCGAGGACGCCGAGGAGGAAACCGACCGGGATCGAGATGATGCCCGGGTTCTCCAGCGGGAACCAGTGGAAGTCGACGTCGGGGAACATCGACGTCTCCTTGCCGGAGACGACCGGCGAGAACAGCACCAGGCCGACCGCGGTGACCAGGCCGCCGTAGATCGACCACAGGGCACCGTTCGTGGTGAACCGCTTCCAGAACAGGCTGTAGAGGATCGTCGGCAGGTTGGCGGAGGCGGCGACCGCGAAGGCCAGGGCGACCAGGCCGGCGACGTTCAGGTCGCGGGAGAGTGCGCCCAGGACGATCGAGACGGCGCCGATGCCGATCGTGGCGTACCGGGCGGCGTTGATCTCCTCCTTCTCGGTGGCCTGTCCCTTCCTGATGACGTTCGCGTAGATGTCGTGTGCGAAGGAGGACGACGAGGCCAGGGTGAGGCCGGCGACGACCGCGAGGATCGTGGCGAAGGCGACGGCCGAGATGGTGGCGAGCAGGATCGCGCCCCAGCTGGAGTCCACCCCGCCCAGGTGCAGGGCGAGCAGCGGCGCCGCCGTGTTGCCCGCCTTGTTGGAGGCGATGATCTCGTCCGGCTTGATCAGCGCGGCGGCGCCGAAGCCGAGGGCGAGGGTCATCAGGTAGAAGGCGCCGATCAGGCCGATGGCCCAGATCACGGACTTACGAGCGGCCTTCGCGGTGGGCACCGTGTAGAAGCGGATCAGGATGTGCGGCAGGCCTGCGGTGCCCAGGACCAGGGCGATGCCGAGCGAGATGAAGTCCAGCTTGGTGGTACCCGTCGCGCCGTACTTCAGGCCGGGCTCGAGGAAGGCGGAACCCTTCCCGCTGTTGCTGGCCGCCGAGCCGAGCAGGTCGGAGAGGTTGAAGTGGAACTTCAGCAGGACGAGGAAGGTCAGCAGCAGGGCGCCGATGATGAGAAGCACCGCCTTGACCATCTGGACCCAGGTGGTGCCCTTCATGCCGCCGATGGTGACGTACACGATCATGAGGACGCCGACCAGGGCGACGATGCCGATCTTGCCGCCGTCGCTGGTGATGCCGAGCAGCAGGGAGACCAGGACGCCCGCGCCGGCCATCTGGGCCAGCAGGTAGAAGATCGACACCACGATCGTGGAGGTGCCGGCTGCCGTACGGACCGGGCGCTGGCGCATCCGGTAGGCCAGCACGTCGCCCATGGTGTAGCGGCCGGAGTTGCGCAGCGGCTCGGCGACGAGGAGCAGGGCGACCAGCCAGGCGACCAGGAAGCCGATGGAGTACAGGAAGCCGTCGTACCCGAACAGGGCGATGGCGCCCGCGATGCCGAGGAAGGACGCGGCGGACATGTAGTCGCCGGAGACCGCGAGGCCGTTCTGGAAACCGGTGAACTGCCGTCCGCCGGCGTAGAAGTCGGCGGCGTCCTTGGTCTGGCGGCCCGCCCAGACGGTGATGACGAGGGTCGCGGCGACGAAGATTGCGAACAGGGTGATGATCAGCGGCCGGTGGTCACTGGCCTCGCCTGCGGCCAGGGTGATCGCGGGGCTCATGCGCCGCCCTCCATCCGGGACTTGATGGCCTCTGCCTTGGGGTCGAGCTTGGCGGCGGCGTGCCGCGCGTACCACCAGGCGATGAGGAACGTGGTGAGGAACTGGGCGAGGCCCAGGACGAGGGCGACGTTGATGTTGCCGAACAGCTTGGTGCCCATGAATCCGCCCGCGTAGTTCGAGAGCAGGACGTACAGCAGGTACCAGGCGATGAAGGCGACGGTCAGCGGGAAGGCGAAGGAGCGGTAGGAGTGGCGCAGTTCACCGAACTCCGCGCTCTCCTGCACCGCGACGAACTCCTCGGTGGGAGGGAGTTGGGGGTCGGCTTTCGAGGGGGGCGGTGTCTCGGTTGCCACGGAGTCTCCTCGTGTTACGGGTGATTTGCGGGTGTTTGCGGCGGGGGCTCGATCGTGCTCGTGCTCCCTGTCGAAGGTCCACGGCGCCACGCGAGGTCCGGTTCAAGTCCTATGAGTTCTTTCAGAAGTCATCTCGAGAAGTCATTGCTGGCCAGCGAGAGGGGGAGATAGCTTCGCCCTGCACCACCCGTCATGCACCTGCCCGAGCGCCACCTGTGTCTCGGGCGGTTTCGTTTCCGGATGATGTGGAGATCCCATGCCTCATCTGCGCTCCAGACGCAGGCTCGCTCTCGCCGTGCCGGTCGTGCTGTCGCTGACCGCCTCGCTGGGCTTCCTGCCCGCGGCGGCGTCGGCGGTCCCGTTGGCGGCCCCGGCCTCCCGGACGGCGGACGGCCCCAACCTGGCGTACGTCGTCAACACCCGTACGGATCACGGCACGATCGCGTCGGTGCAGCGGGCGATCGCCGCGAACGGCGGCAGCATCGTCGCGACGTACGACACGATCGGCGTGATCGTCGTCCACTCCGCGAACCCCGACTTCGGCAAGCGAATACGCGCCGTGCGCGGCGTGCAGTCGGCGGGTGCCACGCGCACCGCGCCGCTCACCCCGGCGGGGACCACGGACGAGGGCGCCGTGCAGGTCCTGTCGAAGGCCGAGGCGGCGAAGGTCGCGCAGAGTTCAGCGACGGGCGAGGAGCCCCTCGAAGCCGACCAGTGGGACCTGCGGGCGATCGACGCCGACAAGGCCGCGAAGATCGACCCCGGCAGCAGGAAGGTGACCGTCGGCATCATCGACACCGGCGTCGACGACACCCACCCCGACATCGCCCCGAACTTCTCCCCCTCGCAGTCCGCGAACTGCGTGAGCGGCAAGGCGGACACGACGTACGGCGCCTGGCGTCCGGTGGACGCCGACCACTACCACGGCACGCATGTGGCGGGCGAGATAGCCGCGGCCCGCAACGGCATCGGCGTCGCGGGCGTGGCCCCCGGTGTGAAGGTCGCGAGCATCACCGTCGCCCAGCCGGACGCGGGCCAGCTGTTCTACCCGGAGAGCGTCGTCTGCGCCTTCGTGTTCGCCGCCGACCACGGCATCGAGGTCACCAACAACAGCTACTACGTTGATCCCTGGCTGTACAACTGCCTTGACGACCCCGATCAACGTGCCATCGTCGACGCGGTCAACAGGGCCCAGCTGTACGCACAGAGCAAGGGCACGCTCAATGTCGCCTCGGCGGGCAACTCCAACGACGACCTCGACTCGGACGCACTGGTCGACGAATCCAGCCCGGACGACTCGACGGCGGTGACCCGTACGGTCGACCCGCACGAGTGCTTCGACGTGCCGACCCAGCTGCCCGGTGTGGTCACGGTCAGCGCGACCGGCGTCAAGGGCGCCAAGTCGTACTACTCCAGCTATGGCAAGGGCGTCGTCGACGTCGCGGCGCCGGGCGGCGACAAGTTCCAGATCCCGGACACGCCGTCGCAGAACGGCCGCATCCTGTCGACGCTGCCGAACAACCAGTACGGCTTCCTGCAGGGCACGTCGATGGCGTCCCCGCACGTGGCCGCGGTGGCCGCGCTCCTGAAGTCCACCCACCCGCACGCGACCCCGGCCCAGCTCCAGGCGCTGCTCAAGGCCGAGGCGGACAACCCCGGCTGCCCGACCACCCCGTACGACGGGGACGGCGACGGTGTCGTGGACGCGACCTGCGTCGGCGGCAAGCGCGTCAACGGCTTCTACGGGTCAGGCATCGTCAACGCGCTGCGCGCGGTCAAGTAAGGCCCGGTTTCCCGGACTTCCCGATACCCGGACTTCCCGCACGGCCCGCTCGTACCGCGAACGAACTGGAGACACAGACATATGACAGCGCCCCAGCCACGCCTGCGCCGCGCCATGGCGATCCCGGTCGGAATGGCCATGGCGACGGCTCTCGCGTTCCTGCCGAACGCCACGGCGTCCGCCGCGGACGCCCCGGCCACGGCGGCCAGTGACGCGACCTCGCTCAGCTACGTCGTCAACGTCCCTCCGGGACACGGCGTTTCCGCGCACGTGAAGAAGGCCATCGCCGACGCGGGCGGCACGGTCGTGATCGCGTACGACCAGATCGGCGTGATCGTCGTCCACTCGTCGAACCCGGACTTCGCCAAGACCATCCGCACGGTGCACGGGGTGGACTCGGCCGGCAACACGCGCAACGCGCCGCTGCCCGCCCAGTCGACCACCGACGTCGGCACCCCGAAGGTGCTCAGCTCCGAGGAGGTCGCGGACGCGGACGCCCAGGCGGCGGGCGGACAGGACCCGTTGGAGCCGCTGCAGTGGGACCTGCCCGCCATCAAGGCGGACAAGGCGCACGAGAAGACGCTCGGCAGCTCGAAGGTCACCGTCGCCGTCATCGACACCGGCGTCGACGACACCCACCCGGACATCGCGCCCAACTTCGACCGGAACGCCTCGGCCAACTGTGTGACGGGCAAGCCGGACACGACCGAAGGCTCCTGGCGCCCCAGCGCGGCGGAGAGCCCGCACGGCACGCACGTGGCCGGTGAGATCGCGGGTGCCAAGAACGGCGTCGGCATCACCGGTGTCGCGCCCGGGGTGAAGGTCGCCGGCATCAAGGTGGCGACCACCGCGGGCTACTTCTACACGGAGGCCGTGGTCTGCGGCTTCGTGTGGGCGGCCGAGCACGGCGTCGACGTGACCAACAACAGCTATTACACCGACCCGTGGTACTTCAACTGCAAGGACGACCCTGACCAGAAGGCGCTCGTGGACGCCATCACGCGGGCCACGCGGTACGCGGAGAAGAAGGGCACGGTCAACGTCGCGGCGGCGGGCAACGAGAGCTACGACCTGGCGTCCGACTCGATCACCGACCCGGTCTCGCCGAACGACGGCACCCCGTCGGACCGGGTGATCGACCCGTCCAAGTGCTATGACATACCGACCCAGTTGCCGGGTGTCGTCACGGTGGCGGCGACCGGCGCCAAGGGCCTCAAGTCCTCCTTCTCCAACTACGGCCTCGGGGTCATCGACATCGCCGCGCCCGGCGGCGACTCGACGGCCTTCCAGAGGCCGGCGCCCCCGGCGACCAGCGGTCTGATCCTCGGCCCGCTGCCCGGCGGCAGGTGGGGCTACATGGCCGGTACGTCTATGGCGACCCCGCACGTCGTGGGTGTGGCCGCGTTGATCAAGTCAACGCATCCGCACGCCCCCGCCGCCCTGGTGAAGGCGCTCCTGTACGCCGAGGCCGACGCCACGCCGTGCACGGATCCGTACGACATCAACAGCGACGGCAAGATCGACGCGGTGTGCGAGGGCTCGAAGAACTACAACGGCTTCTACGGCTGGGGCACGGCGGACGCGCTGGCTGCTGTGACAAAGTAGGGCGTCGGCCGAGTAGGACGTTGACGAGGTTGAGCGGGCTGGACATCTGTCCGGCCCGCTCACCCCGTCACTGGACGACACGCCCGAAAGGTTGATTGAATCAATACTGCATAGTGCAGTCATGACCGAAATCAAGTTCGCTTGGGAAGCGGTGGGCGGCGATCCCGCTCTCGCGTCGCGGGTGTCCACCGTGGTACGCCGGGGAGCGCTCGACGCGCGGCTTCCCGTGCGCGAGCTCGCGCGCGGGTGTGTGGCCGCGTGTGCGCTGGCCGCGGCCGAGCTGGGGGCGCGGCGGGCCGGGCTCGCCCAGGTGCCGGAGGTGCGGGTCGACGACGGGGCCGTGGCGACCGCGTTCCGCAGTGAGCGGCACCTGCTCGTCGAAGGGCGGGCGCCGGTCTCTTTCGCGCCCTTGTCGCGGTTCTGGCGCACGGCGGACGGCTGGGTGCGCACGCACGCCAACTATCCGCATCACCGGGCACGGCTGCTGGGTGCGTTGGGCCTGCCCGAGGACGCCACGCCGGAGCTCGTCGCCGGGCACCTCGCCGAGCGGCCGGCCCTGGAGGTGGAGGACTCCGTCCACGCCGCCGGTGGTCTCGCGGTGGTGCTGCGCTCCCCAGAGGAGTGGGCAGCGCACGGGCAGTACGCCGCACTGGTCGAGCGGCCCCTGGTGGAGCGCGGCCGCCTGGACACGGCCCACGCGCGCGTGCTCGCGCCGATCGAGGGCACTCCCCTCCTCCCTGCCGCCGGCCTGCGCGTCCTCGACCTGACCCGGGTCCTCGCCGGCCCCGTCGCCACCCGCACGCTCGCGCTGCTCGGCGCGGACGTGCTGCGCCTGGACGCGCCGTGGCTGCCCGAACTGCCCGACCAGCACGCCGACACGGGCGTCGGCAAGCGGTCGGCGACGCTGGACCTCACGACGGACGCGAAGGCCTTCGAGGAACTGCTGTCCGCGGCGGACGTCGTCGTCACCGGCTACCGGCCGGGCGCCCTGGACCAGTTCGGGCTCTCTCCGCAGGCGCTGGCCGAGCGGCGGCCGGGACTGGTCGTGGCGCAGGTGTCGGCGTGGGGCGCGTACGGTCCGTGGAGCGGGCGGCGTGGCTTCGACAGCCTGGTGCAGGCGGCCTGCGGCATCGCGGCCCTCGAGGGCTCGGCCGGGCAGCCGGGCGCGCTGCCCGCGCAGGCCCTGGACCACGGCACCGGCTATCTGCTGGCAGCCGCGGTGCTGCGGGCGCTGACGGAGCGGTCGTACGACGGTGAAGGGCGGTTCGTACGGCTGGCGTTGGCGCGGACGGCGGCCTGGCTGACGGACCGGATCCACAGCGGCCCGGAGGGCGAGGTGCCGTACGAGGGCGCGGACGCGTGGCTCGCCGACCGGGACAGCGCGCTCGGGCGGCTGCGGTACGCGCTGCCGCCGGTGTCCTTCACCGGCGGACCCGCCGACTGGGCGCGGCCTCCGGCACCGTGGGGGACGGACGCGCCGGGGTGGGACTGAGCGGAAGGTCGGCCGGAAACGTATCGGGGGACGGAGTTCCCATCTCCCCATTCCTTTACGGCACTTGCCCCGATTTGCCGTGACTGGTGAAGATCCGGGGGTGACAGTGACCCGACCGACCACTGGCGCCGTCGGCCCGGCCGAGGCGTGCCGGGCCGTCGCCGTCCTCGCTCTGGTGGCTCTGGCCGCGCTGATCCCGCTGCTGGGGCCGTCCGCCGCGCTGCACGGCACCGGGGAGGCCGCCGCCCCGGGTGTGGGTGGCATCGCCCTGCTGCGCACCGTGCTCTTCGCGGCCCTGTGCGTCCCGGTGGGCGAGCTGTTCGTGAACCGGCTGGCCCGTAGGCTGCCCGGCGCCCCGACCGGCACCCCGCGCAGCTGGGCAGCGTACGCCGCCACCGCTGGTTTCCTCGCCGCGCTCGCCCTCGCCTCGGTCGTGGCGACCGGCAACCGGGTACCGCACAGTGTCTCCGAGCTCTCCCGGATCGACATCGGCGGGCTGTACGGCACCCGTGACGGCGTGCTGGCGCTGCTCGAGGTCAACGCGTTCGTGGTGGCGGGGCTGTGCGCCCTCTCCCGAAGGCCCGCCCACCAGGCCTGGCCGCTGGCCGCGGTCGTCGTCGCCGAGGCCCTGCGTGCACATCCCCCCACGGAGCACGGCCCGTTGACCGGCTCGGGCCTCACGCTCGTCCATCTGACGTGCGCGGCGCTGTGGGTGGGCGCCCTGTCGCACACATTGCGGACGCTACGACTCTGGCGCGCGGGCGGCAGCGGCGGCGAGGCGGGCGCCGCGCTGCTGGGGCTCTACGCGCGCGTAGCCGTCGTGCTCCTGGCGGCGATCACCGCCACGGGCGTGTGCAGCACCCTGCGCCGGATGCCGGCGGACACAGTGCTGCACCAGCTCACGGAGACCTCCTACGGGCGAGCCGTACTCGCCAAGGTGATCCTCGCGGCCGCCGTCGCCCTGCTCGCCCTGTGGGCACGCATCCGGCTGAGCCGGGCGCCCGACCCGATGAGCGCGTGCGTGCCCGCGCGCGTGGAGGTGCTCCTCCTCGCGGCGGTGGTCGCCCTGTCGGGGCTGCTGACGGCGCTGCCGCTGCCGATCAGATGGTGAACCTCAGTTGGTCACCAGCACCTTGAGCGCGGTGCGCTCGTCCATCGCCTTGTAGCCGTCCGGCACACCCTCCAGACCGACCGTCATGTCGAAGACGGGCGAGGGGTCGATGCTGCCGTCGAGGACGTCGGGCAGCAGCTCCGGGATGTACGCGCGCACCGGTGCGACGCCGCCGCGCAGCGCGATGTTCCGGTCGAACATGACGCCGAGGTCGAGGCCGGTGCCGCTGCCGTGCGGGACCCCGACGAAGCCGATGGCGCCGCCGTCCCGGGTGATGTTGACGGCCGTACGCATCGACTGCTCGGTGCCGACCGCCTCGACGACGGCGTGCGCGCCCTGCCCGCGGGTGAGTTCCCGGACGGCCTCGACGGCCGCGTCCCCGCGCTCGGCGACGACGTCGGTGGCGCCGAAGCGGCGCGCGATGTCCGTACGGACCTCGTGGCGGCCCAGCGCGATGATCCGCTCGGCGCCGAGGCGCTTGGCGGCGAGTACGGCGCACAGACCGACGGCGCCGTCCCCGACGACGGCGAGGGTGGCGCCGGGGCGGGCGCCCGCGCCGAGGGCCGCGTGGTAGCCGGTGCCGAGGACGTCGGAGAGGGTCAGCAGTGCGGACAGCAGATGGTCGTCGGAGGCCGCCTCCTTGGGGAGTTGGACGAGAGTGCCGTCGGCGAACGGCACCCGCACGGCCTCGCCCTGGCCGCCGTCGTAGCCGACGGAGCCCCAGAAGCCGCCGTGCTCGCAGGAGGTGGTCAGCCCCTCGCGGCAGTAGTCGCAGACGCCGTCGGACCACATGAACGGTGCCACCACGAGGTCGCCGCGGCGGACGGTGTCCACCTCGGAGCCGGTCTCCTCGACGACACCGAGGAACTCGTGCCCGATCCGCTGCCCCGGCTGCCGTGCCGCCTCGCCGCGGTACGCCCACAGGTCGCTGCCGCAGATGCAGGCGCGCAGCACCCGTACGACCGCGTCGGTCGGCAGCTGCACGACGGGCTCGGGCACGTTCTCCACGCGCATGTCGTACGGGGCGTGGATGGTGGTGGCGCGCATGGCGAGGGTCCTTCTCGTGCGGTGTGCGGTGCGATGCGCTCAGGGGGTGGTCGAGCGCACCTCACCGTACGCCGTCACCGGTGCGGGTCGCGCGCCGAGGGCACCCCGGACCAGCAGGAACTGTGCCACGACATAGGTGAGCATGGTCCACAGGTCGGGGCGCGGCAGCTGCGGCCAGCCCGCGAGGCCGGTCGCGAGGAGGCTGTCGGAGAGCAGGAAGAGCGCGCCGCCGAGCCCGGCGGTGCGGCCGAGGCGGGTGGCCGCGCCGTATGCCATGGCGGTGAGCAGGGTGCTGTAGCAGGCGACGGGGACGCGGAGGCCGGCGGGCAGGCCGGGCCACAGGAGGACGACGAGGGTGAGGGCGACGAGGCCGTAGGCCGGGGCGAGGAGAGCGGCACGCGGGCGTGGAGGGCCGTAGGAGCGGAAGAGGACCAGGTAGCAGACGTGTCCGGCCGCGAAGCAGGCCATTCCGGCCAGGAAGGCGAGGTCGGCGCCGGACATGAGCAGGACGTCGCCGCCCCAGCCGCACAGGAGGGCGGCGACGAGGAGCCGTGGGGCGCCGGCGCGGGCGGCGTACGCGGCCAGCAGAAGCATCAGGAGGGGCTTGGCCACCGTGTGCCCGGCGTGCGGACCGACCGCGAGAGAGACGAGGTCGACGGCGGTGGCGAGGGCGAAGGCGGCGAGGAGGGCGCGGGAGGCTCTCACGCGGTCAGGGTCTCCTCGGCCGGTTCCGGCGTGCCTGCCACGGGCTGCCAGCCCGGCCCGCGGAACATGCGTCCCGCGCGCTCGCGCCAACTGCCCGCCGCCTTGACGTCCTTGACGATGGAGACGTACTCGTGCGTGGCGACCTTGATCGGGTTGAACGTGTTGATGTTCTTGGTCAACCCGTACACGGGCCGCTCCACCTCGGGCGTGAACGACCCGAAGAGGCGGTCCCAGACGATCAGGATCCCGCCGAAGTTGCGGTCCAGGTAGCCGCCCTGGGAGGCGTGGTGCACCCGGTGGTGCGACGGGGTGTTGAGGGTGAACTCGAACCAGCGGGGCAGCTTGTCGATGCGCTCGGTGTGGATCCAGAACTGGTAGACGAGGCTGACGGAGGAGCAGAAGGCGAGGGCGGCCGGGTGCACGCCCAGGGCGATCAGCGGGAGGTAGAACGGCCAGGACGTCAGGGACGTCCAGGGCTGGCGCAGCGCGGTCGTGAGGTTGAACTTCCGGCTGGAGTGGTGGACGACGTGGCAGGCCCACAGGATGCGGATGACGTGGTGGCCGCGGTGGGACCAGTAGTAGAAGAAGTCCTGGGCGAGCAGCATCAGCAGTACCGTCCACCACAGCACCGGCACGCGCAGGGGCGTGAGCGTGTAGACGGCGTCGTAGATCAGGACGATCGGGATCTTCCACATCGCGTCGAAGAACAGACTGCCGAGCCCCATGGAGACGCTTGCCGCGGCGTCCTTGGTCTCGTATCCGGCCGCGTCGTCGTCCGGATGGACGCGGACACTGATCATCTCGATGACGGCGAGCAGCACGAAGGCCGGGATCGACCAGACCACGACGTCGGGGAGGTTCGGCATGCGTGCACCGTAGAGCCGCCGGACCGCCGCCGCTAGATGTTGTTACCCACAAGTATGGGCGAAGGTCGCTAGACGCCGGCCGCGCCGAGCAGCGAACCCGCGGCATAGGTGACCCCCATGGCCAGGGCCCCGCCGACGACGTTGCGCAGCACCGCCTGCCGGGGCTCCGCCGCACCCAGCCGAGCGCTGCTCCAGCCGGTGAGGACGAGTGCGGCCAGGACGGACACCACGGTCACCGGCAGGCGCCACTGGGCCGGCGGCAGCACGATCGCGAGCAGCGGCAGCAGGGCGCCCACCGTGAACGCGAAGAAGCTCGCCCATGCCGCGTGCAGGGGGTTGGTGAGCGCGTCCGGGTCGATGCCGAGCTCCACGCGCGCGTGGGTGCGCAGGGCGTCCCGTTCCGTGAACTGGACTGCCGCCTCGTGGGCCACCTCCCGGCTCAGGCCGCGCTGCTCCAACAGCCCGGTCAGCTCCTCCAGTTCGGCCTCGGGCTGCTCCGTCAGCTCCCGCGTCTCGACGGCCAGGGCGGCCTTCTCCGAGTCGCGCTGGGTGGACACCGACACGTACTCCCCCGCCGCCATCGACATCGACCCGGCGAGCAGCCCGGCGAGGCCGGCGGTGAGCAGTGCGGCCCGCTCGCCGGTCGCCCCGGCCACGCCGACGACGAGTCCGGCGGTGGACACGATGCCGTCGTTGGCGCCGAGGACCGCGGCCCGCAGCCAGTTGAGCCGGGATCCGAGCGCGCCGCCGTGGTTCTCGGTGTGGTTGGGTTCCGTCACAGCAGGGAGGATCTCACCCGGGCGGGCCCGCCGCATCAGCGACTCGGCGAGCGGCCGGCGGCGGGGTACGCCCCCGGGAGCCGGAACCGTCCACCAGGGGAAGGAACTTGACGGGGAGCCGGTATGTCACCGGCCTCGTGGACCGGGCTGTCAGTCCTGAGTCGTATCCTCAATGACCATGCTCGAAGACCGTACGACCGCAGTGCCCTCCCCCACCGGATGGCCGACCGCGTATCCGCAGGGGTACGCGGTCGTCGACGTCGAGACCACCGGACTGGCCCGGGACGACCGGATAATCTCCGCTGCTGTCTACCGTCTGGACGCGCGCGGCGAGGTCGAGGATCACTGGTACACGCTGGTCAACCCGGAGCGCGACCCGGGCCCCGTGTGGATCCACGGTCTGACGAGCGAGGTGCTGGAGGGCGCGCCCCTCTTCGAGGAGATCGCCGAGGAGTTCTCGGCGCGGCTGGCGGACCGGGTGCTGGTCGCGCACAACGCGGTGTTCGACTGGCAGATGATCGCCCGTGAGTACGCGCGCGCGGAGCGCGAGGCGCCGGTGCGGCAGCGGCTGTGCACCATCGCGCTGTCCAAGGAGCTCGGCCTGCCTCTGCCCAACCACAAGCTGGGGTCCCTGGCGGCCCACTTCGGCGTCGTCCAGCGGAACGCGCACCACGCGCTGGACGACGCGCGCGTGCTCGCGGAGGCGTTCCGGCCCAGTCTGCGGGCCGCGGCGTCGGGTGGTGTACGGCTGCCGCTGCTGGAGTGCCGGCCGCTGACGGAGTGGACGGACCGGCCGGTGCCACGCCAGCAGTCGGGAGGCTACGGCGGCTACCGGCCCTCCAGCTGGCGCCCGTCCCGCAAGCGGCCGGTGTGTCCCTACCCCAACCCGGGGCGGTACGAAGAGGGCAAACCGCTCAGGCAGGGCATGCGCGTCGCCTTCTCCGGGGACACGTCGGTCGACCGCGAGCTGCTGGAGGACCGGGCGGCCGAGGCCGGGCTGCACGTCGCGACGAGCCTGTCCCGGCTGACCAGCCTGCTGGTCACCAACGACCCCGACTCGGGCACGTCGAAGACGGTCAGGGCGCGGCAGTACGGGACGCCGGTGATCGACGAGGCGGCGTTCGGACAACTTCTCAGGGACGTCGAGCCCGCATCGCAGCAGTGACCGTACGGACGGGTGATTGACGCGCGACTCGCCCGGCGGCCGCTCGCCCGGGCCGCGCTCACCGCTCACCCTGTGGCGCATGGCGAAATGCGAAGTCTGCGGCAATGACTACGGAATGTCCTTCGAGGTGCACGCGCAGGGCGCGGTGCACGTCTTCGACTGCTTCACCTGTGCCATCCACCGCATGGCCCCGGTCTGCGAGCACTGCAAGGTGTCGATCATCGGCCAGGGCGTGGAGGCCGGCGGCCACTTCTACTGCGGCGCCCACTGCGCCCGCGAAGAGGGGAAGGTGGGCATCGTCGACCGCGTGTGAGCAATCCGCGTGACGTTCACGGCCACGCGGTCATTGGAACTCGTGCCGGGTCCGACCCATGGATTCCCCGCAGCCGCGGAGATGGTCCCCGGTAGACGCCACGACCGTACAAGTCGGTGGTGTGCTCCCCGCCTCCGCGGGGTCGGCGGCCCGCCTCGGGACCCTCCCGCAGCGGGCCGCCACGTCCGAGGTACGGTCGTGGGGTGTACCGCTTCCTGTTGACCCGGCAGTGGGTGATCCTCACCCTGATCTGCCTGCTTCTCATCCCCACGATGATCGAGCTTGGCTTCTGGCAGAAGCACCGGTACGAGGAGCGCAGCGCCCGCAACCAGCTCGTCACCGACGCGCTGACCGCCGAGCCGGTCCCCGTCGAGCGGCTGACCTCCCCCGGGCACGCCGTGACCCGCGCCGAGCGGTACCACAGCGTCACCGCGACGGGCACCTTCGACACGTCCCGGGAGGTCGTGGTCCGGCGCCGCATCAACTCCGACGACGAGGTCGGTTTCCACGTCCTCACCCCGTTCCGGCTGACGGACGGCAAGGTGCTCCTGGTCAACCGCGGCTGGATCCCGGCGAACGGGGCGCAGACCGCCTTCCCGAAGATCCCCGCACCGCCTACCGGCCGGACCACCGTCACCGGCCGTCTCATGGCCGACGAGACGACCGCCGCGAGCGGCATCAAGAACATCGCGGGACTGCCCCACCGGCAGGTCATGCTGATCAACAGCGAGCAGGAGGCGCGCCGGCTCGGCGCCCAGGTGCTCGGCGGCTACATCGAGCAGACGGCGCCCGAGCCGAAGGGCGACACCCCGCAGCAGATCTCCGACCCGGGCAAGGAAGACGCCCCGCTGAACTACGCGTACATGATCCAGTGGTGGCTGTTCGCCGCGGCCGTCCCCGTCGGCTGGGTCGTCCTGGTCCGCCGCGAGACCCGGGACCGGGCCGCCGCGGCGCCCGGGGAGCAGGCCGCGGAGGCGGAACCCGCCTCGGTGTGACCCGCCCGCGCGCCATCCGACCGGCGCGCGCGTCACCCGCCTGGGCGCCTCGCTGATTGTCCGCTCCGCCCACCGGGAACCCCGAACTGCGTGCACCCCCGCATCGAGGACTACGCCCTCATCGGCGACGAACAGACGGCGGCTCTGGTCGGCAGGGACGGCTCCATCGACTGGCTGTGCCTGCCCCGCTTCGACTCCGGCGCCTGTTTCGCGAGGCTCCTGGGCGACGAGAACAACGGCAACTGGAGAATCGCGCCGCTCGGCGCGGACACCTGCACACGCCGCGCCTACCGCCCCGACACCCTCGTCCTCGACACCGAGTGGCAGACCCCCGACGGGACGGCCCGGGTCACCGACCTGATGCCGCAGCGCGAGCGCGCGCCCGACGTCGTCCGCATCGTGGAGGGCGTCAGCGGCCGGGTCACCGTGCACAGCACGCTCCGCCTCCGCTTCGACTACGGCACGATCATCCCGTGGATGCGCAAGTCCGGCGGCCACCGCGTCGCCGTCGCCGGACCCGACTCGGTGTGGCTGCGCAGCGAACCCGCCGTGCGGACCTGGGGCCAGGACTTCAGCACGCACTCCGAGTTCACCGTCGAGCAGGGAGAGCGGGTCGCGTTCGTCCTCACCTGGCACCCCTCGCACGAGCCGCGTCCGCCGCTGGTCGACCCGTACGACGCCTTGCGCGTCAGCGTCACGGACTGGCAGCGCTGGGCGGCCCGCTGCCGCTACCAGGGGCCGTACCGGGACGCGGTCGTCCGCTCCCTGATCACCCTCAAGGCCCTCACCTACCGGCCGACCGGCGGCATCGTCGCCGCGGCCACCACCTCGCTGCCCGAGGAACTCGGCGGCGTACGCAACTGGGACTACCGGTACTGCTGGCTGCGCGACGCCACCCTCACCCTCAGCGCCCTGGTCAATGCGGGGTACCACAACGAGGCCGAGGCCTGGCGCGACTGGCTGCTGCGCGCGGTCGCGGGCGACCCGGCCGACCTGCAGATCATGTACGGCGTGGCGGGCGAGCGCCGACTGCCCGAGTTCGAACTGCCCTGGCTGGCCGGCTTCGCCGGATCGGCGCCCGTCCGCATCGGCAACAGCGCCGTGAACCAGCTCCAACTGGACGTGTACGGCGAGGTCATGGACTCCCTGTGGCTGGCCCGGCGCACGGGCCTTTCGCCCAAGCCGCACATGTGGTCGCTGCAGGCCGTTTTACTGGAGTGGCTGCGCGCGCAGTGGCGGCAGCCGGACGAGGGCTTGTGGGAGGTGCGCGGAGGCCGCCGGCACTTTGTGCACTCGAAGGTGATGGTGTGGGTGGCCGCCGACCGGGCGGTGCGCACGCTGGAGGAACACCCCGAGATGCCCGGGGACCTGGAGGGCTGGCGGGCGCTGCGCGACGACGTGCACCAGGACGTGTGTGAGAAGGGCTACGACCCGGAGCGCAACACCTTCACCCAGTCCTACGGCTCGCGCGAACTGGACGCCGCGCTGCTGCTCATCCCCCGCGCCGGTTTCCTGCCGCCCGACGACCCGCGCGTGATCGGCACGGTGGACGCGGTCCGCACGGAACTGGGCCACGACGGTTTCCTGCGCCGGTACGACACCTCGGGCGCGGCGGTCGACGGGCTGCCGGGTGACGAGGGCGCCTTCCTGGCCTGCTCGTTCTGGCTCGCCGACGCACTGCATCTGACGGGCCGTACCGAGGAGGCGAAGGAGCTGTTCGACCGGCTGGTGGGCCTCACCAACGACGTGGGCCTGTTGTCCGAGGAGTACGACCCGGTTGCCGGCCGCCAGCTCGGCAACTTCCCGCAGGCCTTCAGCCACATCGGCCTGGTGAACACCGCCCTCGCCCTGTTCGGGACGGACGCGGCAGGATAGGGGCCATGGATCTTGAATTGAAGGACCGGGTGTACGTCGTCACCGGGGCCACGCGCGGACTCGGCAACGCCGCCGCGCGCGAGCTCGTCGCCGACGGGGCGAAGGTGGTCATCACGGGGCGGGACGCGGAGCGGGTCGCCGCGGCGGCGGCCGATCTGGGCCCCAACGCGGCAGGAGTCGCCGTCGACAACGCCGACCCCGAGACCGCGGCACGGCTGATCGCCACCGCGCGCGAGAAATTCGGCGGCTTCGACGGTGTCCTCATCAGTGTCGGTGGCCCGCCGCCGGGCTTCCTCGCCGACAACACGGACGACCAGTGGGACGCGGCGTTCGAGTCGGTGTTCCTGGGCGCGGTACGGGTCGCTCGTGCGGCGGCGGCCGAGCTGGAGGCGGGCGGTGTCATCGGGTTCGTGCTGTCCGGGTCGGTGTACGAGCCGATCCCCGGGCTGACGATCTCCAACGGGCTGCGACCGGGTCTCGCCGGGTTCGCCAAGTCGATCGCGGACGAGTTGGGGCCGCGGGGGATTCGGGTCGTGGGACTGCTTCCGGCGCGCATCGACACGGATCGCGTGCGCGAGCTGGACGAGATGTCCGCGGATCCGGAGGCTGCTCGGGCGGGGAATGAGGCGCGGATTCCGTTGCGGCGGTATGGGACGCCTTCGGAATTCGGGCGGGTTGCGGCGTTCTTGCTTTCTCCGGCCGCTTCCTATTTGACCGGGATCATGGTGCCGGTTGACGGCGGGTTCCGGCACGGGTTCTGACGCTTGTTCTTTGAGGTCTCTGCCCGATCTCATCGAAGGCTGATCGTTGTCGCCGAGGACAGATGACCAGTACGTTCGTCTCTCCAAAGGTTGGGGCGTTGGGGGCGTCTAGTGCTGGACACGCTGGTGACGACGGCCACTGGGGCTCTTTCGGCCACGGTGGGAGTACTGGTCGGCGGTATCGTCACGCGTCGCGCTCAGGATCGTCAGTGGCTCCGTGACCAGCAGCTTGTCGCCTATCAGGAGCTGTTCAGCCACTACGCCAAGTTCACGATAGAACTCAGGCGGGCGCACGGTGACCAACGTGGCTGGGATTACGACTGGGGCGAGTGGAGCGCGGCATTGATGCGCGTGAGCATGGTCGCCCCTCCGGAAGTGGCGACCGAGATCGATAATTTCGGCCGCGCCATCAACTCCTTCCTGGACCAAGTGGCGCGGGGGCGCGACCCTCTGCGTGACCCGGTGAGTCCGGAGGAGTTCGAGCAGGCCAGGCAGGCACCTGCCGAGGCCCAGGTAAGGCTGGTCAACGCCATACGAAGGTCACTGAGTAATGATCAAAAAGGACTGTCCTTCGGAATCGGTGGATAGGGCGTCGGCGCTCGGACTGCCGATGGGCGTGTTCCGACTTCGACGAGATAGGGCGGCCTGGTCTCGAGCGATGCCCCGAACATGATCGCCCGTACGGGGATTCCCCGGACGTGAACACGGCCTTCGCCTGATCCTGTGCTCCGACCAAAGACGCACCTGATCAGCACGAAGGCCGTGGGGAATGAGTCTGCTGCATCACGATGCCCAGCGGGAGCCGTTCGCTGTGGCGTCACACTTCCGGGACGACTTCTACGAGTGTCTGACCGCCCGGCGTGACGAACTGTTCGAGCTGACGGACGCCTCGCTCTGTGCCGACGGGCCGGTGAGGACGCCGGTGGACCTGACGCTGCTGGCCGAGCACCGCCGCGGGCACGGCGCGCTGTACGACGCCCTCAACCGTGACCGGATCGACGCCGGGCGGCTGCGGCAGACTCTGGCCTCACTGCCGCAACCCAAGGCGGCCTGCCCGGCACGCGCGCACCGAAACCCACACGACCAGGTCCCGGCAGACCCCTCGGCTCCAAGAACCGACGGCCCGCCACCCGCTACGACGTGGGCAAAACCGAGAAGCGTCCCGAGACCATCATCGAACGCGACCAGGCCAGACCTTGAACAACAAGCTGAGGGTGCCGTTGTCGAGTGCCGTTTTGTGGCGGCTGGTCGCGCCCACGCGGCGGAGCCGCATATCGATACAGCCCCGCGCCCCTGAGTCGGCTGCCCTTAGCGAGTTGTCAACTCACCCTTTCTGCCCGATGTTTGACCGCCCTCAGTCGTACTTCCGCCGGAAGGTTCGCCAAGCCCGCTGAATCGCGGGCGTGGGTCAGGGATTCGGCGGTCAGGGTCTGCAGTGCCTCTCCCGGGTCCACTTCCGGCTCCAGTTGGAGCCAAACGTGGGCCCGGGGGGCGTTGCGGCGGCCCGTCAGGGTTGCGTGGGCGTGGGACACGCCGGTCTGGGCCGCCGCGTCCGCCGCCAGGACGGACTCCAGGGCACGGCCCCGCAGGAGTGCGCCCTCGCCGTCACCGGTGTCGACCAGGACCTCGGTGAGGCGGCGTCGGCGGAGGATCGCGGTCAGCCACCAGAGCGCCAGCAGAACGAGGACGGCGAGTCCCGCGATGACCGTGGGCCACCACCAGCCCGCATCCCGCCAGCGTGTTCGCTCGGCTTCGCTGAGCAGGACGTCGTGTCTGCCGTCGTGGATCCACCAGGACGGAGGCCGTACGCCCAGGCCCACGGCGAGCACCGAGCCGCCCAGGGCCACGAGCAGCAGGCCGACGCCCCCGATCAGTACGCGGTTGACGGTCCTCAGCACCGTCCTCACCCCTTCCGTCCCGGCCGGGTCACGTGCACCGCCAGCGCGGGCGGCCGGCACAGGCCGAGGCCCCGGATCGCTTCGGCGAGCGTCGTGTCGAGGTCGGCGCGTACGTCGTCCAGGTCCCGGAAGTGGGAAATGGCGCGCACGTCGGCCTTCTTGCGCCGCAGCCGCACCCGGACCGACCGCACGCCCGAGATCTCCATCGCCCGGTCGCGCAGCACCTGGGCGGCCGCGGCGCGTTGGAGCCCGGCCCGGACGTCGGCATGGGTGCGTCGCATCGGCAGCAGGTCCCGCAGGCCGGGCGTGACAGCGAGCACGATCAGCCACAGGCCGAGGGCCGTGGCGACGCCGGCGCCGACCAGCACCCAGGTGTTGTCGAGGGGGCGCTCGGCGAGCTGCCGGGCCAGAGTGCGGCGCCATTGCATGGCGGGGCGGTGGGCCCGTACGGCGGCGATGTCGTACAGGAACACGCCCGCGCCGAGCAGGAGGAGCAGCGCGACGACGGCCGCGGGGATGCGGCGCGCGGACCAGAAGCGGCCGTCGCCGCCGCTCTCGCCCGCGAGGGCGGGAGGCGGGTCGTAGGCCGCGGCCGACGCGGACTGATCGAGTTCGGGGCCCGCCCGCTTCTCCATGACCGGCCCCGGTCTTGTGGTGGTCTCGGTGCCCTGGGACTCGCTCATCGCGCCCTCCCGTCTGCCGCGCCGTGCACGGATGCCGGATGCAGCCGCTCCACCTCGACGGCGACCTCCCGCACTTCCATGCCCACCAACGCGCTTACCCGCTCGACGACATGACGACGCACGGCGGCGCAACGGGCGCCGATGTCGCTCGGGTAGTCGAGTTCGAGGTGGACCCGGACGCGGGCCGTGTCATGGTGCGTGACGACGGTCGCGTGCGGGGGCGCGGCCTCCTCGGGCAGGGGGCCCAGGACTTCCCGTGCCGCCTGCGCGGCGACCTTCGCGACGACCCGGTCGGCGATCCGCGTGGCGCCGCGCTCGCCGGGCGGGACGACCGTAAGGGGTGTGCGCGCCGCACCGGCCGCGCCGCTCACGGGCGTCACCGCCGCCGGTCGCGCTTGTCGTCGCGGGTACGGAAGAAGTCGCCCAGCTCCAGATCCCCCTCCAGGAAACGGCCCACGAAGAACCCGACGGCGCCCAGCGCCGCCACCAGCAAGAAGGCGCCGAACCCCCCGAAATACCCGGCGAAGCCCAGCGCCATGCCGGCGATCATGCCGACCACGGCCATGCTCATGCCGCCCTCCTCAGCTCCTCAGCCGTGCGTTGTCAGGTCGCCGGGCCTCACTGGATCCGGGGCTCCAGCTCTTCTTCCTCTTCCTCGGGAAGCTTGACATCACTCACTGCGATGTTGACCTCGACGACCTCGAGACCGGTCATCCGCTCCACGGCCGCGACCACGTTCTCCCGCACGGCCCTGGCGACATCGGAGATCGATACGCCGTAGTCGACGACGATCTCCAGGTCGAGCGCGGTCTGCACCTCGCCGACCTCGGCCTTCACACCGCGGCTGGCCGACTTCGAACCGCCCGGCACCCGGTCGCGCACGGCTCCGAAGGTCCGCGCCAGCCCGCTGCCCATGGCGTGCACGCCGACCACGTCCCGCGCGGCCAGGCCGGCGATCTTCTCCACGACGCCGTCCGCGATCGTCGTCCGCCCCCGGGTCGCCGGATCCCCGCCGCCGCGCCGGGTGGCCTTGCGGGTCTGTAGCGGCTCACCGTCGCCCTCGGGGGTCGCCGTCCCCGTCCGCTCCGTCATCTCGCTCATCGCCGTACGTCCCTTTCGGTCGTCGCCCTGTGACCAACGGTATGTGCGGTTGCCCCGTCGTGCGCAGGGGATGCGGCAGGCTGGAGCAATGACGGCGGAAAGTTGGACGCAGGCTGTACGGCAGCACGTGGGGCTGGGCAGGCTGCTTCCGCTCGGCGGACCACGGGACGGTGCGTGGATCACGGAGGCGGCGGCCGGGGCGGTGCTGCGGCGGGCGGCGGCGGAGGTACCGGGGGTGTGGGTGGGCGCGCTGCGGATCGGGCTCGCGGACCCGGAGGACGTGCACGAACCCGCCGTACCGCCGCCTCCGGGCGCGCTGCCGCCGGGGCCGTTGCGGGTGACGGCGGACTTCGCGGCGACGACCGGGGAGCCACTGCCGACAAGGACGGCGCGACTGCGGTCGGCCCTCGCGACGACCGCGACGGAGCGGCTCGGGCTGGAGGTCGCGGAGGTCGACCTGCGGGTGACCGGGCTACTGGACGAGGAACCGGAGGTCGAACCGGTGGCTCCCCCACGACCGCCGCAGTCCCGCGGGACCACCGACCCCGACGAGTCCCGCGTCGTCGCCGCGGCACTCTCCGTCCTGGGCGCGGCGCATCTGACCGGCGGCCTGGGCAGGGCGGTACACATCGAGGAACGCCGGGACGGCACAGCCCTGCCACACCGCCACGCGCGCGTGGAGGTGGCGGTGGACGGCTCCCGCCGCACCCTGGACGTGGCCCGGCAGGTACGCGCGGCGGTAGGGGAGGCCCTGCCGGATCACCCCACGGTGACAGTGCTGGTCACGGCGGTCAGCTGACGGCAACCCTTGCGGGTGCCCACCCGGCGAACGGCTCAATCGCCCACGCCCGCCAGATCCCGCAGCCGCCGCCCCTGCGCGGCCCGTTCCGCGGCACGCTGCTCGTCATACGTACGACCACGCACCCCGCGCAACAACGCCTTGGTCTCGACAACCGCATCTCGCGGCGCAGCCAACAACGCCCCCGCCAAATCCCGCACCGCACCGTCGAGTTCACCGGTCGGCACAGCAAGGTTGGCCAGGCCGGAAGCGACCGCCTCGTCGGCCTGGACGAAGCGGCCGGTCACGCAGATCTCCAGCGCGCGTGCGTAGCCGACCAGCTCGACCAGGGGGTGCGTCCCGGTCAGGTCGGGCACGATTCCGAGGGCGGTCTCGCGCATGGCGAACTGTACGTCGTCCGCGACGACGCGCAGGTCACAGGCGAGCGCCAGCTGGAAACCGGCCCCGATGGCATGCCCCTGGACGGCGGCGATGGACACGATGTCGTTGCGTCGCCACCAGGTGAAGCCCTCCTGGAAGGAGGCGATGGCCGCGTCCAGCCCGGCGTCGTCAAGGCGCGCGAGATCGGTGAAGGTCGGCTCGCCCGGAATGCCCTCCGGGGTGAACATCTGCCGGTCGAGACCGGCGGAGAAGGACTTGCCCTCGCCGCGCAGCACGACGACCCGGACGGAACCGGGCAGTATCCGCCCAGCCTCGGCCAACGCCCGCCACAGCGCAGGGCTCTGGGCGTTGCGCTTGGCCGGGTTGGTGAGCGTCACCGTGGCGAGCGTGTCGTCGACGGTGAGCCGTACCCCGTCCTTGTCGAGTACGGGAGCGAGGTCCTGGTCGGGCGAAGCCATGGGGCGCCTCCGATGAGTGCGGTCATCACACATTGCCATACGGCATGCTAAGTGACTGCACAGTAACCACCCGGCCGATCACCTGACCGACCGGGTGGCCACCATCGAAGCCGAGGGGCCGCCCGGGGTCAGGCCGTTGCGGCCTTCTTGCCCCGGGTCGCTCCGCCACGCCCACGAAGCGTGACGCCCGACTCACTGAGCATCCGGTGTACGAAGCCATACGAGCGGCCGGTTTCCTCGGCCAGTGCCCGGATGCTCGCACCGGAGTCGTACTTCTTTTTCAGGTCTGCCGCGAGCTTGTCGCGCGCGGCGCCGGTCACCCGGCTGCCCTTCTTCAGAGTCTCGGCCACCCGTGCCTCCTCATGGGAAGTGCGCTCTGGTCCCCTCATGATCACCCCTCCGGGGCGCGATGGCCACCCATTCGGCAAGGTCCGTGAGACACGGTTTTGACGACAGGAGCACACCCCCACAAGCGGAATCAAGTCTTCCGGGCGGCGATGTCCATACGGCTGAACGGGTTGTTCCGTGAAATGCCAGGTCAGGGACGCACAACGGCCGACCCCTTGTCGACAAAGGGATCGGCCGTCAGATCGATGTAGGACACACCCCGATACGAGAAGATCTCACACAGATGATGGATCACGAATAAGCCGAATGATCCATACGCTGTGGATCACCCTGGATCACGTATTCGATCAAGCCAGGGCGACGAGATCCGCGTAGTCCGCGCCCCACAGGTCCTCGACGCCGTCGGGCAGCAGGATGATGCGCTCCGGCTGGAGAGCCTCCACCGCGCCCTCGTCGTGGGTGACGAGGACGACCGCGCCCTTGTAGGTGCGCAGCGCGCCGAGGATCTCCTCGCGGCTGGCGGGGTCGAGGTTGTTGGTCGGCTCGTCGAGCAGCAGGACGTTCGCGGAGGAGACCACGAGGGTCGCGAGGGCGAGCCGGGTCTTCTCACCGCCGGAGAGGACTCCGGCCGGCTTGTCGACGTCGTCGCCGGAGAAGAGGAAGGAGCCCAGCACCTTGCGGACCTCGACGAGGTCCATGTCGGGGGCGGCCGAGCGCATGTTCTCCAGGACCGTGCGGTCGGCGTCGAGGGTCTCGTGCTCCTGCGCGTAGTAGCCGAGCTTGAGCCCGTGACCGGGGACGACCTCACCGGTGTCGGGCGTCTCGACTCCGCCGAGGAGGCGCAGCAGGGTCGTCTTGCCGGCGCCGTTGAGGCCGAGGATGACGACCCGGGAGCCCTTGTCGATGGCGAGGTCGACGTCGGTGAAGATCTCCAGCGAGCCGTACGACTTCGACAGTCCCTCGGCCATCAGCGGGGTCCTGCCGCAGGGCGCCGGCTCCGGGAAGCGGAGCTTGGCGACCTTGTCGGACTGGCGGACCGACTCCAGGCCGGACAGCAGCTTGTCCGCGCGGCGGGCCATGTTCTGCGCGGCGACCGTCTTGGTGGCCTTGGCCCGCATCTTGTCGGCCTGCGCGTTGAGCGCGGCGGCCTTCTTCTCCGCGTTGGCGCGCTCCCGCCTGCGGCGCTTCTCGTCGGCCTCGCGCTGCTGCTGGTAGAGCTTCCAGCCCATGTTGTAGATGTCGATCTGGGCGCGGTTGGCGTCCAGGTAGAACACCTTGTTGACGACCGTGTCCACCAGGTCGACGTCGTGGGAGATGACGATGAAGCCGCCGCGGTACGTCTTCAGGTAGTCGCGCAGCCAGATGATCGAGTCGGCGTCGAGGTGGTTGGTCGGCTCGTCGAGCAGCAGCGTGTCCGCGTCGGAGAACAGGATCCGGGCCAGCTCGATACGGCGACGCTGACCGCCGGAGAGCGTGTGGAGCGGCTGGCCGAGGACCCGGTCGGGCAGGTTGAGCGCGGCGGCGATGGTGGCGGCCTCGGCCTCGGCGGCGTACCCGCCCTTGGTGAGGAACTCCGTCTCCTGGCGCTCGTACTGCTTGAGCGCCTTCTCCCGGGTGGCGCCCTGTCCGTTGGCGATGCGCTGCTCGTTCTCGCGCATTTTGCGGATCAGTACGTCGAGGCCGCGCGCGGAGAGGACGCGGTCGCGGGCGAGGACGTCGAGGTCGCCGGTGCGGGGGTCCTGCGGGAGGTAACCGACCTCGCCGGAGCGGGTGACGGTGCCCGCGGCGGGGATGCCCTCGCCGGCCAGGACCTTGGTGAGAGTGGTCTTGCCGGCGCCGTTACGGCCGACGAGACCGATGCGGTCGCCCTTGGCGACACGGAAGGAGGCACTCTCGATGAGGACACGGGCACCGGCGCGCAGCTCGATGCCGGAGGCGGAGATCACGGACAGACTCCAGAGCGGGTTGGGTGGCGGGTGGGCGGCTGAGGACGTTCCCGCCGTCTAATGCGCGAGGAGAATGGCCATAGGCCAAGTCTAACGGGGCGATGCAAGCGCTTTTTCTGCGTCCTGGTGTTCGATCTTCGCGCGCGGGACGCCGTTTCCGAGGGGCGCGCGGTGCGGGACGATCCGGCCCAGGTCGTCGACGGCGACGACCTGCGCGGTCCAGGCGCCGGTGGCACAGGGCTGGGCGACGAGCAGCGCCACGCCGTGATGTACGGCACGTTCGGGGCGGAACGCGCAGCCCTCGCGCGCGGGCAGTACCCAGCGCAGGTCGCCGTCGGCGGTGCGGTACGCGGCGATGCGGCGCGGAGTGACGACGGCGAGGATGCCGCGGGGCAGGGAGCGCAGGACGCCCGTGCCGCCCCGGGCGCCGAGCCAGTCGGCGGCGTCGGGCAGGGCGCGGTGCCAGCGGACGGTGCGGCCGTCGGTGCCCGTGACGAGGCCGTCGTCCCAGAGCGCGATCGCATCCCCGCGCGCGGGGAGCGCGCTGAGGGGGCGGTGACCGTCGCGCGCGTAGCGCCAGCGGGGCTCGCCGCTGGTCCGGTCGTACGCCTCGACGGCCTCGCCGCGGGTGCGGAGGGCCGGTGGGCCGTACCCGTCGATGGTGAGAGCGGTGAGGCGGTCGCCGTAGGGGGCGGGCCTGATGTGGTGGGCCGCCGCGAGGAGCAGGGCCATGAGGACCAGGGCGAGCGCCAGGGTGCGGGGCGCGGTGCCGGTCCTGTCCCGCCCGGCGGCCGCGCGCCTTCGCCTGAACGGTGCTCCGTACCCCGTCAGTACGACCACCACGCTCCCTTCGGCATCGCTTCGGTGCTCGATCCCCACTGACCAGGCGCAGAGCGTAGCCACGCGCGCGTGGGGCGGTGGGACCTCCGGTGCTGACACGACCGGACCGTGGCGGGGGTCCCCCGTTCGGCCCATCGCCCGTGACCATGGGAGAGGTACCGGGCGAGGATGGCGCAAGGAAGACGCACCTGGGAGAGAACGGTGGGCCCATGCAGTTCGACGACGACGCGAACCTGGACACCTCCGAGGTACAGGATGTGCGCGGGAGTCGGATTCCGGGCGGGAAGGCGACCATCGGTGGTGGCATCGGGGCGCTGATCGCGCTGCTGCTCGGGCTGTTCTTCGGCGTGGGTCCGGACGAGCTCGGGCTCTCCTCGGGCGGCGACCAGGCCGCGCCCACCTCCTCGTCGCTGGCACAGGTCCAGCAGACCTGCCGTACCGGGGCGGACGCGAACACCAAGGAGGACTGCCGCATCGTGGCGGTGGTCAACAGCGTGCAGGATTACTGGACTCAGGAGTTCCGGCGGCGCGGCGGGACGTACACGCAGTCTCCGACCGTCTTCTTCGGCGGGCAGGTCGGCACGGCGTGCGGGACGGCGACCTCCGCGGTGGGCCCGTTCTACTGCCGGGGCGACCGGAAGGTCTATCTGGACCTGGGCTTCTTCGACGACCTGCGGTCGAAGTTCGGCGCGAGCGGCGGGCCCTTCGCGCAGGCGTACGTGGTGGCGCACGAGTACGGGCACCACGTCCAGGACCTGATGGGCACGCTGGGGCGCGCGCAGAACGGGCAGGCGGGTGCGAACAGCAATTCCGTGCGGGTGGAGCTGCAGGCCGACTGCTATGCCGGGGTGTGGGCGCACCACGCGACCACGACGAAGGACCCGCAGACCGGCCGGCCGCTGATCACCAGCCTCACCGGCGCCGACATCCGGGACGGCCTGGACGCGGCGGCGGCCGTGGGCGACGACCGGATCCAGGAGCGGTTCCAGGGGAGGGTGACGCCGGAGACCTGGACGCACGGGTCGGCGCAGCAGCGGCAGCAGTGGTTCTACCAGGGGTACCGGACCGGCGACATGGGGCAGTGCAACACGTTCCGCTGAGGCGCGAGTTGGCGTCGCGGGGGCATTGTCAGTGGTGGGTGCGAGACTGAGCAGCAGGCCGGATTCCGGGTGATTCCGGCGGCTTCTCCGGCACTGGTGGGACACCGTTTCACAAGGGAGTGATCGGCATGGCAGGTACGGGCGGCGGGCGGCCGAGCATCTGTCCGACGTTGTTGTACGCGGACGCCAAGGCGGCGATCAAGCAGCTCACGGAGGCCTTCGGGTTCACGGAGCTGTCGGTGTACGAGGGCGAGGACGGTTCGGTGCTGCACGCCGAGCTGGTGCAGGGCAACGGCGCGGTGATGCTGGGTTCCAAGGGCCGTGGTGGTGTCTTCGACGCGGCGATGAAGGGCGCGGGCCCGGCGGGGGTGTACGTGGTCGTGGACGACGTCGACGCGCACCACCAGCGGGCACTGGATCACGGCGCGGAGATCCTGATGCCCCCGACGGACCAGGACTACGGTTCGCGGGACTACATGGCCCGGGACGCCGAGGGCAACATCTGGAGCTTCGGCACGTACGCCCCGGAAATAGGGACCTGAGGCGCCGGTCTCGGGCGGCTATCCGCCGGTGTGCACCTGGAACGCGGCCCGGCGCACGGCCTTGGCCAGGGCGGGGTCCGGGTGCGCGGCGGCGAGCGCGACCAGCACCTGCACGGTGCGGGGGTGGCCCACGGCACGGACCTCGTCGAGCAGTTGGGGGACGGTGGGCTGTACCGCGGACTCGAGGTGTCTGACGAGCAGCGGCGCCTCTCCGTGGTCGGCGACGGCGGCCGCCGTGTCCACCCACAGCCAGGTGGCCTCGTCCCGGGTGAGGACCTCGTGGGCGTCCTCGGCGTCGACCCCGTCGTGCTCGGCCAGCCACAGCAGGGCGTACGGCCGCAGGGTCGGCTCGTCCAGTACGGCGCGGACGTCGGGCTCGGCGGGGGCGCCGACGACACGCAGCGCCTCGAAGGCGAGGCCGCGCAGCAGGGCGTCCTCGCCGCGGGCGGCGCCCACGAGTTCGGTGACGGCGCTGCCGACGGTGCGGGCGGCGAGCCAGGCGCGGTATTCGGCGCGGGCGGCGTTGGGGCGCAGCTGGGCGCAGCCGCGGAGCATGTCCTCGGCCGACTGCTCGATGTTCCCGGCGGGGCTCTGCGCGGCGACGCAGATCTGCTCCAGCTTGACCCACACCGCCCAGCTGCCGAGCGGGGTGAGCGTGGCCTGGCCGTCGCCGCAGGTGAGGGCGCCGACGGAGGCGAGGGCGTGCAGGGCCCAGTCGAGGAGGGGGGCGAGCGGGGTGTCCTCGTCGGCCGGCGGCTGCCGGATGGGTTCGGGCTGGGGGCCGTACGGGATCTCGCAGCGCTCGGTGCGCAGTTCGGTGACCCGCTGCTGGAGCAGGTCGAGGAGCTGCTCGACGGGGACGGGGCCGGCGGAGAGCTGGAGGAAGGAGAGCACCTGGGGCATGGCCGAGACGACCTCGGCGACGGCGGAGGGCTCGTGTTCCGCGGGTTCCGGATGGGCGAGCGACCAGGCGTCGAAGAGGGCGACCCAGCCGCGCAGCACGGCGCTCTCATCGCGGTCCCAGGCGCGCAGCCGCCAGCTGGGGCGGGCGCTGTCGCCGTGCACCTCGACGAGGCCGGCGAGACGGGCGATGTCCCAGTCGGCGCGGACCTGGGCCACGGTCAGACCGAGATCGCCGGCGGCGCGTGCGGCGGTCGCGTCGGAGAGGGTGGCCTTGCCTTCGTCGGTCGCGCCATCGCGGCCGGGGCCGAGGGCGGCGTCGGCCCAGTGGGCGAGGCGGGCGGCGTCCGCGAGGCCGGAGCGCGCCATTCTGGCCAGTTCGGCGGGGGCGGGGGTGCCCTCCGGCGGCCGGGGTGCGGGGCGGTGCGAGCGCTGCTGGTTCATCGCTCGGGGGGCGGCGGCCAGGGGTCGCGGTCGGACGAGTCGGAGCCTTGAGTCGCGCGGGATACGGGACGTCACGGGGGCAGTCTTCCTGTTGACGGTCCGAAAACCCAAACGGAATGTCACGGCGGGCGACGGGGCTGGCCAACGCACACGGTCTTGAGGGGGCCGAAGAGGCGCGATCCAGCCAGTCGTACGGCCTTAAACGGAATGAGTGGAACCGGTTGCTGTCGGGCGCGGGCACGGTGGGCCGGGCGGGCCGGGGGGCGTCACATCAGCGGGGTCAGGAAGCGGCGCAGCCGTTCCTCGTACTCCTCGGGGTCGGCGTTCCACATCGCCCCGTGCGGGGCGTCCGGCACGGTGTGCAGGGCGACCCGGTCGGGGCGGAGGGCGGCGAGACGGCGCGAGAGGCCCCAGGGGGCGACCGTGTCGCCCGGGCCGTGGACGATCAGGGTGGGCACGTCGAGAAGGGAGGGGTCGGCGCTCTCGGCGAGGCGTTCGGCGTGCAGACCGGTGCGGCCCTGGGCGGCCCGCACGGCCAGCGGCAGCACGGGGTCCGGGGTGTGACGGGCCGCGGCGAGGGCGCGCAGCGTGGTCTCCCAGCTGAGCACCGGCGAGTCCAGGACGAGGCCGGACACCCGGTCGCGCACGGGGGAGTGCGTTGCGGCGCGCAGGGCCATGGTGGCGCCGATGGACCAGCCGAGGAGGACGACGCGGCGGGCGCCGTAGCGGACGGCGTAGCGGATCGCCGCGTCCACGTCGCGCCACTCGGTCTCGCCGAGGTGGTTCAGGCCGTCCGGCGGCCGGGGCGCGCCGAGGTCGCCGCGGTAGGCGAGGGCGAGCACGGGGAGGCGCCGGTTGTGGAGGAACCGCATCAGGTTCATGGCGTGCTCGCGGGTGGTGCCCAGGCCGTGCACCGCGATCACCCAGGTGTCCCGGTAGCCGGGCACGAACCAGGCAGGCAGGGAGCCGAGTTCGCCGGGTACGTCGATGTCGGCGTAGTCGAGGCCCAGGGCGGCGCTCGGGTTGCCGACGTACACGTTCGGGGTGAGCCAGACCTTGTCGCCGGGCTCGAGGGTGCCGTGCGTGACGCGTTCCAGACGGCGTACGACCGTGTCGGCGGTGTGCTGGGCGGCCCCCAGGACCGGGCCGACCACGGCGTGGGAGCCGTCACCCGCGAGGCCGTAGATGCCGGGGCGCAGGGAGGCCAGGTCGCGGGTGATCGTGATCTGGCCGGCCGCGGTGCCGTGCACGGTGAGCCGGGGTTCGGTGGGCAGGGGCCGCCCCGCGGGCGCCTTCAGCGCGGCGTCGCTGGCCATCCGCCCGGCGGCCACGCTCGCCGCTCCGGCTGCCAGGACCGCGGTGACGGCAGCGGCCGTCGCAGTGACTGTGCGCACGGGTCCAGTGTCCTGTTGGTCCCGGTCATCGGCCAGCGGGAAGTGGGAAGCGGGGGACGGTTCACGAAAAAAGGCCGTCGCTATTGCCGTTGCCCATAGCCCCGCAGTCGGTCCGTCACCTCTGTCAGTTGGGGTTCCGTCAGGAGGGTAGGGGTTCGGCCCGGTACCGATGTCGCTGTCAGCCATACGTGGCACATCCACTCCAGTTGGGCCGTGCGGTCGTAGGCCTGGTCGAGGGTCGTGCCGTAGGTGATCGTGCCGTGGTTCTGGAGGAGGCAGCCGGAGCGGTCGGTCAGGGCGTGGAGCATGTTCTCGGCCAACTCGGCGGTGCCGTACGTCGCATAGGGGGCGACCCGGACCGGGCCCCCGAGGGCGGCGCACATGTAGTGGATCGTCGGGAGTTCGGAGACGAGCGTCGAGACGGCCGTCGCGTGCACGGCGTGGGTGTGGACGACCGCGCCGGCGTCCGTTGTGCGGTAGATCGCCAGATGCATGGGCAGCTCGCTGGTCGGGACCAGCGTGCCGAGCACCTGACGGCCGTCGAGGTCCACCCCGGTGATGTCCCCGGGTGTCAGGCGGTCGTACGGCACGCCCGACGGCGTGACCAGCACGATGTCCCCGACGCGCACCGACACGTTGCCGGAGGTGCCGACGACCAGCCCGTCCCGCACCGTCCGGCGGGCCGTTTCGACGAGCGACAACCAGGCCCGGACCTCCGCGTCGAGCGCATCCCTCCTCCGCACCTCAGGCACACCCTGTGCGCCCTCCCGGCCATCCCCCGTGTCCCGCCGCTGTTCAGCCATGCCCGCGATCCTGCCAGCCGACGCGCGGCAGCCTGCCGGGTGACCAGAATCTCTTCAGCGGGTCGCCGGGCCGGCTGAAGACGTTCAACCAGGGCCACCGGCCAACGGGCGTCCGGGTCGCCGCGCCCGAGCGGGCAGCAATCCCCGATTTGCGACACCGCCAAGCCTGCTTGAGTTCATCTTCCGTTCATCCAGGTTTCCTACGGTCAACCGGCCGATGACCTCAAAAGATTGCCTGGGTAAATGGAAAGCTTCTCGCTGATCCTCGCGATTGTGGTGGTAACCGCACTCGCGTTTGATTTCACGAACGGTTTCCACGACACCGCCAACGCGATGGCCACGACCATCTCGACCGGTGCGCTCAGACCCAAGGTCGCGGTGGCCATGTCCGCCGCACTCAACCTCGTGGGAGCTTTCCTCTCCGTGGAGGTCGCCAACACGATCTCCAAAGGTCTCGTCGACGAGACCGGCATCCGTCCCGAGGTCATCTTCGCCGCACTGGTCGGCGCGATCCTCTGGAACCTGGTGACCTGGCTGGTGGGCCTGCCCTCCAGCTCCTCGCACGCCCTGATGGGCGGTCTGGTCGGCGCCACCATCGCCTCCGCCGGCCTCGGCGCCGTCCACGGCGACGCGCTCGTCACCAAGGTCCTTCTGCCGGCGCTCGCGGCCCCGCTCGTCGCGGGCCTGGCGGCGATGTTCGCGACCCGGTTCTCGTACGCCATCAGCAAGAACGCCGACGGCGAGGCCACCCGCAAGGGCTACCGCGCCGGCCAGATCGCCTCCGCCGGCCTGGTCTCCCTCGCGCACGGCACGAACGACGCACAGAAGACGATGGGCATCATCACCCTCGCGCTGATCGCCGGCGGTGCCGTCGCCCCCGGCTCGAACCCTCCCACCTGGGTGATCCTCTCCGCCGGTCTCGCGATCGCGCTCGGCACCTACATCGGTGGCTGGCGCATCATCCGCACGATGGGCAAGGGTCTGACCGACCTTCAGCCGCAGCAGGGCTTCGCCGCCCAGACCAGCGCGGCCACGGCCATCCTGGCCTCCTCCCACCTCGGCTTCTCGCTCTCCACCACGCACGTCGTCTCGGGCTCCGTGATGGGCGCCGGCCTCGGCCGCAAGGGCGGCGCGGTCCGCTGGTCCACCGCGACCCGCATGATCGTCGCCTGGGCGCTGACTCTGCCGGCCGCCGCGCTGGTCGGCGCGCTCGCGGAAAGCGTGACGGACCTGGGCGACTGGGCCACCGCCGTCGTCGCCGTCTTCCTGGTCGCCGCGAGCGCCGCGATCTGGAAGCTCTCCCGCCGCGAGGTGGTCGACCACAGCAACGTCAACGACGCCGAGGAGCCGGCCGGTGTGGTGACCACGGCCATCGTCGCAGTGACGCCGCCCCCGGCGGGCACGGTGACCGAGGAACTGACGGCCACGATCCCCTCGCCCGCCCCGGCCCCGGCCACCGCCGACCCGGCCGCCCCGCCGGCCGCCGCCGTCTGAGCCCGCCCACCCGGTAATCGAAGGAAGCATCACCATGAAGATCGACTGGTCGGCCATCGGCTCCGTCTTCGGCGTCAGCCTCGTGGCCACCGTGGGCCTCGTGGCTCTCTTCACCCTCGGCGTGGCGGGTCTGTCGCGCCGCGAACGGGCCGCAGCCCAGGGCAACCCCGCGGCGCTCGCGGTGACCGGTGCGTACGTCTGCTTCGCTGCGTGCGCGGGGGCAGTGGCGTACGGCATCTACTTGATCATGGCCAAGGCCTGACGCCGGTCACGGCCGAGACCTGAACTCGGTCCCGGCGGCGTCCGCCGGGCGTGCACGGCTCCTTCCCGACCTGTTCGGGCAGGAGCCTTTCGCATGCCGTCACCCGGCGTGCGCCGGCGCCGATATGAGCCTCGGCACACTCTCCCCACGCAGGTCAACAGCAAGTTGACGGCCCTTCCGAGGGCGTGGTGGACTTCCTGAGCCATGTACGGCGGCAAGAGAGGAAGCCGGTGCGAATCCGGCGCGGTCCCGCCACTGTCACCGGGGAAGAACTCCCCGGGAGCCAGGAACTCTCACCGCCGGTCTCGTCGAACCAGGGCGTGGACACCCTGAGTGAGGACATATCGCCATGCGCGGCTGCGGATTGAGGTACGGCACCAGGTCGCTTCCCGACCCCTCGGCCGGCTGAGCCGATGCGTGCCGATCGCGTCTTCGCGTACGGCGCCACCGTCGGCCTCCTCGGCGACCTGCTCCTGGGCGATCCGCGCCGCGGGCATCCCGTGGCCGCGTTCGGCCGGGTCGCCGGCGCCGTCGAGCAGGTGCTGTGGCGGGACCACCGGGGACGGGGCGCGCTGCACACCGCCGTGTGCGTCGGGGGTGCCGTCGCGCTCGGGGCGGTGGCCGAGAAGGCCGTACGCACCTCCCCCGCCGCTTCCGTCGCACTGACCGCGGTTGCCACCTGGGCCGTCGTGGGCGGGACTTCACTGGCCCGGGAGGCGCGGACCGTCGGGCGGGCCCTGGAGGCGGGGGCCGTGGCCGCGGCGCGGGCGCGACTTCCGCATCTGTGCGGGCGGGATCCCCAGGCCCTGGATGCCGACGGGATCGCGCGGGCCGTCGTCGAGTCCGTCGCCGAGAACACCTCCGACGCCGTCGTGGGGGCACTGGTGTGGGGAGCCGTGGGCGGTGTGCCCGGGCTGCTCGGATTTCGTGCCGTCAACACCCTGGACGCGATGGTCGGGCACAAGTCGCCCAAGTACCGGCGGTACGGGTGGGCTTCGGCGCGGCTGGACGACGTGGCGGGGTGGCCCGGGGCGCGACTGACTGCCGTCCTGGCCGCGGTCGCCGGGGGTGACCCTCTGGGGGCCGTACGCGTCTGGCGTGCCGATGCCGCGAAGCACCCGAGTCCCAACGCGGGGCCCGTGGAAGCGTCGTTCGCGGGGGCGCTGGGGGTGCGGCTGGGCGGAACGCTGTCGTACGCAGGGCGGGTTGAACATCGGCCGGTACTGAACGAGGAGGGGCGTTCTGTGGAAGTCGGGGACATCGAGCGGGCGGTTCGGCTCTCGAAGCGCGTCGGTCTGCTCGCGCTCGGCGTCAGTGTCGCCGCGGGTCTCGTCATGAAGGGACGTACGCCATGAACGGTGGTCTCCTCGTCGCCGGTACCACCTCCGATGCCGGGAAGAGTGTCGTGACCGCCGGGATCTGTCGGTGGCTTGTGCGGCAGGGGGTCAAGGTGGCGCCGTTCAAGGCGCAGAACATGTCCCTCAACTCGTTCGTGACGCGTGAGGGTGCGGAGATCGGGCGGGCGCAGGCCATGCAGGCACAGGCGTGCCGCGTCGAGCCGACCGCGCTGATGAATCCCGTGCTGCTCAAGCCGGGCGGCGAGCAGAGCAGTCAAGTCGTGCTGCTCGGAAAGCCGGTGGGCGAGCTGAGCGCTCGCGGGTATCACGGCGGGCGGCAACAGGCGCTCCTCGGCACTGTGTTGGAGTCTCTGGAGGAGTTGCGGGGCACGTATGACGCGGTGATCTGTGAGGGGGCCGGTTCGCCCGCCGAGATCAATCTGCGGCGGACCGACATCGTGAACATGGGGATCGCCCGGAACGCGCGGCTGCCCGTGCTCGTCGTCGGCGACATCGACCGCGGGGGTGTCTTCGCCTCCTTCTTCGGGACGGTCGCACTGCTGTCGCCGGAGGACCAGGAGCTGGTCGCCGGGTTCCTCGTCAACAAGTTCCGGGGGGACATCAGCCTCCTCGAGCCGGGGCTCGACATGCTGCACGGACTGACCGGGCGGCGGACGTACGGCGTCCTGCCGTTCCGGCACGGGCTCGGGATCGACGAGGAGGACGGGCTGCGGATCTCCCTGCGGGGTGCCGTACGGGAGTCGGCCGTCGCCGCGCCGGTAGGCGAGGATGTGCTGCGCGTCGCCGTCTGCGCGGTTCCCCTCATGTCGAACTTCACGGACGTGGACGCCCTGGCCGCCGAACCGGGCGTCGTCGTACGGTTCGTGGACCGGCCGGAGGAGCTGGCCGACGCGGATCTCGTCGTCGTTCCGGGGACGCGCGGGACGGTGCGGGCCCTCGAGTGGCTGCGGGAGCGGGGGCTGGCGGAGGCGTTGCGGCGCAGGGCCGCCGACGGCCGACCCGTGCTCGGCATCTGCGGTGGCTTCCAGATGCTCGGCGAGCACATCGAGGACGACGTCGAAAGCCGCCGGGGGGACGTGGCCGGGCTCGGCATCCTGCCCGTGCGGGTGCGGTTCGCGCGGGAGAAGACCTTGGCCCGGCCCGTCGGTGAGGCACTCGGTGAGCGCGTCGAGGGGTACGAGATCCATCACGGGGTCGCCGAAGTGACCGGCGGCGAGGCCTTCTTGGACGGCTGCCGGGTCGGGCGGACCTGGGGCACGCACTGGCACGGCTCCCTGGAGTCGGACGGTTTCCGGCGGGCCTTCCTGCGCGAGGTGGCCGCCGCCGCGGGCCGCCGCTTCGTGCCCGCCCCCGACACCTCCTTCGCCGCGCTGCGCGAGGAGCAGCTGGACCGGCTCGGCGACCTGATCGAACAGCACGCGGACACCGACGCGCTCCGGCGGCTCATCGAGTCGGGCGCGCCGCAAGGACTGCCCTTCATCCCACCGGGAGCGCCCGCATGAGCACAGTGTTGTTGTTGTCGACCGCCGACACCGATCTGCTGGCGGCCCGCGCCTCCGGCGCGCCCTATCTGATCGGCAACCCGACCCGGATCGACGTCGTGGAGGAGTTGCCGTCCCTCGTCGAGGGCGCCGACCTCGCGGTCGTACGACTGCTCGGCGGCAAGCGTGCCTGGGAGGACGGGCTCGCCGCCCTCAAGGCCGCCGGGATACCCACCGTCCTGCTGGGCGGGGAGTCCGTGCCCGACGCCGAGTTGATGGCCGAGTCGTCCGTGCCGGCCGGTGTCGTGGCGGAGGCGCTGCGCTATCTGGTGGAGGGCGGGCCCGCCAACCTCACCGAACTCGCCCGGTTCCTGTCCGACACGGTGCTGCTGACCGGTGAGGGGTTCGACGAGCCGTTGCGGATGCCCGAGTACGGCGTCCACGGCGAGCGGGTGTTCCTGAGCAACCGTCCGACCGTCGGCGTGCTCTTCTACCGCGCCCATGAACTCAGCGGCAACACCGCCTTCGTCGACACATTGTGCGACGCGATCGAGGCACGCGGCGCCAACGCCCTTCCCGTGTACTGCGGTTCGCTACGCGGTGCCGACACCGGGCTGTACGAGACCCTGGCCGGCGCCGACGCCCTCGTGGCCACGGTGCTCGCGGCGGGCGGCACGCATGCCTCGCAGGCCTCGGCCGGGGGTGACGAGGAGGCCTGGGACATCGGGGCGCTCGCCGATCTCAACGTCCCTGTGCTGCAGGGCCTTTGCCTCACCTCCTCGCGAGCCGCCTGGGACGCCTCCGACGCCGCCCTCTCCCCCATGGATGCGGCGATGCAGGTCGCGATCCCGGAGTTCGACGGGCGTCTCATCACCGTGCCGTTCTCCTTCAAGGAGCAGGGCCCGGACGACGTACCGGTGTACGTCGCCGACCCCGAGCGGGCCGGACGCGTGGCCGGGATCGCTGTACGACACGCGGAGTTGAGGCACAAGGCGAACGCCGACAAAAAGGTCGCGCTCGTCTTCACCGCCTACCCGACCAAGCACTCGCGGGTCGGCAACGCGGTGGGCCTCGACACCCCCGCTTCCGCCGTACGGGTGCTGGACGCGCTGCGGAACGCCGACTACTCGCTGACCGAATACCCCGCGGGCGGTGACGAGTTGATCCACCGGCTCATCGCAGCCGGTGGCCATGATGTCGAGTGGCTCACGGAGGAGCAGCTGGCCGCCGCGCCCGCGCGCGTGCCGCTGGCCGATTACCGGGCGTGGTTCGACAAGCTCGACCCGGAGCTGCGGGCCGCGATGCTGGAGGCGTGGGGCGAGCCGCCGGGCGGACTGTACGTGGACGGTGACGACATCGTGCTCGCGTCTCTCCGGTTCGGGAACGTGGTGGTGATGATCCAGCCGCCGCGCGGCTTCGGCGAGAACCCGATCGCGATCTACCACGACCCCGACATGCCGCCGTCGCACCACTACCTGGCGGCGTACCGCTGGCTGGAGAACAGTTTCGGCGCCGACGCGGTCGTCCACATGGGCAAGCACGGCACGATGGAGTGGCTGCCGGGCAAGGGCCTCGGGCTCGGCCGCGGGTGCGCGCCGGACGCCGTGCTCGGCGATCTCCCCCTGATCTACCCGTTCATCGTCAACGACCCGGGCGAGGGCACCCAAGCCAAGCGCCGCGGGCACGCCACGGTCGTCGACCATCTGGTGCCGCCGATGGCCCGTGCCGACACCTACGGCGACCTGGCCAAGCTGGAGCAACTGCTCGACGAGTACGCGCTCGTGTCCGACCTGGACCCGGCGAAGGCACCGGCCGTCCGCGCGCAGATCTGGACGCTGGTGAAGGCGGCCGAGCTGCACCACGACCTGCAGGTGGCCGAGCAGCCGGAGGACGGCGACTTCGACGAGTTCGTCATGCACATCGACGGCTATCTCTGCGAGATCAAGGACGTGCAGATCAGGGACGGTCTGCACATCCTGGGCGGCGGGCCGGTCGGCGAGCCGCGGGTCAATCTGGTCCTGGCCGTGCTGCGCTCCTCGCAGGTGTGGGGCGGGCAGGCGAACGCGCTGCCGGGGCTCAGGGCCTCTCTGGCGGCTTATTTCGGGCTGGTCGAGAAGGAGTTGCTGGCCGAGCCGGGCGCGCCCGTGAAGGTGCCGGTCGAGCTGACGGATCTGGTCGAGGGCCCGTCCCGTACGGCCGCCGACGCGATCGACCTGCTGGAGCAGCTGTGCCGGCGGTTCGCGGAGGGGATGGAGGGGCGCGGCTGGGACGTCACCACCGTCCCGGCCCTCGTCGGTGACGTTCTCGGCTTCGAACTCCCTGATGCTGTCGCGGTGTTGGAGTTCGCCTGCAATGAGGTCGTGCCCCGCCTCGCCCGCACCACGGACGAGATCGGCCACATCCTCAAGGCGCTTGACGGCGGGTACGTTCCCGCCGGCCCGTCCGGCTCCCCCACCCGCGGTCTGGTCAACGTGCTGCCGACCGGCCGGAACTTCTACTCCGTCGACCCCAAGGCCATTCCCTCCCGACTGAGTTGGGAGGTCGGCCAGTCGCTCGCCGACTCCCTCGTACAGCGGTATCTGCAGGACACCGGCGCGTATCCGAAGTCCGTCGGTCTGACGGTGTGGGGCACCTCGGCCATGCGCACCCAGGGCGACGACATCGCCGAGATCCTGGCGCTGCTGGGCTGCCGGCCGGTCTGGGACGACGCCTCGCGCCGGGTAACCGGTTTCGAGATCGTGCCGCTCACCGAACTCGGCCGCCCGCGCATCGACGTCACGGTCCGCATCTCCGGTTTCTTCCGGGACGCGTTCCCGCACGTGGTCGGGCTGATCGACGACGCGGTGCGAGCGGTGGCCGAGCTGGACGAGCCCGCGGAGGCCAACCACGTGCGGGCGCATGTGGAGGACGACACCGCGGAGCACGGGGATCGGCGGCGGGCGACGGCACGTATCTTCGGGTCGAAGCCGGGCGCGTACGGAGCCGGTCTGCTGCCGCTGATCGACGCCCGCAACTGGCGCTCGGACGCCGACCTCGCCGAGGTGTACGCGGTGTGGGGCGGCTACGCCTACGGACGCGGGCTCGACGGGCGGGCGGCGCGCGGGGACATGGAGACGGCGTTCAAGCGGATCGCGGTGGCGGCGAAGAACGTCGACACCCGCGAGCACGACCTCGTCGACGCCGACGACTACTTCCAGTACCACGGCGGCATGGTGGCGATGGTCCGGCATCTCACCGGCGCCTCCCCCGAGGCGTACGTCGGCGACTCCGCCGTACCGGACCAGGTGAAGACCCGCACGCTGGGCGAGGAGACGCACCGGGTCTTCCGCGCCCGCGTGGTCAACCCACGCTGGATGGCGGCGATGCGCCGGCACGGGTACAAGGGCGCCTTCGAGATGGCGGCGACCGTGGACTACCTCTTCGGCTACGACGCGACGGCGGGCGTGGTCGACGACTGGATGTACGAGAAGCTCAGCGCGGAGTACGTCTTCGACGCCGAGAACCGGGACTTCATGAAGAAGTCCAACCCCTGGGCCCTGCGCGGGATCACGGAGCGGCTCATGGAAGCCGCCGACCGCGGGCTGTGGGCCGAGCCGGACGCGGACACCCTGGAGCGGCTGCGGGCCACTTACCTGGAGCTGGAGGGCGACTTGGAGGGTGACGAGAAGTGAGTACCCCGTTTCCGTTCACGGCCGTCGTCGGCCAGGACGATCTGCGGCTCGCGCTGCTGCTGAACGCCGTGTCCCCGGCAGTCGGCGGTGTACTGGTGCGCGGCGAGAAGGGCACCGCCAAGTCGACGGCCGTGCGCGCCCTTTCGGCGTTGTTGCCGGAGGTGGACGTCGTCTCCGGCTGCCGGTTCTCCTGCGACCCCGGAGCGCCCGATCCGGCGTGCCCGGACGGGCCCCACGCCCCGGGCGCCTTCGAGTCCCGTCCCGCGCGGATGGTCGAACTGCCCGTCGGTGCCTCCGAGGACCGGCTGGTCGGCGCCCTCGACATCGAACGGGCGCTCGCGGAGGGCGTGAAGGCCTTCGAACCCGGACTGCTGGCCGACGCGCACCGCGGGATCCTGTACGTCGACGAGGTGAACCTCCTCCACGACCACCTCGTCGACCTGCTCCTGGACGCCGCCGCGATGGGCGCCTCGTACGTCGAGCGCGAGGGTGTGTCGGTACGGCACGCCGCCCGCTTCCTGCTCGTCGGCACCATGAACCCCGAAGAGGGTGAGCTGCGGCCCCAACTCCTCGATCGTTTCGGGCTGACCGTGGAGGTCGCGGCCTCGCGGGAACCGGACCAGCGCGTGGAGGTAGTACGGCGGCGGCTCGCGTACGACGACGATCCCGACGGCTTCGCCACGCGGTGGGCCGACGAGGAGACCGCCGTACGGCAACGGATCTTCGCGGCACGGGAGTTGTTGCCGTCGGTGCGGCTGGGCGACGCGGCGCTCAGGCAGATCGCGGCGACCTGCGCCGCGTTCGAGGTGGACGGCATGCGCGCCGACATCGTGATGGCGCGCACGGCGACCGCGCTGGCGGCCTGGGCCAGTCGGACCGATGTGCTCGCCGAGGACGTACGGCAGGCGGCGCTGCTCGCGCTTCCTCACCGGCGCCGGCGCAACCCGTTCGACGCGCCGGGACTCGACGAGGACAAGCTGGACGAGACCCTGGAGGAGTTCAGCGAAGGACAGGGTGACGAGGATCCGGATCCGGACGGTCCTGGTGGCGGCGGGCAGCCCGCCCCCGATGCCGGGCCGCAGGGTGGTGACTCCGGCGCTCGGCCCGAGGCCGGTGAAAGTGGCGAGCCGCAGGCCTCCGGCGCCGGTGAGCAGTCCGCCGTACGGGCGTCCGAGCCCTTCCGCACCAAGGTGCTGAGCGTGCCCGGCATCGGTGAGGGCGCCGCCGGGCGGCGTTCACGGGCGCGGACCGAGCACGGGCGGACCACCGGGGCGCGTCGGCCCCAGGGGGCCCTGACCAAGCTGCACTTGGCGGCCACCGTTTGGGCGGCCGCGCCGCATCAGCGGGCACGGGGGCGGTCCGGGCCCGGCCTTGTCGTGCGCCGGGACGATCTGCGGCAGGCGACGCGTGAGGGGCGTGAGGGCAACCTCGTGCTGTTCGTCGTCGACGCCTCGGGGTCGATGGCAGCGCGGCAGCGGATGAGTGCCGTGAAAGGGGCCGTGCTGTCCCTGCTGCTCGACGCCTACCAGCGGCGGGACAAGGTGGGGCTGGTGACCTTCCGGGGGTCGGCCGCCGATGTCGCGCTGCCGCCGACCTCGTCGGTGGACGCCGCGGCTGCCCGTCTGGAGTCGCTGCCGACGGGCGGGCGTACGCCGCTCGCGGCCGGGCTACTCAAGGCGCACGACGTGCTGCGGATCGAGCGGCTCCGGGACCCGGCGCGGCGCGCGCTGGTGGTCGTGGTGACCGACGGGAGGGCCACCGGGGGCCCGGAACCGGTCGCGCTGGCCGGACGGGCGGCTCGGCTGTTCGCGGCGGAGGGTGTCGCCTCCGTGGTCGTGGACTGCGAGTCGGGGCCGGTGCGGTTGGGGCTGGCCGGGCAACTCGCGGGTGAACTGGGTGGTGCGGCGGTGACGTTGGACGAGTTGCGGGCCGACTCGATCGCCGGTCTGGTCAGGGACGTTCAGGGCAACAGGAGGGCCGCGTAATGCCGAAGGGGCAGCCGAATGCCGTACCCGACGACGGACTGACGACGCGGCAGCGGCGCAACCGGCCGCTCGTCGTCGTGCACACGGGCATCGGGAAGGGCAAGTCCACCGCCGCGTTCGGGCTCGCGCTGCGCGCCTGGAACCAGGGGTGGGCGATCGGGGTGTTCCAGTTCGTCAAGTCGGCGAAGTGGAAGGTCGGCGAGGAGAACGCGCTGCGGGTGCTCGGGGCGTCCGGTGAGGGCGGCACCGTCGACTGGCACAAGATGGGCGAGGGCTGGAGCTGGGTCCAGCGGGACGCGCAGCTGGACAACGAGGAGAAGGCTCGGGAGGGCTGGGAGCAGGTCAAGCGTGACCTGGCCGCCGAGACGTACAAGCTGTACGTGCTCGACGAGTTCGCGTACCCGATGCACTGGGGCTGGGTCGACACCGACGAGGTCGTGGCCGTGCTGCGCGACCGGCCGGGCACCCAGCACGTGGTGATCACCGGGCGGAACGCGCCGGACGAACTCGTCGACCTCGCGGACCTGGTCACCGACATGTCCAAGGTCAAGCACCCCATGGACGTGGGCCAGAAGGGCCAGAGGGGCATCGAGTGGTGATGTCGTCGTCCGTGCCCCGGCTGGTCATCGCCGCGCCGTCCTCCGGCACCGGCAAGACCACCGTCGCCACCGGGCTGATGGCCGCGCTGGCGGGGCGGGGGCTCGCCGTGTCCCCGCACAAGGTCGGGCCGGACTACATCGATCCCGGGTACCACGCCCTCGCGACCGGGCGGGTGGGGCGCAACCTCGACGCGTACCTGTGCGGGCCGGAGTTGATCGCGCCGCTGTTCCTTCATGGGGCACGCGGGTGCGACATCGCCGTCGTCGAGGGGGTGATGGGGCTGTACGACGGGGCCGCCGGGGAGGGTGAACTGGCATCCACCGCGCAGGTGGCAAAGGTGCTCCGGGCGCCGGTGGTGCTCGTCGTCGACGCGTCGTCGCAGTCGCGGTCGGTGGCGGCACTGGTGCACGGGTTCGTGTCCTGGGATCCCGGGGTGCGGGTCGGGGGCGTGATCCTGAACAAGGTCGCGTCGGATCGGCATGAGGAGTTGCTGCGGGAGGCGTTGGACTCCGTCGGGGTGCCGGTGTTGGGGGTGTTGCGGCGGGCCGCCCCGGTGGAGACGCCGTCGCGGCATCTGGGGTTGGTGCCGGTCGCCGAGCGGCGGACCGAGGCCGTGGAGGCCGTTGCGGCGATGGCCGCGCAGGTCGAGCAAGGGTGTGATCTCGAAGCGCTGTTGCAGTTGGCGCGTGGCACTGGAGCGTTGTCGGGTGCGGCCTGGGACGCGGCTGAGGTCCTGGCTTCTTCGCCCCCTCCGCCCCTCACCGTCCCGACCGTGGGGGCTGCGCCCCCAGACCCCCGCTTCCGGCCTGAACGGCCTCGTCCTCAAACGCCGGTCAGGCTGGTGGTCGCCGTTGCCGGTGGTCCCGCCTTCACCTTCTCCTATGCCGAACACTCCGAGCTGCTCGTCGCCGCCGGTGCGGAGGTCGTGGTCTTCGATCCCCTCCGTGACGAGCAACTCCCCGACAACACAGTCGGCTTGGTCATCGGCGGCGGTTTCCCCGAGGTGTACGCCGCCGAGCTGTCCGCCAACGAACCGCTCCGCAAAGCCGTCGCCGCCCTCGCGGATACCGGTGCTCCCGTCGCCGCCGAATGTGCCGGACTGCTCTATCTGTGCCGGGAGTTGGACGGTCGGCCGATGTGCGGGGTGCTGGATGCCACTGCCCGGATGAATGAGCGGCTGACTCTCGGGTACCGGGACGCCGTGGCCGTCGGGGACAGTTCACTCGCCGTCGCGGGGACCCGGATGCGGGGGCACGAGTTCCACCGGACGGTCGTCGAGCCCGGCTCGGGGGCGGCTCCCGCCTGGGGCGTCCGTGCTCCGGTACGGCGGGTCGAAGGTTTCGTGCAACAGGGCGTGCACGCGAGTTATCTGCACACGCACTGGGCGTCCGAGCCCGGTGTGGCCCGTCGGTTCGTGGAGAGGTGCCGGACGTCATGAGCAGCAGGCTGATCGGAGTCGGGGTCGGGCCGGGTGACCCAGAGCTGGTGACCGTCAAGGGGGTCAACGCCCTGCGTGCCGCCGATGTCGTCGTCGTACCCGTGATGGACACGGGTGAGCGCGGGCGTGCCGAGGCGACCGTGCTGCACTATGTGCCCGGGGAGAAGGTCGTCCGGGTCGTGTTCGCGCTCAACGAGCGGACGGACCGGGCGCGCCGGGAGGCGGCCTGGGACGCGGCCGGGGAGCGCGTCGCCGAGTTGCTCGAACAGCACCGCTCCGTGGCGTTCGCGACCATCGGCGACCCGAACGTGTACTCCACCTTCACCTATCTCGCCCAGACCATCGCGGAGCTGGTGCCGGGGGTCATGGTGGAGACCGTGCCCGGGATCACCGCCATGCAGGACCTGGCGGCGCGCTCGGGAGCCGTGCTGACCGAGGGGACCGAGCCGCTCACGCTGGTGCCGGTGACCGCCGGGGCGGCCGTGCTCAAGGAAGCGCTGAACGGGCCCGGGACGGTCGTGGCGTACAAATTCGGCCGCCAGGCCGGCGAGGTCGCCGAGGCGCTGCGGGAGACCGGGCGGATCGAGGACGCGGTGTGGGGGTCTGCGCTCGGGCTGGCCGGTGAGTCCATCCGGCCGGCGGCCGAGCTCGACGGGGCTCCGCTGCCGTACCTCTCCACCCTCATCGCGCCCGCGCCGCGCGAGGGCGGCCGGGGCGGCAAGCTGTGAGTGCCTCAGCCGGCGCCGGACAGGCCCACCACCAGCCAGATGAACGCCGCTCCGGCGACCGTGCACAGCAGGGTCACCGGAGCGGGGTGTTCGTGGTGGGCCTCGGGCAGGATCTCGGCCGCGGCGAGATAGAGCAGCACGCCGCCGAAGAGGCCGAGATAGCCGCCGAGCACCTGCTCCGGGATGGTGAAGAACGCCGTCGACAGCGCGCCCGCCACCGGGGCGCAGGCGTCGGCGACGAGCATCGCGATGGCCTTGCGGCGGGCGTTGCCGTACAGGCTCGTGATGGTGAACGTGTTGAAGCCGTCCGCGAAGTCGTGGGCGATCACGGCGAGTGCGACCGCGGTGCCCATGCCACCGCCCACCTGGAAGGCCGCGCCGATCGCCACGCCGTCCATGGCACTGTGGCCGACCATCGCGGCTGCCGCCGTGAGCCCCACCTCGGGTGCCCGGTGATTGTGTTCGTCGCCGCCGTGCGCGGCCTGGCGGGCGGCCAGCAGGCGTTCCACCAGGTGCGCCAGCAGGAAACCGGCCACGAACAGCAGCAGGGCCGCCGGTACGCCGAACACCTCGCGGCCCGCCGCCCGAAGGGCCTCCGGGAGCAGGTCGAGGCCGACCACGCCCAGCATCAGGCCGCCGGCCAGGCCCAGGACCAGGTGGCGGCGGTCGGTCACGCGCTGTGCCGTCCAGCCGCCGGCCAACGTCATCAGGAACGCGCCGAGCGCGACGAACACCGCCATGCGCCCTTGCTATCCGATCGGACCCCGTTCGCGCACATCCGGCCATGCCTGAATCCCTACACACCATGATATTTCGTACGAGAGGATCTCTCCCCATGGCCGTTGCCCCCACCGGCAAGGTGACCTTCGTCGGTGCCGGCCCGGGCGCCGCCGACCTGCTGACGTTCCGCGCCGCACGCGCGATCGCGGGGGCCGACGTCGTGATCTGGGCGGCCAGCCTGGTCCAGGAGGAGGTGCTCCAGCACGCGCGCGAGGGCGCAGAGATCCTCGACTCGGCGGCCATGTCGCTCGAAGACGTCGTGGCCGTGTACGAGCGGGCCCGTACCCAGGATCTGAAGGTGGCGCGCATCCACTCCGGCGACCCCGCGCTGTGGGGCGGCACGCAGGAGCAGCTCGACCGGTGTGCGGAGCTCGGCATCGAGACGGAGGTCGTGCCCGGCGTCTCCGCCTTCTCCGCCGTCGCCGCGCTCGCCCGGCGGGAGCTGACCATCCCCGAGGTCGCGCAGTCCGTCGTCCTCACCCGGCTCGGCGGCGGCAAGACGCCGATGCCGCCCGGTGAGGAGGTGCGTGAGTTCGCCCGCCACGGCACGACCATGGCGATCTTCCTGTCGGCGGCCCGCAGCGGCCAGCTGGTGCGGGAGCTGCTGGAGGGCGGCTATCCGACCAGTACGCCGGTCGTCGTCGCCTACCAGGCGACCTGGCCGGAGGAGCTGGTGGTGCGCTGCACCATCGAGACGCTGGAGGAGACCGTCAAGGAGCACAAGCTCTGGAAGCACACGCTCTTCCTGGTCGGCCCGGCGCTCGACGCGCACGGCACCCGCTCGCACCTTTACCACCCCGGCCACTTCCACGGCTTCCGCAAGGCGGACCCGGAGGCGCGCAGGGCGCTGCGTGAGCGGGGGGCGAGCACATGATCACCGTCGTCGGGGCGGGCACAGGGGCGCCGGTCCCACCCGAGGTGCTGGCCGCGGCCGAGCTGGTCGTGGGCGGGCGTCGGCATCTGGACGCCGTACGGCTGCCGGAGACGGCCGAGCGGATCGTCCTCGGGCCGCTGCCGCCCGCCCTCGACGCGATCGAGGAGTACGTCGGCAAGGAGGGGAAGGTCGTCGTGCTGGCCTCCGGGGATCCCGGGTTCTTCGGGATCGTGCGGGCGCTGGCGGAGCGTTTCGGGCCCGCGCTGCTCGACGTACGGCCCGGTGTCTCGTCCGTCGCCACTGCCTTCGCGCGGCTGGGGCTGCCGTGGGACGACGCCGTGGTCGTGAGCGCGCACGGGCGGGATCTGCGGACGGCGGTCAACGCGTGCCGGGCGCATCCCAAGGTCGCCGTGCTGACCGGGCCGGGTGCTGGTCCCGCCGAGCTGGGGGCCGCCGTCCCGGCGAACCGGGTGCTCGTCGTGGCGAGCGCGCTGGGCGATCCCTCGCGCGAGCGCGTCGAACGCGTCACACCCGCCGAGGCCGCGATCCGGGATTGGGGTACAGCGGTGAGCGTGGTGCTGTGTCTCGACGAGACCCGGACGCTGGGCGCCGTAAAGACGCTGGCGGGAGGGCGTGAGCAGCCCGCCGGATGGGCCTTGGACGAGGCCGAGTTCACGCACCGCGACTCGATGATCACCAAGTTCGAGGTGCGGGCGCTGGCCCTCGCCCGGCTCGGGCCCCGGCCCGGCGACCTGGTGTGGGACGTCGGTGCGGGCTCCGGGTCCGTGGCCGTGGAGTGCGCGCGGCTCGGCGCCGCTGTCGTCGCCGTCGAGAAGACGGCCGACGGGGTCGAGCGGATCCGCGCCAACGCCGCCGGGCACGGCATCGACGTGCATGTGGTGCACGGGGCGGCGCCGACCGTGCTGTCCGGCCTCGACGATCCCGACGCGGTGTTCGTCGGCGGCGGGGGGCACGAACTCCCCGCTGTCGTCACCGCGTGCGCGCGGCGCGCCCGGCGCGCGGTCGTGGTCGCCCTGGCCGCCCTCGACCGGGTGCCCGCGGCCCGTGCCGCGCTCATCGGTGCCGGGTTGACCTGCGACGGGGTGCTGCTGCAGTCGTCGCGGCTCGCCCCGCTGCCGGGGGACGTGACCCGGCTCGCGGCCACCAATCCGGTCTTTCTGCTGTGGGGCGTGAGGCCTCAGGTCCGTACCGAAGGAGTAGTTGAGTGATCGGCCTGATTTCCGCCACCGCGGCGGGGGCGGCGGCGCGGGACCGGCTTGCGGCCGCATGGCCGGAGCGGACGCGGGTGTACGAGGGTCCCGTCGGGGACGCCGTACGGCGGGCGTTCGCCGAGTGCGAGCAGCTCGTGTGCTTCCTGGCGACCGGCGCGGTCGTCCGGCTGGTCGCGCCGCTGCTCGGCGACAAGGCGGCCGACCCGGGCGTGGTGTGCGTCGACGAGGGCGGGCGGTTCGCCGTGTCGCTGGTCGGCGGGCACGGCGGCGGGGCCAATGAACTCGCCCGTGAAGTGGGCGGGTTGCTCGGTGCCGAGCCCGTGGTGACGACGGCGACCGACTCCGTGGGGCTGCCGGGACTCGACACGCTCGGGTTCCCCTTCGAGGGTGCCGTCGCGACCGTCTCGCGGGCCCTGCTGGACGGCGAACCCGTCGCTCTGGAGACCGAGTTGCCGTGGCCGCTGCCGCCGCTACCGACGGCGCCGCAGGGGTCGTACACGATCAGGCTGACCGATCGGGACATAGCACCCGGCGACCGCGAGGTGCTGTTGCGTCCGCCGTCCCTGGTCGTCGGCGTCGGCTCGTCCAAGGGTGCGCCGGTGGACGAGGTGCTCGGGCTGGTCGAGGACGCACTGCGGGACGCCGGTCTTTCGGTGCGGTCCGTCGCCGAACTGGCCACCGTGGACGCCAAGTCGGCGGAGCCCGGCATCGTGGGTGCCGCCGAGCGGCTGGGGGTGCCGCTGGTGACGTACTCCGCCGAGGAGTTGGCGGGGGTCGAGGTGCCGAATCCCTCCGTGGCGCCGCTCGCCGCGGTCGGCACGCCGTCCGTGGCCGAGGCCGCGGCGCTGGTGGGCGGAGGTGAACTCCTCGTGCCCAAGCGGAAGTCGGGGGCGCGTCCGGCGATGGCGACCTGTGCCGTCGTACGGCGGTCCGGGCGCGGGCGGCTCGCGGTGGTCGGGCTCGGACCCGGCGCCCGCGATCTGCTCACCCCGCGCGCGCGGGCGGAGCTGCGGCGGGCCTCCGTGCTCGTCGGCCTGGACCAGTACGTCGACCAGATCCGCGATCTGCTGCGGCCCGGCACCCGCATCCTGGAGTCCGGACTGGGCGCCGAGGAGGAGCGGGCCCGGACGGCGGTCGCCGAGGCCCGCGCGGGTCACGCGGTCGCGCTGATCGGCAGCGGGGACGCGGGCGTGTACGCCATGGCCTCGCCGGCGCTCGCCGAGGCGTCCGACGACATCGACGTGGTCGGGGTGCCGGGGGTGACGGCGGCGCTCGCGGCCGGGGCGATCCTGGGCGCGCCGCTCGGGCACGACCATGTGTCGATCAGCCTCTCCGACCTGCACACTCCGTGGGAGATCATCCAGCATCGGGTGCGAGCGGCGGCCGAGGCGGACCTCGTGGTCACGTTCTACAACCCCCGTTCGCGCGGCCGTGACTGGCAGTTGCCGAAGGCCCTGGCGATCCTCGCGGAGCACCGGGAGCCGACGACGCCCGTCGGGGTCGTACGCAACGCCTCGCGGCCGGACGAGTCGAGCCGGCTGACGACCCTGGCCGCGCTCGACCCGGCGACGGTCGACATGATGACGGTCGTGACGGTGGGCAACACGGCGACCCGGAACATCGCGGGGCGCATGGTGACGCCGCGCGGATACCGCTGGCAGGAGGGCGATCGGTGAACCGTGTGGTGCACCCCATCGAGCAGGAGTCCTTCCGGCGGCTGCGCGCCCGCCTGGACACCTCGCACTTCCCGCCGCTGACCCGGGCCGTGGTGGAGCGGGTCATCCACTCCGCCGCCGACCTGGAGTACGCGGGCGACCTCGTCCTGGACGAGAGAGACCTGGTGCGGGCGCACACCGCGCTGCACGCCGGGGCGCCCGTCGTCGTGGACGTCGAGATGGTCGCCGCCGGGATCACCCGTCGCGACACCGTGTGCCGGCTCAAGGACGCCAAGTCGGGGCCGGGGATGACCCGTTCGGCACACGCCGTACGGCTCGCCTACGAGCAGGTCGGCACCGGCGCCCTGTGGGTGATCGGCTGTGCGCCGACCGCCCTGGAGGAGCTGCTGAAGCTGGATGCCGATCCGGCGCTCGTCATCGGACTGCCCGTCGGTTTCGTCGGCGCGGCCGAGTCCAAGGCCGCGTTGCGCGAGAGCGGGCTGCCCGCCGTCAGCAACGTGTCCGAGAAGGGCGGTTCGGCGGTCGCCGCCGCCGCGCTCAACGCCCTGCTGTACCACCCCGTTTCCGCAGAGGAGAAACCGTGACGACCCCGCCGCCCGCCCTGCTCATCGCCGGCCATGGCACCCGGGACGAGGCCGGAGCCGAGGCGTTCCGCGACTTCGTACGGGAGTTGGGGCGCCGCCACCCCGACCTGCCCGTCGCGGGCGGCTTCATCGAGCTGTCCCGGCCGCCGCTCGGCGACGCCGTGACCGAGCTGGTGGAGCAGGGGGTACGGCGGTTCGCGGCCGTACCGCTGATGCTGGTGTCCGCCGGGCACGCCAAGGGCGACATCCCGGCGGCGCTGGCCCGCGAACGGGAACGGCACCCGGGGATCTCGTACACCTACGGCCGTCCGCTGGGCCCGCACCCCGCCCTGCTGAGCGTGCTGGAGCGGCGGCTCGACGAGGCGCTCGGTGGCACCGTGCGGAGTCCGTACGACCGGGGCGACGTGACCGTGCTGCTGGTCGGCCGGGGTTCGACCGACCCCGACGCCAACGCCGAGGTGTTCAAGGCGGCCCGGCTGCTGTGGGAGGGGCGCGGGTACGCGGGCGTGGAGACCGCGTTCGTGTCGCTGGCGGCGCCGGACGTGCCGAGCGGTCTGGACCGGTGCGTGCGGCTGGGCGCCCGGCGGATCGTCGTGCTGCCGTACTTCCTGTTCACCGGCGTCCTCCCGGAGCGGGTGCGGCAGCAGACCGAGGGTTGGGCGGCCGCGCACCCGGAGGTCGAGGTGCGGTCGGCCGACGTGATCGGGCCGGAGCCGGAGCTGCTCGACCTGGTGATGGAGCGGTACGCGGAGGCCGTCGGGGGCGATCTGCGGATGAACTGCGACTCGTGCGTGTACCGCGTCGCGCTGCCGGGCTTCGAGGACAAGGTGGGGCTGCCGCAGCAGCCGCACTTCCACCCGAACGACGACGGCCACCACCACGGGCACGGGCACCAGCACGGCGGACACGCGCATGCACACTGAGGGCGCTGAGGGCGGCCACGACCTGAGACATCACGGTGACGCCGAAGTGCGGGACGACGGAGCGAAGTTGGTCGACCTGGCGGTCAACGTCCGGGCCGGCACGCCTCCGAAGTGGCTGCGGGAACGGATCGCCGAGTCGCTGACCGGCCTCGCGGCCTACCCGGACGGGCGGGACGCGCGAGCGACGGTGGCCGCGCGGCACGGGGTTCCGGTGGAACGGGTGCTGCTGACGGCGGGTGCGGCCGAGGCGTTCGTGCTGCTGGCGCGCGCCCTGAAGGTACGTCGGCCGGTCGTCGTGCACCCGCAGTTCACGGAGCCCGAGGCGGCGCTGCGGGACGCGGGGCACTCGGTGGACCGGGTGCTGCTGCGGGAGGAGGACGGCTTCCGTCTCGACCCGGCGGCCGTTCCCGACGGTGCCGACCTGGTGGTGATCGGAAACCCGACGAACCCCACGTCGGTACTCCACCCGGCCCCGGCCATCGCCCGACTCGCCCGGCCGGGGCGGACGTTGGTGGTCGACGAGGCGTTCATGGACGCGGTGCCGGGTGAGCGGGAGACGCTGGCCGGGCGGACGGACGTACCCGGGCTCGTGGTCCTGCGCAGCCTGACCAAGACGTGGGGGCTGGCCGGGCTGCGGATCGGGTACCTGCTGGCGGCGCCGGAAACGGTCGCGGAGCTGTCTCGGGCGCAGCCGCTGTGGCCGGTGTCCACGCCGGCGCTGACCGCGGCGCGGGAGTGCATGGACCGGGACGCCCTCGCGGAGGCGGCACACGCGGCGCACCGCATCACGGCCGACCGGGATCGTCTGGTCGCGGGACTCGAGGAGTTCGCCCCGCTGGGCGTGCGGGTGGTGGGACCGGCCGCCGGACCCTTCGTGCTGGCCCGGGTACCGGACGGCGCGGCCGTACGACGCCGCCTGCGCGACCTCGGCTACGCCGTCCGGCGCGGGGACACGTTTCCGGGGCTGGACGGGGAGTGGGTCAGGGTGGCAGTACGGGACAGGGCCACGTCGGACGGGTTCCTGCGCGCTCTGCGACGGGTACTGCCACCTGACCGGGTCGGTTGACGGGTCGCCCTCAGTTCTTCCGGCGCGCCACCACCAGCGCTCCCCCGCCCACCACGACCAGCGCCAGCGCGCCGCCCGCGATGTACGGCGTCGTCGAGTTGCCGCCCGTTTCCGCCAGGTCAGCCTTCGCGGGGGCGCCCTGGGGCTTCACGTCCGAACCCGGGGTGGCGGCAGGGGCCGAAGGCTCGGCCGGTGTCGGCGGGGTTTCGCACGTCGACTTCGCCAGTGTCACCGTCCCCTCGACGTCCGCCACGTTGAGCTTCAACGGGTTGACGGAGACCGTGAGTTCGAGGGCCGTGGCTGCTGCCGTGCGGGACGTGGTCTCGGTCCTGGACAGGTCCAGGCGGACCTCGCCGACGCCGGGTACCCGCACGTTCGTGGGACCGCCGGGCGTCAGCGTCACGCGCTTGCCGAGCACCGTCACCGCGCCGAGGACGTTCGCGGCGGCGGTGGGTTGTTTGCCCGCCTCGCACGTCGCCTTCGAGGTGACCGTGTCGAGCTCGACCAGGGAGAGGAGGGGCAGGCCGGGGACGTGGAGTTTGGCGTGGGCCAGGCGGACGGAGCCCTCGGCCCGGTCGGCGGTCACCGTGGCCTTCGCCGAGGCGACGTCCGCGCCGAGGACGGTGAACGGTTTGCCGCCGTCCACCCCGTCGAGCCGGGCGGTCAGCGCGGTCTTCTCGGCGCTCTGCGGTGCCTGGACCTCGTTGAGGGAGACCGCGAGCGGGACGTTCACGGTCTTGTTGAGCAGGGACACGTCGAGTCCGGTGCGCAGGACCACGGCGCTCGCGCGACCGTGGTCAGCGGTCGCGTGCGCGGCGTGCGCGCCGGCCAGGGCCGCGGGACCGGCGGCCAGGGCCGTGGCCGTCGCGATGGTCGCGAGACGGCGTGCGGGCATACGGAAGTTGTTGCTGTTCAAGGTGGTGGGACCCCCAGAAGAAACGTGCTCGGGACCCGAGAAGGATCGCGTGCCGACGGTGATCAGTCAGATCTTCTGAGTTACTTCACTCAATCGTGGACTTTCCGTCCTTTTATTCGAATCACTGGGTACGGGCGTTCCAAACCTGCACGTTCACTCGACGACCTGCCCGTTCAGCACCACCCGTCGCGGCGCCACCAGCACCCGTACGTCCGCCCGCGGATCCTCGTCGTACACCACCAGGTCGGCCGGCGCGCCCTCTTCCAACCCCGGCCGCCCGAGCCACGCCCGCGCGCCCCAACTGCCCGCCGACACCGCGTCGACCGGCGGAATCCCGGCGGCGACCAGTTCGGCGACCTCGGCGCCGACGAGCCCGTGCGCCAGCGAACCGCCGGCGTCGGTGCCGACGTACACCGGGATTCCGGCGTCGTAGGCGCCACGCACGGTGTCGTAGCGCCGCTCGTACAGGCGCCGCATATGGGCGGACCAGCGCGGGAACCTGGTGTCGCCGCCCGCCGCGAGCTGCGGAAAAGTGGCGATGTTGACGAGGGTCGGGACGATCGCGACGCCGCGTTCGGCGAAGAGCGGGATCAGTTCGTCGGTGAGGCCGGTGGCGTGCTCGATGCAGTCGATGCCCGCCTCGACCAGGTCACGGAGCGAGCTTTCGGCGAAGCAGTGCGCGGTAACACGGGCGCCCAGGCGGTGCGCCTCGGCGATGGCCGCGTCGATGGCCTCGCGCGGCCAGCAGGCGGAGAGGTCGCCCAGGTCGCGGTCGATCCAGTCGCCGACCAGCTTGACCCAGCCGTCACCGCGCCGGGCCTCCTGGGCGACGTACGCGACGAGTTCGTCCGGCTCGATCTCATGGGCGAAGTCACGGATGTAGCGGCGGGTGCGCGCGATGTGCCGTCCCGCGCGGATGATCTTCGGCAGGTCCGGGCGGTCGTCGATCCAGCGGGTGTCGGTGGGCGCGCCCGCGTCGCGGATCAGCAGCGTGCCCGCCTCACGGTCGGTCATCGCCTGCTTCTCCGCCACGTCCGCGTCGACCGGACCGTGGGTACCGAGGCCGACGTGACAGTGGGCGTCGACGAGACCGGGCAGCGCCCAGCCCTCCACGGTCCGTACGTCACGGGCGCCGGCCGGACGGTCGTAGGAGACCCGCCCGCCGACGATCCACACCTCGTCGCGCACCTCGTCGGGACCGACGAGGATCCGCCCCTTCACCCGCAGCACCGCGTGATCGCTCATACCGGCACCTTAATGAAGGGGCGTGTCGCCCTTCCAACCCTGCTCCGAAGTCTCCTCCTCCACCTCGGCCATGGCGGGCTCGACGAGGCGCTGGGCGTCTGGCGGCGGGAGATCGCGTGCGGGCAGGAGCTGTGCGCCGGGCGGTCGCTGGACGACACGGGGGTGATCCCCGACGGGCCCATGGCGGGGCTCGAGGTCAGCCTGCGCTGGGTACTGCTGCACATGGTCGAGGAATACGCCCGGCACAACGGACACGCGGACATTCTCCGGGAGCGCATCGACGGGGCAACCGGGGCCTGAATTCTAGGTAATTCGTGAATTCTTTTGGGCGATAGCTTTCCCGAGTTCTTCTGCCCCGTATCCCCCGACCTAAACACAGGGAATTTCGAGCAGGTTACGTCGGTGTGACGCACTGCACAGCGATTCCAATTTGTACCTGTTCGACCTGGTGCAAACCTCGCATATCACCCAGCGAAGGGGGGTGGCTCACCCGCCCCAGCCCGCCCCGCCCTGCATTTTTTAATTTCTCTCGCTAAATTCGGTCCGCATGACTGCCGCACAAGCAGACCTGCTCATCGACCGCCCTGCGGTGACGGACGGGGCCGCGCTCTGGCGCATCGCCAAAAACTCCGGAACCCTCGATCTGAACTCCTCGTACAGCTATCTCCTGTGGTGCCGCGACTTCGCCGGCACGTCGGCGGTGGCGCGCGGGGCGGACGGCGAGCCCGTCGGTTTCGTCACGGGGTACGTGCGGCCCGAGCGGCCGCACACCCTGCTCGTCTGGCAGGTGGCGGTCGACGCGGCGTACCGCGGACGCGGCGTCGCGGCGGCCCTGCTCGACGCACTGACCGCGCGGATCGGCGCCGAACGCGGGATCACCGACGTCGAGACGACCATCACGCCCGACAACACCGCGTCCGAGCGCCTGTTCACCTCGTACGCCACCCGCCACGGCGTATCCGTCAGCCGCGAGACGCTGTTCGACGCGGGCCTGTTCCCGGACGGCCCCCACGAACCCGAAGTCCTGTTCCGGATCGGCCCGTTGACCCCCCACCAGTCGCACTGAGGAGCGATTCACCGTGACCATCACCCAGCCCGACCTCAGCGTCTTCGAAACCCTGGAGTCCGAGGTGCGCAGCTACTGCCGCGGCTGGCCCACCGTCTTCGACACCGCGCGTGGCAGCGTGATGTACGACGAGGACGGGCACCGGTACCTCGACTTCTTCGCCGGCGCCGGCTCACTCAACTACGGCCACAACAACCCCGTCCTGAAACGGGCGTTGGTGGACTATCTGCTGCGCGACGGGGTCACCCACGGCCTCGACATGTCCACCACGGCCAAGCGGTCCTTCCTGCGGGCCTTCCAGGACCTGGTGCTCAGGCCGCGCGACCTGCCGTACAAGGTCATGTTCCCGGGGCCGACCGGCACGAACGCCGTGGAGTCCGCGCTGAAGCTGGCGCGGAAGGTGAAGGGGCGCGAGGCGATCGTGTCGTTCACCAACGCCTTCCACGGGATGTCCCTGGGCTCCCTCGCCGTGACCGGCAACGCCTTCAAGCGCGCCGGTGCGGGGATTCCGCTGGTGCACGGCACGCCGATGCCGTTCGACAACTACTTCGACGGCACGGTCCCCGACTTCCTGTGGTTCGAGCGGCTGTTGGAGGACCAGGGGTCCGGGCTCAACAAGCCGGCCGCCGTGATCGTGGAGAGCGTGCAGGGCGAGGGCGGCATCAACGTCGCGCGTCCGGAGTGGCTGCGGGCACTCGCCGAGCTGTGCGAGCGCCAGGACATGCTGCTGATCGTCGACGACATCCAGATGGGCTGCGGCCGTACCGGCGCGTTCTTCTCCTTCGAGGAGGCCGGGATCGTGCCCGACATCGTCACGGTGTCGAAGTCCATCAGCGGCTACGGACTGCCCATGTCGCTGTGCCTGTTCAAGCCCGAGCTGGACATCTGGGAGCCGGGCGAGCACAACGGCACCTTCCGCGGCAACAACCCCGCGTTCGTGACGGCCACCGCCGCCCTGGAGACGTACTGGGCCGACGGCTCCGCCATGGAGAAGCAGACCCGGGCGCGCGGCGAGCAGGTCGAGCAGGAGCTGATCGCCGTCACCGAGGAGAACCTGGCCGACGTCAAGGAGTACCGGGGGCGGGGGCTCGTGTGGGGCCTGGAGTTCCACGACAAGGCGCGGGCCGGGCGGATCGCGCGGCGCGCCTTCGAACTCGGGCTGCTCATCGAGACGTCGGGCCCGGAGGGCGAGGTCGTCAAGCTGCTGCCCGCCCTCACCATCACCCCGGACGAACTGGACGAGGGGCTGAGCATCGTCGCCCGCGCCGTCCGGGAAACCATCTGATCCATCCAGCCAGGAGGAAGTGCACCACCGTGATCGTCCGTTCGTTCAAGGAGATCGAAGGCACCGACCGGCACATCAAGTCGGCGTCCGGCACCTGGGAGAGCAAGCGCATCGTCCTCGCCAAGGAGCGGGTCGGCTTCTCCCTCCACGAGACCGTCCTGTACGCCGGGACGGAGACGTCGATGTGGTACGCCAACCACATCGAGGCGGTCGTCTGCGTGGAGGGGGCGGCCGAACTCACCGACCACGAGACCGGGAAGACGTACACGATCACTCCCGGGACCATGTACCTCCTCGACGGGCACGAGCGGCACACACTGCGCGTCCAGGAGGACTTCCGCTGCGTCTGCGTGTTCAACCCGCCCGTGACCGGGCGGGAGGACCACGACGAGAACGGCGTCTATCCGCTGCTGACCGAGCCCGAGGGAGTGTGACCACCGTGACTGTCACCGATCTCTACCCCAGCCGCGGCCCCGTCGAGGTGTCCGTCCCGCGCAAGGACCCGGTCGTCTGGGGCTCCCCGGACACCCCCGGCCCGATCCCGACGGCGGACCTCCAGACGTACGAGCGTGACGGCTTCCTCGCCATCGAGCAGCTGATCGCGGACGACGAAGTCGCCGTCTACCGGCAGGAGTTGGAGCGGCTGGTCGGCGATCCGGCGATCCGCGCCGACGCACGCTCCATCGTCGAGCCGAAGTCGAAGGAGATCCGCTCCGTCTTCGAGGTGCACCGGATCAGCGAGGTGTTCGCGAACCTGGTGCGCGACGAGCGGGTCGTCGGGCGGGCCCGGCAGATCCTCGGCTCGGACGTGTATGTCCACCAGTCCCGGATCAACGTCAAGCCGGGTTTCGGGGCGAGCGGCTTCTACTGGCACTCGGACTTCGAGACCTGGCATGCCGAGGACGGGCTGCCGAACATGCGGGCCGTGTCGGTGTCGATCGCGCTGACCGAGAACTTCGACACCAACGGCGGGCTCATGATCATGCCGGGCTCGCACCGCACGTTCCTCGGGTGCGCGGGAGCCACGCCCGAGGACAACTACAAGAAGTCGCTGCAGATGCAGGACGCGGGCACGCCGTCCGACGAGGCGCTCACGACGATGGCGAACGAGTACGGCATCAAGCTGTTCACCGGGAAGGCCGGTTCGGCGACCTGGTTCGACTGCAACTGCATGCACGGCTCCGGCGACAACATCACGCCGTTCCCGCGCAGCAACGTGTTCATCGTGTTCAACAGCGTGGAGAACGCGGCGGTGGAACCGTTCGCGGCGCCGGTGCGGCGGCCGGAGTTCATCGGGGCGCGGGACTTCACGCCTGTCAGGTGAGAACGGCTACAGCCACGCGAGTGACGCCGCGCGCTCCAGTACGTTCCGTACGGCGCCGGCGTCGCCGGATTCGCCCCGCGGCACCTCGCGGGGCGAGTAGCGGCCACCGACGAGCAGGCAGAAGTCGACCGGATCCAGGGCGAGTTCGGCCCGCACCGGTTCGTCCTCGGAGCCCAGGACCCATTCGTCGCCGCCGGTCACCGCGAGGAGGACCGGCGGCTCGGTGGGTCCGAGGGCCGCGCCGAGGATACGGACGGCGAGGCGGACCTGCTGCCAGAGGTGTTCCTCGGGCGGTGGCGACACGGACAGGCCCAGGGCGCGGCCGATGTCGTCGGTGTGGATCCACGTCTCGAAGGCGCGCACGACGAAGTGGTCGGCGACCGGCAGCCGCGCGCCCATCACCGTCTCGGCGCGGGCCGCGAGCACGGGATCGCGGGCCTCGGGCGTGCCGAGCAGCGCATGCGCCTGCGCGGACCACGCGGCGACGGTCTCCCGCGGGCTGCGTCCGTGCTCGTGGGCGATCACATCGGCGGTCCGCAGGTTCCAGGCGGCCACCCAGTCCGCGCCCTCCGTGCGGGACGGCGGCACCCGGCTGTCCAGGCCGAGCAGCAGGGCCAGGTGCTCGTCGGCGGCGAGGAGGTGGGCAACAGTGGCCTGTACGTCCCAGTCGTGCACGACGGGTGTGCCCCACCGCCCCTCGGCCTCGACCAGAAGGGCGGTCAGCCCGGAGACGGCCGCGGCGTAGGGAGCGGCATGCGCGGCGACGTGCGGCACGGCGGGCCGGCGCGCGGTGAGGGCGGCCGACAGCACGGAGGTGCCGGACGTCACGCCACCGTTCGGCTCCGGTGCGTCCGGTGCCGCCCCGTCGAGGAGCCGTACCGTCTCCCGCAGCAGTTCCGCCTCCGCCGCGCAGGTCTCGCAGTCCGCAAGGTGGGGTGGGATCTTCTTGCGTTCGTCGGGCGGGAGCGCACCGAAGGCCCAGGCGGCCAGCAGGTCCCGTACGTCGTCGTGTTCAGCGGTCACCGGACGCCTCCTTCCCATTTCATCATGCGCCCCTTTCCAGTGCCGGGTCCGGCGGGTCGGCCAAAGTCTCGGCCAAGGTGCGCAGCGCCGTGCGCAGCCGGGTCTTGGCGGTGCCCTCCGGAATGCCCAGCTCCACCGCGGCCTGCCGGTAGGTGCGGCCCGCGAAGTAGGCGAGATGGACCACCTCCCGCTGGGGCTCGGGGAGTTCGGCGAGGGCGGTGTGCAGCAGGAGAGAGCGTTCGCGGTCGACGACGGTCTCGTCCGGGCCGGGGCCGGGCTCCGGGATGGCGTGCAGCACGTCGTCGTCGGCGCGGACGTCCTTGCGGTGCCGCGCCTCACGGCGCACCCAGTCCACGGCCCGACGGTGGGCGAGCATGGACAGCCAGGTGCGCAGCGAGCCACGGCGCGCGTCGTAGGCGTACGGCCTGCCCCACAGGTGGGCGAAGACCTCCTGTGCCACGTCCTCGGCGGCGGCCGGGCTGCGGGTGACGCGCAGGGCGACCCGGCGCACCAGCTCGCCGTACTCCGCGTACGCCTCGGCCAGCGCGCGCTCGTCGCCGTACACCAGCCGCCGGTGCAGACCGGCGTCGGCGGACGACGACTTGTCCGTCTCGTGTACGGGTTCCGTCACCGGGAAAACCACCCCCGGTGACTTTCCTAGCGTCCCGGGCGGGCCCGCGCCAGTGGGTTCAGCCGGAAAGCACGTCCAGCAGGCGGTCGACGTCGGCCGGCGTGTTGTAGAGGTGGAAGGAGGCGCGCAGGTTGCCCGCGCGGTTGGACACCTCGATGCCCGCCCGGCCCAACTCGGGCTGCCGGTGGCCGAGCCCGGGCACGGAGACGATCGCGGAGCCGGGTGCGGGCAGGGCCTGGTGGCCGAGCGTGCCGAGTCCGGCGCGGAAGCGGTCGGCGAGGGCCAGATCGTGGGCGTGGACGGCGGCCACGCCGAGTTCCTCGATCAGCGCGAGGGAGCGGCGCAGCCCGGCGTAGGTGAACAGGGCGGGACTGACGTCGAACCGGCGGGCGGAGTGGGCGAGTTCCTGGACGGGGCCGTAACAGCTGTCCCAGGGTTTCTCCGCACCGACCCAGGTCGCGAGCAGCGGCGTCAGCCCGCCGAAGTCCTCCGGTACGACGAGGAAGGCGGCCCCGTGCGGGCCGAGCAGCCACTTGAAGGTGGTGGAGACCGTGAAGTCGTACGCCCCGGCGTCCATCGGGAGCCAGCCCGCGGCCTGGGAGAAGTCGATGTAGGTGCGCGCCCCGTGGGTCTGCGCCGCCTCGCGCAGCGCGGGCAGGTCGGCGATCCGCCCGTCGGCGGACTGGGCGGCGCTCACGGCGACGAGTGCGGTGCCGGGGCGGACGGACTCGGCCAGCCGCTCCAGCGGTACGGCGCGCACCTTGAGGTCGCCGCGGACGTAGAAGGGGTTCACCACGGAGGTGAATTCGTCCTCGGCGGTGAGGACTTCGGCGCCCGGCGGCAGCGCGGCCGCGACCAGTCCGGTCTGGGCTGCGACCGAAGGGCCCGCGGCCACCCGGGCGACGGGGACGCCGGCCAGCCGGGCGAAGGAGGCGCGGGCGAGTTCGACGTCCTCCCACAGCGGGTCCAGCGGCCTGCCCTCAGCCCGGAGCACCACGGCCTCCTGCAGGGCGGCGACGGTGCGGGCCGGGAGCAGTCCGCTGCTCGCGGTGTTCAGAAAGGTGTTCTTCGGGGCGAACTCGGCGCGGACGAGGCTCTCGAAGGTCTCCATGGGACCACTCTGCGGCCCGGGGAAGTCCCCGTCCATTGCGGATTTCTACGTGGATCCGCCAAGGAACGCTTATATGTACGCGCCGATCAGCGCTTTCTCAGTGCTGCGGGACCGCGCACCCGTCCGGGCCACAGGCCTCGGCGTCACCCTGGTCGACGATCTTCAGCGGGGAGTGCTCGCCCCACGCCTGGGTGAGCGCCTGCGTGAAGACCTCGGCGGGCTGGGCGCCGGAGACGCCGTACTTCCGGTCGAGGACGAAGAACGGCACACCGTTCGCGCCGAGTTGGGCGGCCTCGCGCTCGTCGGCGCGGACCTCGTCGGCGTAGGCGGCCGGGTCGGCGAGGACCTTGCGGGCGGCGTCGGCGTCCAGGCCGGCTTCGACGGCGAGCGCCACGAGCCGCTCGTCGCCCTCGCTGAAGACGGACCGTTCCTCGGCGAAGTTCGCCCGGTACAGGATCTGGATCAGCTCGTCCTGCCTGCCCTGCTCCTTGGCGAAGTGCAGCAGGCGGTGCATGTCGAAGGTGTTGCCGTGGTCGCGATCGCGCGTGCGGTAGTCGAGGCCCTCGGCCGCGGCCTGCGCGCCCAGGTTCTCCTCGCCGGCCCGGGCCTGCGCCTCGCTCATGCCGTACTTCTTGGTGAGCATCGTCAGCACGGGCTGGACGTCGCCCTTGGCGCGCCCGGGGTCCAGCTCGAAGGAACGGTGGACCACCTCGACCTGCTCACGGTGCGGGAAGGCCGCGAGCGCCTTCTCGAAGCGGGCCTTGCCCACATAGCACCATGGGCAGGCGATGTCGCTCCAGATCTCGACGCGCATGTCTTCGGCTCTCTCCAGGTCGAACGGGGACGGAGACATTCCCCGTCGACTGAGTGAGCGTTCACATGGCTCGTTTCATTCCCCGGTCACCGTGTACCGCAGATACCGGTGGTGGTCGTCCGGGGCGGGCGGCTGCTCGGGGTCCGGGATCCAGCCCTGGCGGGCGTAGAAGGCCTGGGCGCGCTCGTTGTCCACGTGCACGTCGAGCACGGCGGTCCGCTTGCCGTCGGCCCGCCACTCCTCGACGCAGGCCGTGTGCAGGGCCGTACCGATGCCGGAGCGCCAATGGTCGGGGTCGACGTGGAACTGGTACAGCTTGATCGTTTCCGCGGAGGCGCCCTCCGGGGTGCGGAAGGAGGCGAGCGCGACGATCCGGCCCTGTTCGACCACGCACAGCACATGTCCGTCGGGCCGCTCGATGGCGCCCCGCCAGGCGGCGGACCAGTCGGATCCGTCGTCGGGGAGGCCGTTCGGGTAGTACGTCGACCGGGCTCGCGCATGCAGTGCGGCGACGGTCTCCGCCTCGGCGGACAGGACGGTGCGGATCACGCGGTGTCCGGTGAGTCGGTCACTGATCATGAAACGGAGGACGTGAGAGGCGCCGTTCCGGTTCCCGGCCGGTGGCCCTCTCGCCTCAACTTCCGTCCCGCAGGTCGCTCGGCCAGGCGGGCCTGAACTCGATGTGGTCGTACGTCACGACGCAGCCCGCCCCCATCGGCGACTGCGTCAGAAAACCGACCAGCGCCGCGTCCGTCTCCTTCTCCGTGCCCAGTGTGAACAGCCGTACGAAGGTCCAGCGTGCCCCGTCCCGGGAGGCGTGGAAGGCGAAGGCCCGACCGGTGCGGCTGATCCGCAGCCACACGGAACTGCCGTCCACGGTGAAGGAGTTGGCGTCGTCGGAGTGACCCCGGGTGACCACCGTGCAGACGGTCGGTACGTCCGGGGAGTACTCCAGACAGAGCTTGGCCCAGGCCCGGTCACCGACATGGACGTACAGCACCCCCGCGTCGAAGGCGGCGGCGAACCCGACGGTGACCTGGGCGATCAGCTGAAAGTCACCCTCGGGCGCCCCGAGCAGCCGGGGCGCGTCGGAGGCCGGGTCGAGGGCCTCCCCAGTGGGCGACACGAACCGATCCTGCCGGGCCCCGGCCCACCCGGTGAGCACACCGCCCTCGTAGGACCAGTTGCCGTTGGGGCCGTAGGTACGGAGGGGGAAAGGCAGTTCGGGAAGTTCGAGGTCCATGGACAGATGCTCTCAGGCCGGCATCGACGCGCCCCGAAGGGGCGCGGGGAACTGCGCGATCAACCACAACGAACCCGCACCGCGCGCACCACCGCACCCCCTAGGGTGCTACCGCTCCAGAACCCCATTGAACCGACGAGGAAGCCCCAGCGGGTTGTCGTCCTGCAGTTCCGGCGGAAGAAGAGCGACCGGCGCCCCCTGATACGTCACGGGCCGCAGCCACCGCTCGATCGCCGTACCTCCCACGGACGTCGACGTCGAGGTGGTCGCCGGATACGGCCCACCGTGGTGCTGGGCCGGGGCGACCGCAACCCCCGTCGGCCACCCGTTCACGAGCACACGACCGGCAAGCGGCGTCAGCTCCGCCAGAATCTCACGGCCACGCCCCTCCCCCGCCGCCTCCTCGGCAGAGAGATGCACCGTCGCCGTGAGGTTCCCCGGCAGCCGCGACAGCACAGCCGTCGCCTCGCTCTCGTCCTCGTAACGCACGACGACCGTCACCGGCCCGAAGCACTCCTCGAGAAGCAGGTCGTACGCCCCCGCCTGCGCCAGCCTGCTCGCCGGCACCGTCAGGAATCCCGGGCTCACCGTGTGCTCGCTGCCCGCGCCCGGCGTCACCGGGGACTCCACGCCGTCCAGGCCGACGCGCTCGGCGACCCCGGCGATGAAGTTGTCCCGCATGCGGTGGTCGAGGAGGACCCCGGCGTCGGTGTCGCTGACGGCGTCGGTCAGGGACTTCACCAGCTGGTCACCGGCCGCGCCGGAGGGCGCGAGGACCAGGCCCGGCTTCACGCAGAACTGGCCGACGCCCAGCGTCATCGACCCGGCGAGCCCGGCACCGATGGCCTCCGCGCGCTCGGCCGCGGCCGCCTCGGTCACCACGACGGGGTTCAGCGACCCCAGCTCACCGTGGAACGGGATCGGCACCGGCCGCGCGGCCGCCGCGTCGAAGAGGGCACGCCCGCCCCGCACGGAACCGGTGAACCCGGCCGCCGCGACCAGCGGGTGCTTGATCAGCTCGATGCCTGCCTGGAAGCCGTGGACCAGGCCGACGACGCCCTCGGGGATGCCGTGCTCGGCGGCGGCCCGGCGCATCACCTTGGCGACCAGCTCGGACAGCGCCGGGTGGTCGGGGTGGGCCTTGACGACCACCGGGTTGCCGGCGGCCAGCGCGCTCGCGGTGTCGCCGCCGGCGACCGAGAAGGCGAAGGGGAAGTTGGACGCCGAGTAGACGGCGACGACGCCCAGGGGCACCTTGTAGCGGCGCAGGTCCGGGATCGGCGGGGTCGCGGTGGCGTCGGGGTGGTTGATGATGACGTCGAGGAAGGCGCCCTCGTCGACTATGTCGGCGAAGGCCCGCAACTGGTAGGTCGTGCGGGCGAGTTCTCCCGTCAGCCGGACCGGGCCCAGGGCGGTCTCCGCGTCGGCGGCCTCGACCAGCTGCTCCTTGGCCGCGTCCAGGCCCGCCGCGGCGGAGCGCAGGAAGGCCGAGCGGACCGTGCGGTCGGTGAGGGAGCGACGGGCGGCGTGGGCCGCGCGGACGTTGGCGTCCACCTCCTCGGCCGTGGCCTCCACCGCAACCTGTTCCCGCTGCTTCCCGGTACGCGGGTCGACACTCCAGACTGGTGCTGCTGCCACCGCGAGTCCCTTCACATGTATTGCCGGCTCTTGCCGCAGTATCTGGGTCACTCACCAGGGTCGTTCGATATACTGAACGCTGTCTCTGATGATGAATACGCTCTCGGAGACTATATCTTCAGGTTCTCGTCGAACGAAGGGGTCAAGGGCGATGTCGGCAGGCGAGACAGGCGGCGGAGCGCAGGTCAAGTCCGCGGTGCGGACCGTTGAGTTGCTCGAGTACTTCGCCGGCCGTCCCGGTATGCACTCCCTCGCGGCGGTCCAGGAGGCCGTCGGGTACCCCAAGTCCAGCCTCTACATGCTGCTGCGCACCCTCGTGGAGCTGGGCTGGGTGGAGACGGACGCAACGGGCACGCGGTACGGCATCGGGGTGCGGGCACTGCTCGTGGGCACCTCGTACATCGACGGCGACGAGGTCGTGGCGGCGGCCCGCCCGACCCTGGACCGCCTCTCCGACGACACCACGGAGACCATCCACCTCGCCCGTCTCGACGGCACGAACGTGGTCTACCTCGCCACCCGCCAGTCGCAGCACTACCTGCGCCCCTTCACCCGCGTCGGCCGCCGACTGCCCGCCCACTCCACGTCGCTGGGCAAGGCGCTGCTCGCCACCCACACCGACGAACAGGTCCGCAAACTGCTGCCGGAGACGCTGCCCGCGCTGACCGAGCACACGATCACCGACCGGGAGAAGCTCATCGAGGAGCTGCACCAGGTGCGGGAGCAGGGTTTCGCCGTCGACCGCGAGGAGAACACGCTGGGGCTGCGCTGCTTCGGTGTCGCGATCCCGTATCGCACCCCGGCCCGTGACGCGATCAGCTGCTCGGTGCCGGTGGCCCGGCTGACCCCCGCCCACGAACAGATGATCAAGGACGCGCTGTTCGACGCGCGGGACCGGCTGACGCTGGCCACCCGGAGGCTGTGAGCGGCACGGGTTTTTTGAACGCCGGATGAGAAGACGGGGCGTACGGGAACGATTGCCCCCTGCAGCTCGTCTTCTCGTTCGGGATGAACAAGACGATCAGGCGGGCATCCGTCTTCGCGCTGCTGCTCGTGCTCGCTCTGCTGGTCAGGGCGACTTGGGTGCAGTTCTACGACGGCAAGGCCCTCGCGGACGACACGGACAACCGGCGCAACGCGATCGAGACGTACGCGGGACCGCTCGGGAACATCGTCGTGGCCGGGGATTCGATCACCGGCTCGGCGCGGACGACGGGCGGCGACCTCGCGTACAAGCGCACGTACACCGACGGCAGGCTGTACGCGGCGGTGACGGGCTATGCCTCGCAGAGCTACGCCCCGACCCAGCTCGAAGGCATCTACCAGGACCTGCTCAACGGCACGGACAGCCGGCTGAAGACGGTCATGGACACGGTCACCGGTGAGCGCGCCGACCCGGGTGACGTGGTCACGACGATCGACCCGGCCGTGCAGAAGGCGGCGTACGACGCGCTCGGCGGCAAGAAGGGCGGCGCCGTCGCCATCGACCCGAAGACCGGCAGGATCCTCGCGGCCGTGTCGACCCCGTCGTACGACCCGTCCTCGCTGACCGACGCCAACACGGCCGGGGCGGCCTGGAAGCGGCTCAACGCGGACTCCGACAAACCGCTGACCAACCGTGCGCTGCGACAGCCACTGCCGCCGGGCTCGACGTTCAAGCTGGTCGTGGCGGCGGCCGCCCTGGAGGACGGGCTGTACGGGAACGTGGACGAACACACCGTGAGCCCCGACCCGTACACACTGCCGGGCTCGACCAAGGTCCTGGCGAACGAGAACCGGTCCGCACCCTGCGAGAACGCCACGATCCGCGTCGCCCTTCGGTACTCCTGCAACAACGTCTTCGCGAAGATGGCCGTCGACCTGGGCCAGGACAAGGTGCGGGCGATGGCCGAGAAGTTCGGCTTCGACGACGACAAGCTGGACGTGCCGGTGCGGGCCTACACCAGCGTCTACCCCTCGGACATGGACAAGGCCCAGACCGCCCTGAGCGGCATCGGCCAGTTCGACGTCACCGCGACCCCGCTCCAGATGGCCATGGTGTCGGCCGCCATAGCCAACGGCGGCAAGCTGGTCTCGCCGCACATGGTCGCGCAGATCACCGACAGCGGCGGCGACGTGCTGAAGAACTACGACGACAGCACGGACACCAAGGAGATCGTCAGCTCCTCCACCGCCGAGCAGCTGCGCTCGGCGATGGAGACGGTCGTCAATGACGGCACGGGTACGAATGCCCGGATCGCCGGCGTCACGGTGGGCGGCAAGACGGGCACGGCCCAGCACGGCGAGAACAACAGCAAGACGCCGTACGCCTGGTTCACGTCGTACGGCAAGTCGGACTCGACGGGCAAAGAGGTCGCGGTGGCGGTGATGGTGGAACAGTCGGACGCGGCGAGGTCGGAGGTCAGCGGCAACGGCCTGGCGGCGCCGGTGGCGAGGGCGATGATGAAAGCGGCGCTCACCTAAGCGCCCCGAAAGGGGCGCGGGGCTGTATCGATATGCGGCTCCGCCGCGCGGGCGCGACCAGCCACAACGAACCGGCAGCCGGTCGCGCGGCGCACGTCACTTCACCCCAAGAATCTGCTCCACAGGATCAATGGCGAAGTACACCAGGAACAAGGCAGAAACCACCCACAACAGCCAGCTGACCTGCTTCGCCTTCCCGAGCACCGCCTTGATCACCACGTAGGAAAGAAAACCCGCCCCGATCCCGTCAGTGATCGAGTACGTGAACGGCATCGCGGCGATAGTAAGAAACGCCGGGATCGCGATCTCGAACCGGTCCCAGTCGATGTGCTTGACGTGCGTCATCATCAGGAACCCCACGGCGATCAGAGCGGGCGCCGCCGCCTGCAACGGCACGATGGTCAGCAGCGGCGTCAGGAACAGGGCAAGCCCGAACAGCCCGCCGGTGATCAGATTCGCGAACCCGGTCCGCGCCCCCTCGCCGACCCCCGCCGCCGACTCGATGTACGCGGTGTTGGAGGACGCGGAACCCACACCACCGGCCACCGCCGCCGCGCCGTCGATGAACAGCACACGCCCGATGTTCGGCACCTGGCCCTTGTCGTCGAGCAGCCCCGCCTCCGCACTGATGCCGACGATCGTGCCCATGGCGTCGAAGAAGTCCGACAGGATCAGGGTGAAGACGAGCAGCACGGCGGTGAGCACACCCGCCTCGGCGAAGCCGCCGAACAGGCTGAAGTGACCGAAGAGTCCGAAGTCCGGGGTGTCCACGACCTTGTCGGGCACCTTCGGGGTGGTCAGGCCCCAGCTCTTGATGTCGGCGACGGCGTCGATGACGATGGCGACGACGGTCATCGTGATGATGCTGATGAGGATCGCGCCCTTCACCTTGCGTGCGAGCAGCGCGATGGTCAGCAGCACACCGAGACAGAACACGAGGACGGGCCATCCGGTGAGCCGTCCCACGGCACCGAGTTGCACGGGCACGGTGGTGTTGGCGGCGTCGGGGATACGGCTGACGAACCCTGCGTCGACGAAACCGATGAACGCGATGAACAGGCCGATGCCGACGCCGATCGCCTGCTTCAGCTGCTGTGGGATCGCGTTCATGATCGCTTCGCGGAGCCCGGTGAGGACCAGCACACAGATCACGACGCCCTCGATGACGACGAGACCCATGGCGTCGTCCCAGCTCATCAGCGGCGCCAACTGGAAGGCCACGACGGCGTTGAGGCCGAGGCCGGCGGCGATGGCGAGCGGGAGGTTGCCGCCGACGCCCATGATGACGGTCATCACACAGGCCACCAGGGCGGTGGCGGTGACCAGTTGACCGGTGTCGAGCTGATGGCCGAACTTGTCCTTGGCGCTGCCCAGGATGATCGGATTCAGGACAAGGATGTACGCCATCGTGAAGAACGTGGCGAAGCCGCCGCGTATCTCGCGGCCGAAGGTGGAGCCCCGTTCGGAGATCCTGAAGTACCGGTCGACGCTGTTCGACCCGGGTGGCGGGGCACTTGGCCGGCCGGCCACCGTCTGCGTCTCGGACATGGTCGTACTCCTCGTTGCCTGAGTGATCGGTGCGCGGATGCTGGCTGGATTGTGCCCGCGTCGCACCTGTTTCAGGTTTTCCCCGTGTTACGGAATCGGGCTCAGCCCGCGTACGGGTCCGCGACCTTGCCCGGCCGGGCCAGGAACGCGAAATCGCAGCCGGTGTCGGCCTGGGTGATCTGTTCGGTGTAGAGCGCGCCGTAGCCGCGCTCGTAGCGCTCGGGCGGCGGCGTCCACGCCGCCGTGCGCCGCGCCAACTCCTCGTCGTTCACGTTAAGTTGGAGCAGCCGTGCGGCGACATCGAGGGTGATGGAGTCGCCCGTGCGCACCAGGGCCAGCGGTCCCCCGACGTACGACTCGGGTGCCACGTGCAGGACGCAGGTGCCGTAACTCGTCCCGCTCATGCGGGCGTCGGAGATCCGCACCATGTCCCGCACGCCCTGCTTGAGCAGGTGGTCGGGGATCGGCAGCATGCCGTACTCGGGCATGCCGGGACCGCCCTTGGGTCCGGCGTTGCGCAGCACGAGCACGCTGTCGGCGGTGATCCCGAGGTCGGGGTCGTTGATGGTCCGCTGCATCGCCTTGTAGTCGTCGAAGACGACGGCCGGGCCGGTGTGTTCGAGCAGCTGCGGTTCGGCGGCGATGTGCTTGATGACGGCGCCGTCCGGGCAGAGGTTGCCGCGCAGCACGGCGACCCCGCCCTCGCTCGCGACCGGGTTGCCGCGGGGCCGTATGACGTCGTCGTCGTGCACGCGGGCGCCGGTGAGCTGTTCGCGCAGGGTGTCGTGCGAGACCGTCGGGCGGTCCAGGTGCAACAGGTCCGCGATGCGGGAGAGGAACCCGGGCAGGCCCCCCGCGAAGTGGAAGTGCTCCATGAGGTACGTCTGTCCGCCGGGCCGTACGTTGGCGAGTACCGGGACCGTGCGGGCGATGCGGTCGAAGTCGTCCAGCGTGAGCCGCACGCCGGCCCGGCCCGCCATGGCGATCAGATGGATCACCGCGTTGGTCGAACCGCCGAGGCCGAGCACGGTGGTGACCGCGTCCTCGAACGCCTCGCGGGTGAGGATGTCGGACAACTTCCGGTCCCGGTGCACCAGTTCGACGATGCGCAGACCGGACGCGGCGGCCATCCGGTCGTGCCCCGAGTCCACGGCCGGGATGCTGGACGCGCCCGGCACGGTCACACCGAGGGCCTCGGCTGCTGCGGTGAGCGTGGAGGCCGTGCCCATGGTCATGCAGTGGCCGGGCGAACGGGCCAGACCGCTCTCCAGCTCCGTCATCTCGCAGTCGCCGATGAGTCCGGCGCGCCTGTCGTCCCAGTACTTCCACATGTCGGTGCCGGAGCCCAGGACTTCTGAGCGCCAGTGGCCGGGCAGCATGGGCCCGGCGGGCACGAACACCGTCGGCAGGTCGACGCTCGCGGCACCCATGAGCAGGGCGGGGGTCGACTTGTCGCAGCCGCCGAGCAGCACGGCGCCGTCGACGGGGTAGGACCGCAGCAGTTCCTCGGTCTCCATGGCGAGGAGGTTGCGGTAGAGCATCGGGGTCGGCTTCTGGAAGGTCTCGCTGAGGGTGGAGACCGGGAACTCCAGCGGGAAGCCGCCCGCCTGCCACACCCCGCGCTTCACGGCCTGGGCGCGGTCGCGCAGATGGACGTGGCAGGGGTTGATGTCGGACCAGGTGTTGAGGACGGCGATCACCGGCTTGCCCAGGTGTTCCTCGGGCAGATAGCCGAGCTGGCGGGTGCGGGCCCGGTGGCTGAAGGAGCGCAACCCGTCGGTGCCGTACCACTGATGGCTTCTGAGCTCTTCCGGCGACTTCATATCGGCCATCCGGCGGCGATGGCGGCGACCTCGGCGCGTGCTTCCTGAGGGAGCACGCGGCTCGGCGGGCGGACGTCGCGGCGGCACAGGCCGAGGGAGGCGAGGGCCTCCTTGACGACGGTGACGTTGTCGGCGGAGCCGTTCGCGGCGCGCAGTTCCTCGAAGCGGCGGATCTGCTCCCAGACCTTCATGGCGGCCGGGTAGTCGCCGGATCGAAGCGCTTCGATCATGTTCAGCGAGACGGCGGGGGCGACGTTCACGAGTCCGGAGGTGAAGCCGGTGGCGCCCGCGGAGAAGTACGAGGGGGCGTACGGCTCGGCGAGACCGGCGACCCAGACGAACCGGTCGAGTCCCGCGTCCCGGGAGAACGCCGCGAACCTGGCGGCGTCCGGGACGGCGTACTTGACGCCGATGACGTTCGGGCAGGCGTCGGCGAGTTCGGCGAGGCGGGCGCCGGTCAGCTGGGCGTTGCGGAGGTAGGGGACGACGCCCAGTTCGGGGACTGCCTCGGCGATGGCGCGGTGGTAGTCGACCCAGCCGCTCTGCGAGACGTAGGGGTGGACGGGCTGGTGGATCATCACCATGCCGGCGCCGAGCGTACGGGCGTGGCGGGCGGCGGCGACGGCGGTGGGGATGTCGTGTCCGACGCCGACGAGGACAGCCGCTCGGCCCCCGACCTCGTCGACGGTCAGCTCGGTGACGAGGCGACGCTCCTCGGGGGTGAGGGCGTAGAACTCGCCGGTGTTGCCGTTGGGGGTCAGGGTGGTGATCCCGCCGTCGAGGAGCCGGCGCAGCAGGGCGCGGTGGGCGTCCTGGTCGACGCCGCCGTCCTCGGCGAACGGGGTCACCGGGATAGCCACCACGTCGGCCAGGGCCGCCCGCTGGGTCTCGAACGCCGCACCGCTCATGCCCGGCCCTCCCGCGCCTCGGGGAACGCGCGCTGCACGAAGGACGCGATGTGGGCGTGGAGTGCGCTCGCGGCGCCCTCCGCGTCGCCCTCCAGGGCGAGCCGCAGGATCTCGCGGTGCTCGTCGGCCTCCCGCTGCCAGGAGGGGTCGGCGGACCATGCGACGGTGGAGACGAGCGCGGCCTGGTCACGGACCTCGTCGAGCACCCGGCCGAGCAGCGGGTTGCCGCACGGCAGGTAGAGGGCGCGGTGGAACTCGCGGTTGGCGAGGGAGCGTTCGGCGGTGTCGTCGGCTTGGTCGGCGCGGGTCAGCGCGTCGCGGGCGGCGTCGAGGGAGGCTCCGCGCCGGACGGTGCGCCGCAGCGCCTCGGGTTCGAGGAGCAGGCGTACGTCGTAGACCTCGCGCGCCATGTCCGCGTCCACCATGCGCACGGTGACGCCCTTGTACTGGCTCATCACGACCAGTCCGGTCCCGGCCAGGGTCTTGAGCGCCTCGCGCACCGGGGTCTTGGACACCCCGTACTGCGCGGCGAGTTCGGTCTCGACCAGGGCCTGACCCGACGTCAGCTGCCCGGTGAGGATGCGGTGTTTGATCGCGTCCAGCACGTATTGCGTGCGGGACGGGATCGAGGTGGGCACAGAGGTCATGCGCGCCTCTCGGATATCACGTCTCATATATGACGTACGAAGTACGACGCGATGAAGGTAGGAGGGCGCCAGGGGTTCGTCAATGCTTCTGACAAAGGGAGTTGGTGCACCGGACGCGAGGGTCCGGGCGAGGTCACGGCCTCCAGTCCGGGTCGCGGCCGCTCAGGCCGACCGCGCGGTCCAGGAGTGGTGCTTCGTCCGGGACGGGGACGATCGGGCCGAAGATGCCGCCGCCCCGGCTGGGGTCGTCGGCCGCGGCGCGAAGGAAGGCGTACGACGCCTCCAGGGCGGCCGGGTCGGGCTCGTAGGGCTGGCCGGTGGCGCGGGCCAGGTCCCACCCGTGGATCACCAGTTCGTCGGCGGCGACGGCGGCCGCGACCGCGCCGGGCAGGTTCACGCCACCCGCGCGGGTCATGCCGGTCCAGGCGTCCGGGTCGCGCCACGCCTCGGCGAGTGCGTCGAGGGCCCGGGGCAGCTCCTCGCGCCAGCCGGGGCCGATGTCCGGCGCCGCGGCGTCGGGAGCGCTGTTGGTCGTGACGCCGAGGTCCTTGCGGCCGGCGTCACGGAAGGCCACCGACAGCCCTGTCAGATGCCCCAGCATGTTGCGCACCGCGCAGTCCGGACACGCCGTCGCCACCGCGAGCTGTTCGTCGGTCACGCCCTCGGCGAGCCGCGCGACGACACGGGCCTGCGGGCCGAGGTCGAACATCGTGCCAGTACTCATGACAGCCTCCTCCAGGATTCGGGTCCCCTTCAGGAGGTAGACCGGCAGCTGCCGGGAAACTCATCGGTACGGAAAGGTCCGCACGAACGGTCGTCACGCGAGCTGTCCCAGCGCTCGCGTCCGAGGCACCTGCCCCATGCGGGGCCGTACGCCTTAGCCGCACGATGACCGGGCATGACGACTTCCTGGACGGTGACGCGCGTGCTGCGGGACCGCAACGCGGCGCTGTATCTCACGGGCGTGGTGGTGTCCGGCTTCGGGACCTCCTCGCTGTGGCTGGCGTCGGGCGTGTGGGTCAAGGACCTCACCGGCTCGAACGGCCTGGCCGCGCTGTGCCTGCTCGCGATGTGGGCGCCGACCCTGGCCGGCCCGGCGCTGGGCACGCTCGCGGACCGCGTCCGCCGAAGGCCGCTGCTCATCGCCGTGAACCTGGGCCTGGCCGCCCTCCTGCCGACCCTCTTCGCCGTCGACTCGCCGGACGGTCTGTGGCTGCTGTTCACCGTCCTGTTCGCGTACGGCGCGGCCGGCGTCGTGAGCGAGGCGGCCGAGTCGGCCCTGCTCGCCGCCGCCGTCGGCCCGGACCTCCTCGGTGACCTCAACGGCCTGCGCACGTCCGCCACCGAGGGCATGAAGCTGGTCGCCCCGCTGACGGGGGCGGGCCTCTACGCGGCGTACGGCGGCGCGAGCGTCGCCCTCCTGGACGCCGTCACCTTCGTTCTGGCAGCAGGGCTGTGCGCGCTCCTCCGCATCCACGAGGAGCGGCCCCGGCCGTCCGCGGGCGGCTGGCGGGAGCAGACCCGGGAGGGCGTACGGCACCTGTGGGCGCACCCCGTGCTGCGCCCCTTGGTGCGGGCGGCCGGTACGACGATGTTCTTCGCCGCCCTGAACGGCACGACGACCTACGCCGTCGTGGACGCCCTCGGCCGCTCCCCCGCGTACGCGGGTGTGCTGTACGCCGTCCAGGGCGCCGGCTCGGTAGCGGTCGGACTGGTCTCCGGGCCCGCGCTGCGGCGGCTCGGCGCGCGGCGGTTCGCGGCGTACGGCATCGCCCTCACGGCGCTGGCGGTGGCCGCGCGGGCGGTCCCGTCCGAGCCGGTGGCACTGGCGTGCGGCGCGGCGAGCGGCCTGGGGCTGCCCTGCGCGCTGATCGCCGCGTTCACCGCCGTACAGCGCGAGACACCGGCTGACCTGCTGGGCCGTACGGCCGCCACCGCGAGCACGCTGGTCTTCGCCCCGAACGTGATCGGGCTGACCGCGGGTGCCGGTCTGGTCGAACTGGTCGGCCTCCGGCTGCTGCTGGTCCTGTACGGGCTCGGCCTGCTGACGACGGCCGCCATGCTCGCTCAGAGCCGCGCCAGCGCCTCCCGCACCGCCGCCAGGTCCCCGTCCGATGCCAACCCGGCGTGATACATCCGCAGTTCGGTCGCCCCGATCTCCCGGGCCATGGCCGCTTCCGTCGCCAGGGTGCCGGGGCTGCCGCCCATCCCGGAGACCACCGTGAAGTTGGCGGCCAGCACGGTGTTCTCCCGTGCCTGTTCGGCGAAGGGTGCCAGCAGGGTCGTACCGCCCGTGCAGGGCACGACCACGCCGTCCGCGACGGACAGGATGTGCGCGGGATCGACACCCGCGTTGGCGCCGCAGTGGTACGGCACCGGGTCCGCGTGCAGCAGCACCTGGAAGCCGTCCGGCGCCGCCGCGCGGACCGCGGCGACGGCCGCCTCCTGGAGCGTACGGGCGGTCGTGTCGCGCCATGCGCGCGTGGCGGCGGCCGACGCCTCGCCGAGCAGCTTCTGCACGCCCGGCCAGCCCCCGTCGTCGGGCGCGCCCCGCCACAGCGGCTCCAGGGCGGCGCGCACGGAAGCGGCCAACTCGTCCGGGTCCAGGCCATGTTCCGCGTACCCCGCCCGGCAGTGCGGGCAGAAGCACAGGGACATCAGATACTGCCCGGCGTCCCCGAGGCCGACCCCGCCGGTCTTGTCGTGGGCGTGCAGATGCGCCAGTCCGTACCAGCCGAGGGACTCCAGTTCCGTGCCCCGCGCGCCCGGTCGTACGGCGGCCTCGGCGGCCAGGTCGACCAGGTACGCGCGCGTGGCGGGCTGGGCGATGCAGGGCGCCCAGGGGTAGCGGTCGCCGTAGGCGTTGACGACGGAGGTGCCCGGATGTTCGGCGCCCAGGCGGGAGTTGTGCGCCAGGACGACCCAGGTGTGCACTTCCAGTCCGGCGCGCGCCAGCGCCTCGGCCGCCTCGCCGTACGCGTCGCCGGGCGCCCAGTCCCCCGCCGGGTACGGGCGTATCGCGCGGCCCGTCCAGTGGTCGCCGGCGGGGTAGAGCACGGCCGCGTGCTCGGCGGTGACGATGCGGTGGCGGGGGTGGCGCGGGGTCAACGCGCGCGTGGAGTGGTAGGCGGCGGCGAGGGTCACCTGGGCGGTGCCGAGTTCGGCGATCCGGGCCGGTGCCTGCGGGTCGCCGCACACGTCCCAGGGGTAGACGAACGCCGACGCCTTCACGCGTCCTCCTCGAGCAGCGCGTACCCGCGCTCGATGATCTGGGCGAGCTGCTTGACGTGGTCCTCGCTCGGCTCGTGCAGCGGCGGCCGGACCTCGCCGACGTCCAGACCGCGCAGCCGTACACCCGCCTTGACGAGGGCGACGGCGTAGCCGCGGCCCTGGGCGCGCAGTTCGACGAACGGGCGGTAGAAGCCGTCCAGGAGGCGGTGCGCGGTGGACTCGTCACCCTCGCGCAGGGCCCGGTGGAAGGCGAGGGCGATCTCGGGGGCGAAGCAGAACACGGCGGAGGAGTAGAGGGTGATGCCGAGGGCGCGGTAGGCGAGCTGGGTCTGCTCGGCGGTGGGCAGGCCGTTGAAGTACATGAAGTCGCCCGGGAATTCGGTGCGTACGGCGCTGACGATCCGCTGCATCAGGTCGAGGTCGCCGAGTCCGTCCTTGAAGCCGATGATCCCGTCGGTGCGGGCGAGTTCGACCACCGTCGGCGGGGTGAACGCCGCGTTGTCGCGCTGGTAGACGATCACGGGCAGGTCGGTGGCCGCGGCGATCTCCTGGTAGTGCCGCAGCAGGCCCTCCTGGCCGGCGACCACGAGATAGGGCGGCATGGCGAGCAGGCCGTCGGCGCCAGCCGCCTGCGCGAGGCGCGCGTAGCGGACGGCGAGCGCGGTGCCGTACCCGGCGCCCGCGACGACCGGCACCCGTCCCTCGGTCGCCTCCACGGCCGCGCGGACGCAGGCCTCGAACTCCTCGGGCAGAAGCGCGTGGAACTCCCCGGTGCCGCAGCAGGCGAACACGGCGGCGGCGCCCGCCTCCACCCCGCGGCGCACATGTGCGCGGTGGACGTCGAGGTCCACGGAGCCGTCGGGGCCGTAGGCGGTGACGGGGAAGAACAGCGGCCCGCTGGGGTTGCGGAGTCGAGCGGCGAGAGGGGCTGACGTCACGGGCGCTCCCTGTCGGTGCACGTTCATGATTGGCGTCTATATTTCTGAACGCCGCCACGCTACGTGGCGCACTCGGGACGGGTCAAGCAGACAATGCACCAATCACGCGAGCGGATTCCCCCACTCCACGCGACACTTGACTAGCCGCGCCACCGCTCCTTAGCGTGTCCATGGATGTGAATAGCGTCCGCGTATGCGGCCGCTGACTCAAGGAGACCGAGGATGACCGCTCCCCGCACCGTTCTGCTCACCGGCGCCGCCGGCGGGCTCGGCACCCTGATGCGGTCCCTGCTCCCGGAGTACGGCTACACACTGCGCCTGTTCGACGTGCGCCCCATCGAGGGCGAACCGGACGCGATCACCGCGGACCTCTCGGACCGGGACGCGCTGCGCGAGTCCGTGCGGGGCGTCGACGCGGTCCTCCATCTCGCGGGCATCTCCCTCGAGGCACCCTTCGAGAAGATCCTCAGGGCGAACATCGAGGGCACCTACAACCTCTACGAGGCGGCCCGCGAGGAGGGCGTGCCCCGGATCGTCTTCGCCTCCTCCAACCACGCGGTCGGCTTCACCCCGGCCCCCCGCGGCGACGACCCGCTGATCCCCATCGACGCTCCGCGCCGCCCGGACACCTTCTACGGCCTGTCCAAGTCCTTCGGCGAGGACCTCGCCCAGCTCTACTGGGACAAGCACGGCGTGGAGACCGTCTCTGTGCGCATCGGCTCCTGCTTCGCCGCGCCCACCAGCGTGCGTATGCTCTCGGTGTGGATGAGCCCGGCCGACGGAGCCCGCCTCTTCCACGCGGCCCTGACCGCCGAGCACGTCGGCCACACCGTCGTCTACGGCTCCTCCGCCAACACACGCCTGTGGTGGGACCTGACGACCGCGCGGGCGCTCGGGTACGAGCCGCAGGACGACTCCGAGCCGTACGCCGACAAGCTCATCGCCGAGCAGGGCGAACTGGACCCGGAGAACCCCGCCCACAGCCATCTGGGCGGCCACTTCGTGAACGACCCGCCGATCTGGCCGTACTGAGCGACGCCGCCGTTCGGCGGAAAACGATCGCCCAAGAGGCGGGCGGGCACCGATCGGGCCCGCCCGCCCTCTCATTCGGGCAAGAAGGCTGCCCGCTCCCGCCTCCCGTGGCACAGCCACGCAGGTCCGAGGCGGGCACTCCGCTCGGTGAACGGGCACATACGGGCAGCATCGGGCCCGCAACAGACCTGGTCAGCCCCGCACGCCCGCTGTAGAACTTCCCCCAAGAGTCCCATCGGGCCCGAACGGGCAGTCCTGCGGGGAGGCGGGTGACCGAGATGAACACCAGGACGGCGGAAGAACGCCGGCGGGAGATCGTGCGGGCCGCGCGCGCCACCGGCGCGGTCGACGTCAGCGCGCTCGCCGCCGAGCTGGGCGTGGCCAAGGAGACCATCCGGCGCGATCTGCGCGCCCTGGAGGACCACGGCCTGGTGCGCCGCACCCACGGGGGCGCGCATCCCGTGGAGAGCGCCGGGTTCGAGACGACGCTGGAGTTCCGGGCCACCAGCCATGTGCCGGAGAAGCGCCGGATCGCGGCCGCGGCGGCCGAACTGCTCGGGGACGCCGAGACGGTCTTCGTCGACGAGGGCTTCACCCCCCAGCTCATCGCCGAGTCCCTGCCCGCGGACCGTCCACTGACCGTGCTCACCGCATCCCTGCCGGTCGCGGGCGCCCTCGCCGAGGCCGAGAACGTCTCGGTGCTGCTCCTGGGCGGTCGGGTCCGCCCCGGCACCCTGGCCACCGTCGACCACTGGACGACGAAGATGCTCGCCGGCTTCGTCGTCGACCTCGCCTACATCGGCGCCAACGGCATCTCCCGCGAACACGGCCTGACCACTCCGGATCCCGCGGTCAGCGAGGTCAAGGCGCAGGCCATCCGGGCCGCCCGGCGCACCGTGTTCGCGGGCGTGCACACCAAGTTCGGCGCGGTCAGCTTCTGCCGGTTCGCCGAGATCGGCGCACTGGAGACGATCGTGACGAGCACGCTGCTTCCGGCGACCGAGGCCCACCGCTACTCGCTGCTGGGGCCACAGGTCATCCGGGTTTGAATTCCCGACGCTGCACACCATCCGAACTTCCAACTGAACTGTTCACAGGGGCTTTCCATACGGAAGAACGCCCCTTATCCCCCCATATATCCAGGAGCGATCAATGCGCACCCAGAGCCGACGGAGGCCGCGAGTCACGCTCGCCATGGCCGCCGCAGGGACGCTGCTCGCCCCGTTGCTCTCCGGCTGCTGGGTCGGAGCGGGCGGGTCCGGTTCCGGCGGTGACTCCATCAATGTGCTGATGGTCAACAACCCCCAGATGACCGAGTTGCAGAAGCTGACCGCCGCCCACTTCACCAAGGACACCGGCATCAAGGTCAACTTCACGGTCCTGCCCGAGAACGACGTCCGCGACAAGATCAGCCAGGACTTCGCCAACCAGGCCGGCCAGTACGACGTGGCGACGCTCTCCAACTACGAGATCCCGATCTACGCCCGCAACGGCTGGCTGCACGACATGGACCCCTACGTCGCCCGGGACCCGGCGTACGACGAACAGGACGTCCTGAAGCCGATGCGCCAGTCCCTGACCGGCGACGACGGCAAACTCTACGGCCAGCCCTTCTACGGCGAGTCGTCCTTCCTGATGTACCGCAAGGACGTGCTCGCCAAGAAGGGCCTGACGATGCCCGCCCACCCGACCTGGACCCAGGTCGCCGACATCGCTGCGCAGGCCGACGGCGCCGAGCCGGGCATGAAGGGCATCTGCCTGCGCGGACTGCCCGGCTGGGGCGAGTCGATGGCGCCCCTGACCACGGTCGTGAACACCTTCGGCGGCACCTGGTTCGACAAGGACTGGAAGGCCCAGCTGAACTCCCCCGAGTTCGAGAAGGCGACGAAGTTCTATGTCGACCTGGTGCGTAAGCACGGCGAGTCCGGCGCCGCCCAGTCCGGCTTCGCCGAGTGCCTCAACAACATGACCCAGGGCAAGGTCGCCATGTGGTACGACGCGACGAGCGCCGCCGGCCTGCTGGAGGCCGCCAAGTCCCCGGTCAAGGGCAAGCTCGGCTACGCCCCCGCGCCCGTCGAGAAGACCGACTCCTCGGGCTGGCTCTACACCTGGGCCTGGGGCATCCAGAAGGCCTCCCGCAATCCCGACAAGGCCTGGAAGTTCGTCTCCTGGGCGTCCAGCAAGCAGTACGAGCAGCTGGTCGGCGACACGAGCGGCTGGTCCAACGTCCCGGCGGGCAAGCGCGCGTCGACGTACACGAACGCCGCCTACCGCGCGGAGGCCGCCGCCTTCCAGGACATGACCAAGGAGGCCATCGAGAACGCACGGCCCAACGACCCCGGGGTGCAGCCCCGCCCCGCGCCCGGCATCCAGTTCGTCGGCATCCCGGAGTTCACCGACCTCGGCACCAAGGTCTCCCAGGAGATCAGCGCGGCCATCGCCGGACGCCAGTCCGTCGACTCGGCCCTGAAGAAGTCCCAGCAGCTGGCCGAGAAGATCTCCAAGGAGTACGAGGGACGATGACCGCCACGACGACCGCACCGATAGCCACCACCCCCGTACGCGCCATGCGACAGCCCTCCGGCCGACTGCGCGCCTGGGCCACCCGCGCCCCGCTGCTGCCCGCCCTCGTCTTCATGATCGCCGTGACCCAACTCCCGTTCGTGGCCACGCTGGTGATCTCCTTCTTCGACTGGAACGCCCTCTACCCCAAGGCCCGCCACTTCACCGGCGTCGACAACTACCGGCAGGTCCTGACCGACGCGGACCTGCGGCACTCGGTGTGGACGACCGTGCTCCTCACGGTGGCCGTGGTCCTGGCCAGCCTCGTCCTGGGCCTCGTCCTCGCCCTGCTGCTGGACCGGAAGTTCCGCGGCCGGGGCGTGGTCCGCACCCTCCTGATCGCCCCCTTCCTGGTCGTCCCCGTGGCCGCCGCACTGCTCTGGAAGCATGTGCTCTACAACCCTGAATACGGACTGTTCAACGGGTTGTTGCACTATGTGGGCGGCCCACAGCCGGACTGGATCTCGGGCACCCCGCTGCTCGCGGTCGAGGCCTCCCTGGTCTGGCAGTGGACGCCGTTCATGATGCTGATCCTGCTCGCCGGCCTGCAGAGCCGTGACCAGCAGCAGATCGAGGCCGCGCGGGTGGACGGCGCGAGCGACTGGCAGATCTTCGTCCATCTGACGCTCCCGCACCTGCGCCGCTACCTCGAACTCGGCGCCCTGCTGGGCTCGATCTACATCGTCCAGAACTTCGACGCGGTCTTCACGATCACGTCCGGCGGCCTGGGCACCGCCAACCTCCCCTACACCGTCTACCAGAGCTTCTACCAGGCCCACGAGAACGGCCTCGCCTCGGCCGCGGGCGTCCTGGTGGTCATCGGCTCGATCATCATCGCGACCTTCGCCCTGCGCGTGGTGTCGTCCCTGTTCCGCGAGGAGGTGTCCCGCGCATGAGTGCCACGGCCGTACGCGTCCCCCACAAGACCAACCGCAAGGGCGCCGGTCTGGGCCTGGTGGCCTGGCTGCTCGGCATCCTGTTCTTCCTGCCCATCGCGTGGATGGCGCTGACGTCCTTCCACTCGGAGGCCGACGCGGCGACCAACCCGCCGTCCTTCGCCGCCTCCCTCACCCTCGACGGATACCGCGAGTTCTTCGGCACCGGCGGCGGGGCCAGCCCATGGCCGGCGCTGATCAACTCGGTGGTGGCGTCCGTGGCGTCGACCCTGGTCGTCCTGCTCCTCGCCCTCCCGGCGGCGTACGCCCTGTCGATCCGCCCGGTGAAGAAGTGGACCGACGTCCTGTTCTTCTTCCTGTCCACGAAGATGCTGCCGGCGGTGGCCGGCCTGCTGCCGATCTACCTGTTCGCGAAGAACGCCGGGATGCTCGACAACATCTGGCTCCTGGTCATCCTCTACACCGCCATGAACCTGCCGATCGCGGTGTGGATGATGCAGTCGTTCCTCGCCGAGGTCCCGGTCGCCGTGATCGAGGCGGCGAGGGTGGACGGCGCCCGCCTCCCTACCGTCCTGACCCGCGTCGTCGCCCCCATCGCCCTGCCCGGAATCGCGGCAACGGCCTTGATCTGCTTCATCTTCAGCTGGAACGAACTTCTGTTCGCCCGGGTCCTCACGGGCGTGGTCGCCGAGACCGCCCCCGTCTTCCTGACCGGCTTCATCACCAGCCAGGGCCTGTTCCTGGCCAAGGTGTGCGCCGCGTCGCTCGTCATCTCCCTGCCGGTGCTCGCCGCGGGGTTCGCCGCCCAGGACAAGCTGGTCCAGGGCCTGTCGCTGGGAGCCGTGAAATGAAGGCCGCCGTCATCGAGTCCGTGGGCCGCGCCGTCGTCACCGAGGTCCCCGACCCGACGCCAGGACCCCGCGAGGTCGTCGTCGAGGTCGCGGCGTGCGGGCTGTGCGGCACCGATCTGCACATCCTCCAGGGCGAGTTCGCGCCGAAGCTGCCGATCGTTCCGGGGCACGAGTTCGCGGGCGAGGTGGTCGGCGTGGGAACGCAGGTCACGGAGGTGGCGGTGGGCGACCAGGTGGCGGTGGACCCCTCCCTCTACTGCTACGAGTGCCGTTACTGCCGTACCGGACACAACAACCTCTGCGAGCGGTGGGCCGCGATCGGCGTGACGACGGCGGGCGGGGCCGCACAGTACGCGGTGGCGCCGGTGGCGAACTGCGTGAAGCTCCCGGAGCACGTTCGTACCCAGGACGCAGCGCTGGTGGAGCCCCTGTCCTGCGCGGTCCGCGGCTACGACGTGCTCCAGTCCCGTCTCGGCTCCCATGTGCTGATCTACGGCTCCGGGACGATGGGCCTGATGATGCTGGAGCTGGCCAAGCGCACCGGCGCCGCCAGCGTGGACATGGTGGACGTGAACCCGGCCCGCCTGGAGACCGCCCGCCGGCTGGGCGTCACGGCCTCCGCGGCCAACGCGGACGAACTGGAGCGCCCCCAGGGCTGGGACGTCGTGGTCGACGCGACGGGCAACGCGGCCGCGATCCAGGACGGCCTGGACCGGGTGGCCAAGGCGGGCACGTTCCTGCAGTTCGGCGTCGCCGACTACGCGACCCGCGTGACCATCGACCCGTACCGCATCTACAACCAGGAGATCACCATCACCGGCTCCATGGCGGTGCTCCACAGCTTCGAGCGCGCGGCGGAACTCTTCGCGAACGGCGTCCTCGACCCCGAGGTGTTCATCAGCGACCGCATCCCGCTGGAGCGCTACCCGGAGGCGCTGGAGCAGTTCGCGGCGGGGGTGGGGCGGAAGATCGTGGTGGTGCCCTGAGCCGATCGGGGGTCGTGGCGTCGGTAAGGGAACGGCAAAGTGATGTCGTTCGTTCACCCGGCATGACAGCTATGACCCCCGGCTCGAACATCCCTCTGTCCGCCGCCCGCGTGACGGTGGACGTCGCCGCCCCGGTGCGGCTCGACGTATCGGGCCTGCTGCTCACCGCCGACGGCAAGGTGCGCTCCGACGACGACTTCATCTTCTACAACCAGCCGAGCGGCCCGGGCGTGACGTATCGCTCGGGCGGCGGTGCCGCGCCGGACGCGATCACGGTGGACACCGCCGCCGTCCCGCCGGGCATCGAGAAGATCGTCGTGACGGCGAGCCCGGACGCCGCGGGCCAGACCTTCCAGGGCATCGAACCGACGGCCACGATCCGCAACGGCGACGACCACAGCGTCCTGGCCACGTTCACGCCCCCGCAGCTCGGCGCGGAGACGGCGCTGGTGATCGTGGAGATCTATCTGAGGAACGGCGCATGGAAGGCCCGCGCGGTCGGCCAGGGGTATGCGAACGGGCTGGCGGGCATCGCGACCGACTTCGGCGTGACGGTGGAGGAACCGGCCGCACCGGCCGCTCCCGCCCCGGCCGCCGCCCAGCCGGTGACCCCGCCGCCGCCCGCCCAGCCGCCGGTCACGGCACCCACGCCCGCCGCACCCCCGGCCCCGCCCGCCGCACCCGCGCCCGGCACCGGGAAGATCAACCTGGACAAGGGCCGGGTCAGCCTCCAGAAGAACCAGACCGTGTCCCTCGTCAAGGGCGGCCGCCCGCTGCTGTCCACGGTGCGGATGGGCCTCGGCTGGGAGCCCGCGTACCGCGGCAAGGACATCGACCTGGACGCCTCGGTCATCGCCTACGGCCCGCAGCGCAACCACATCGACAGCTGCTACTTCGGCAAGCTGACCATCCTGAACGGCGCGGTCAAGCACTCCGGCGACAACCTCACCGGCGAGGGCGGGGGCGACGACGAGGTCATCGCGGTCGACCTCGGCCGTATCCCGCAGGACGTCACGGGCCTGGTCTTCACCGTGAACTCCTTCTCCGGCCAGAAGTTCACGGAGGTCGCCAAGGCCTACTGCCGCCTCCTGGACGGCACGACCGGCGAGGAACTGGTCCGCTTCGACCTCACCAGCGCCGAGGCGCAGACGGGCGTGCTGATGGCCAAGCTGATCCGTCAGTTCTCCGGCGAGTGGGAGATGACGGCGCTGGGCGACTTCGTGAAGGCGCGCACCGTACGGAACATGGTGAAGCCGGGCGCCGAGGCGCTGTAGCCAGTCGTACGAGCCTCAGGGCGCCCCCGACGAAGGGGGCGCCCGGCGCGCACCCTGGCGCGGTCTACGGCCTCAACCCCTCCGTCAGCAGCGCCAGATAGCGGTCGATCTGCTCGCCGCGCCCGTTCGCCAGTTCCGAGGCCGTCGCCACGCCGTGGGCCAGGCGCAGGACCTCGATCGGTTCGATGTCCGCGCGCAGCGCGCCCTCCGCCTGTGCCGCCGCCACCAGTCGGGTCGCCGCGCCCTTGACCGAGGTCGCGCACGCCGTCAGCGCGACGGTGCTGCCGTCCGTGACGGCCGAACCCAGCAGCGTCTTCATCCCGCGGACCTGGATCGTGCCGACGCACAGCTCGCGCAGCCACGCCGCCAGTGCCTCGCCCGGCGGCAGTTCCTCGGCCAGCTCGTCGGCGCGAACCGCCATCGCCTCGATCCGGTCCACGTACGCGGCCTCCAACAGCGCCTGGCGCGTGGGGAAATGCCGGTACAGCGTGCCCGATCCGACACCGGCCCGCTTGGCGATGTCGTCGAGCGACGCGTTCTCCCCATGCTCGGCGAAGGCCTCGGCCGCCACCTCGAGCAACCGCTCATAGTTGCGCCGAGCGTCCGCACGCATGGGCCTGACCTGCGTCATCCAGCTACTCCTTGCAAACCGGGGACCCTCTCCGTATCTTATCGAGAACTAAACGGAGACAGTCCCCGCTTACCGTCGCATGCTCCGTGGGCAGCTCCGCCCTGCCCTTTTCACGCCTCGACCGGGGACGCCACAACGGGAGAACCTCATGTCCACCCCGTCCGCACCGTCCACCGCCCACGACGCGCTCTCCGCACCACCGCAGCCCGCCAGGCTCGGCACCGTCCTCCTCGTCATCGTCACCGCCTACCTGATGGTCGGCGTCGACTCCACCGTCGTCAACGTCGCGCTCCCCGGCATCCAGCAGGATCTCGGCTTCTCCCCCACCGGACTGTCCTGGGTGCTCAACGCCTACACCCTCACCTTCGGCGGCCTGCTGCTGCTCGGCGGGCGCATCGGCGACATCGCCGGCCGCCGCCGTACCCTCACCACCGGCGTTCTCGTCTTCGCGCTGTCCTCCCTCCTCGGCGGTCTCGCCACCGACAGTGCCTGGCTGCTGGCCGCCCGCGCGCTCCAGGGCGCGGGCGCCGCCCTCGTCGCACCCAGCACGCTCGCCCTGATCGCCACCAGCTTCCCGGAGGGCCCGCGCCGCCACCACGCGCTCGGCGTCTACGGGTCCATGGTTGGCATCGGCGCCTCCGTCGGCCTGGTCCTCGGCGGCATGCTCACTTCCTGGGCCTCCTGGCGCTGGGCGCTGCTGATCAACGTACCCATCGGCGTGGGTGTGGCCGCCGCGCTGCCCCGCTTCGTCACCGAGACCCCGCGCCACCCGGGCCGGTTCGACGCGGCGGGCGCGCTCACCGGCACGGCCGGCACGACCTCGCTGGTGTACGGGTTCATCCGGGTCTCGGAGGCGGGCTGGAGCGACACCCAGGCGCTGCTCGGCTTCAGTACGGCGGCGGCGCTGCTCGTCGGCTTCGCCCTGATCGAGTCCCGGACGGACCGGCCGATCATGCCGCTGCGCCTGTTCGCCGACCGCGACCGGGCCGGCGGCTACGCGGGGGTCCTGCTGCTGCCCGCGGGCATGTTCGGCGCGTTCTACTTCCTCACCCTGATCACCCAACAGGCCCTGGGCTACGGCCCGTTGCGCGCGGGGGTCGCCTTCCTGCCGATGACCATGGTGATGTTCACGACCGTACGGTTCGCGCCGCGTCTGCTCCAGCGGTTCGGTGCCAAGCCGGTGCTGCTCACCGGTATGACCTTGCTCGTCGCGGCCTCCGCATGGCTGTGGCGGCTGGAGCCCGGGGACGGCTACCCGGACGGGCTGCTCGGCCCGCTGCTGCTGGTGGGTGTGGGCGTGGGCCTGAGCTTCATGCCGCTCAACGCGACGATCCTCGCGGCGGTCGAGCCGCGCGACGCGGGCGCCGCCTCCGGCCTTCTGCAGACCCTGCAGTGGCTCGGCGGCACCCTCGGACTCTCCGTCCTGGTCACGGTGTTCGGGACCGCGACCCGGCACGCGAGCGGCACCCCGGCCGAGATCCTCACCCACGGCGCGTCCCGCGCGTTCGGCGTCGGCGCACTGATCGCACTCGCCGCCCTTCTGGTGTCGGCGTTCGTGATCACGGGCCGGAAGCCGAAGGCCGCCCGGCCCGCCATCCCGTGACGAAGCGCGGCCCGCACCCCCGTGGAGGTGCGGGCCGTGCTTCCTGTCTCACGCCGCCCAGGGCCAGTCCGCGTCCCGCGCCGACTCCAGCAGCGGAACCATCCGGAACGCCGCGTCCGACATGCCCGCGAACGTGTGCCGGTTCCCCTTCCCCGACGGACCGTGGCCGGGGCGGTACCCGGCGAGGTTCCAGGTGTAGACGGGCACCTGCGACGGGACCTGTTCGGTCGGGTCGCCGTGCCGGCTGTACGCGTACTGCTCGTCCGTGACGATCAGCACCCGGTCGTGCTTCCTGTAGTGCGCACGCACCGCACCGGTCGTGTCGGTGCCGCCCAGGTCGCCGAAGCGGTCCAGGATCTTCAGCACCGACTGGCCCTTGCGGTACCGCACCTTGCGGCTGTCGGTGCCGAACTCGACGAGGTCCGCGTCCGCCGCCCGCAGCGCGAGCGCCGCGCCGAAGACCGCCGCCGCGTCGGCCCGGTTGAGCTCCGAGCGGTCCGAGAGGCGGGAGTAGAACATCGAGCCCGAGCGGTCGACGAGCACCAGCGTGCGGCCGGGCAGCGCAGGCACGTTGGCCAGCGAGTGGCCGAGCGCCTGCTCCAGCGGGTACGACCAGCGCAGCGAGGGCGCGTGGCGGTACGCGGCCAGGTAGCGGAACGGGAACTGCCGCGAGCGTGCCACCTCCGCCGGGTCGCTGATCTTCGCCGCGACCCGCCCCGCCACCTCGTCGGAGACTCCCGCCTCGTCGAAGTTCCGCAGATTGCGGACCAGCGCCATCGAACCCATTGACGGGATCACGGCCTCCCAGGCCGCCTTGTCCATCGGCCCCTGGACCCACCCGGCCAGCGCCTCCCAGGTGATCCCGGCCGCGGCCAGCCGCTCGGCACCGTCCGGTGCGGTGACGACCGCCCGGCGCTCCTCGACCGGCAGCGCCATCAGCTCGCGGTGCGCGGTCAGGACACGGTTCGAGGCGGGCGGCACGGCAGTGTCCGGGTTGTGCCGACGGTCGAGCGCGAACTGGAACAGCTCGCCCTGCCACGGCTTGTCCGGGTCCGGCGCCGCGTGCACGAGGTTGAGGATGTCGCCGAAGCGGTAGCCCTTGGACGCGGTGTCGTACTTCAGCAGCGACGTGCCGCTGTAGAGGTGCCGTACGGCGTCGGCGATGCCGCGCTTGACCGGCTTGGGGACGGCACGGCCGTACACCGCGGTCCAGTACGCGAGCAGTTCGCCGGGCTCGTCCGGGCGCCGGAGCACGGAAGCCACGACCTGGCGGTTCGACGGACCGCCGGTGGCTCCCGCGTCGAGGCGCGCCTTCACGTACTCCGCGGCGCCCACGATCGACGCCGTGCGCATGTTGCCCTCGCCGCGCAGCCAGCCGAGCAGGCCGGCGGTCCAGGACGGATCGGCGACGGCGAGTTCCCGTACGAGCTTCGCGAACCGGTCGTCGCGGTCGGCGCCGGACTCGTAGAAGGTCTGCTGGGACACGAAGTTGGACACGGCGAGCAGGAACAGCTCGGAGCGTGCGTCCCGCTCGTGGCCCCGGCCGCCCTCGTACGTGCGCAGTACACGGCCCGTCGAGGTGACCCTCGAGACCGGCTGCGCCTTGGCGGCCCTGGTGTTGAATCGCGCCATGGTGAATTCCCCCGAATTCAGTTCCGTTTCGGTTCCGTCGGAGGAAGGCGCAGCAATAGGTGGGTGCCCGAGTTCAGGAGTCGGCGACGGACTTTGCCAGATGCTCTTCCGATTGAGCTACACCGACCCGAAGTCGATGACGGGACTCGAACCCGCAACCGTCCGATCCAATGAAGTAACCGTTGCCTGCGCACCGGGCACCCACCATGAGCTGCGCCTCCCGAGATCAAGTCGGCCGCGGCATCGGATTCTTTTACGAGAAGAAGTAGCCGCTGCCATCGCACCGGGAGGTGCGTGACGTCATGATCTCACTGTAGGAGGCGCAGCGTTGGCGGTGCGAGTGAATTACCGCGGGCCGAAGGTCAGCCGCGCTTCTGCCGCTTCCACGGACCCGTGATGGCGAGCATGATGCCCGGGGTCTGGATGTTGGCGTACAGGGTCTTTCCGTCGGGCGAGAAGGTGACGCCGGTGAACTCGCTGTACTCCGGCTTCTCGGCGGTGCCGATGTTCAGTTCGTTGCGGGCGATCGGGTAGGTGCGGCCGCTGTCGGTCGCGCCGAACAGGTGCTGGATGCCCTCGCCGTCCTCGGCGATGACGAGGCCGCCGTACGGGGAGACGGTGATGTTGTCCGGGCCGTCGAACGCGCCGTCGACGGACGGGTCCGGGTTGACGCCGATCAGGACCTTCAGCGTCAGGGTGCGGCGCTTGGGGTCGTAGAACCAGACGGCACCGTCGTGCGCCTGGCCGGGGCTCTCCGTACGGGCGTACGAGGAGACGATGTAGACGCCGCCGTCGCCCCACCACATGCCCTCGAGCTTGCGGGCGCGGGTGATCTGGCCGGTGGTGAACTGCTTGCGCGTCGAGGTCGTCTTCGCGTCGCGGTCCGGGACGTCGATCCAGTCGACGCCGTACACCGTGCCGATCTTGGTGGCGCGGGAGAGGTCGTCGACGAACTGGCCGCCGGAGTCGAAGCACTTGAAGGCCTGGAGGACACCCGCGTCGTCGGCGAGCGTGCGCAGCTTGCCGCGGCCGTGGTGGAAGTGCTCGGGCGCGGTCCAGCGGTACAGCAGACCGTTGGGGTTGGACGCGTCCTCGGTCAGGTACAGGTGACCGCGCTTGGGGTCGACGACGACGGCCTCGTGGGCGTAACGGCCCAGCGCCTTGATGGGCTTGGGGTCGCGGTTGGCGCGGCGGTCCTCGGGGTCGACCTCGAAGACGTAGCCGTGGTCCTTGGTGAAGCCGTTCGTGCCGGCCTTCTCCTCGGTCTCCTCGCAGGTGAGCCAGGTGCCCCAAGGAGTGTTGCCGCCCGCGCAGTTGGTGGCGGTGCCGGCGACGCCGACCCACTCGGCGACGTGGTCGCGGCGGACCTCGACCACCGTGCAGCCGCCGGCGGCGGCCGGGTCGTAGACGAGACCCTCGGTGAGCGGCACCGGGTAGGGCCAGTTGGCACGGGGGCCGGCCAGCTCGTGGTTGTTGACGAGGAGGGTGGCGCCGCGGGGGCCCTCGAAGGTGGACGTGCCGTCGTGGTTGGACGGCGTGAACTCGCCGGATTCCAGCTTGGTCTTGCCGCTGTAGGTGATGACGCGGTACTTGAAGCCGGCGGGCAGCGCGAGGAGGCCGTCCGGGTCGGGGAGCAGCGGCCCGTAGCCGACGCCGTGGTGTCCGGCCGCCGACTCCTCGCCGACGCTCTCGGTGTCCGTGGACGCCAGGGCGTTCGGGGCGCTGGCGAGGGCGCCGACGCTACCCGCGAGCGCGACACCGGCACCGGTGATCGCGGATTTTCTGGCGAAGTCCCTGCGGCTGAGCGACATGGTGTCTCCTGTGACGGTGGGAGTGCCGTGGAGGGTGGCGGACGTCGATTCGGCGAAACAGTCCCGCTCGACCCTGAACGGGAGTTGAACACCGGGCGTCTTCATCGGACCCTCTTCCATGAATCCGTATGCACTTTCCCAGGAGACGCAAAAAACACTCTGGTTCGAGTAATGGTCGGACGATGCCGCCGCCCTTGCCGACCGGTCTCACCCCCCGTGCTGCGACCGCGCCTTGAACGCCGCCTTCCTGGCCTCCTTGGCGACTTTCTTGTCCGGATGCAGTCGCCCCATCGCCTCCAGGACGTCCGCGGTGGCCGGGTGCTCCACCCGCCACGCCGCCGTGAAGAACCCGCTGTGCTGGGCCGCCAGCCCCTCCACGAGGGCCTGGAGTTCCTCCGAGTTGCCCTCGGCCGCCAACTGCGCGGCCACCGTGTCGACGGTCAGCCAGAACACCAGGTCCTGGGACGGCGCCGGTACGTCGGACGCGCCCCGTTCGCTCAGCCACACCCGGGCAAGACCGCCCAACTCGGGGTCGTCCAGCACCTCGCGGAGCGCGGGTTCCGCCTCCGCGCCGACCAGGGACAGGGCCTGCTGGCAGCGCAGCCGCCGCAGCGGCCCCCCGGCGTCGCCGCCGCGTGCCGCGGCCAGCAACTCCCGTGCGGCGGCGAGGGTTTCGCGGCGCGTGAGCCACTGTTCGGTCTCGGCCTGGGCCGCCGCCGGCGGGAAGGCGGACGTGCCGTCGAGGAGGGCGTCCGCGCCCTTGTCCACGAGTTCGCCGACCGCGGGCGCCTCGAAGCCGGCCTCCAGCAGCCGCGCCCGCAGCCCGTAGGCGCCGAGCGGGGTGAGCCGGACCATGCCGTAGCGGGTGACGTCGGTGTCGTCGACCGGCGCCGCGGGCTCCTCCTCGGGGTCGGCCATCAGCGCCTCGTCAACGGGTTCGTACTCCACGAGCCCGACCGGTTCGAGCAGCCGGAACTGGTCGTCGAGGCGCATCATCGCGTCGGAGATCTGCTCCAGGACGTCGTTGGTCGGCTCGCCCATGTCGCTGGGCACGATCATCGAGGCGGCGAGGGCGGGCAGCGGGACGGTGCCGTCGCCGGGGGTGTCCTCGTTGACGGTGAGCAGATACAGGTTGCCGAGGACGCCGTCGAGGAACTCGGCCTCCGCCTCCGGGTCCCAGCCGAGTGACGAGAAGTCGACCTCGCCGCCCTCGTCCAGGGCGTCCACAAGTCCGTCCAGATCGGGCACGCTCGCGTCGGCGAGCACGGTGTCCAGGGCGGTCAGCCACACGGCGAGCACATCGTGCGGCGAGCCGCCGGTGAGCAGGGCCAGCTCCTCCCCCGCTGTCACGGTCCCGGCCTCCTCGTCGACGATCTCGACCAGGCCGGTGTCCACGGCGACCCGCCAGGCCTCGCTCGTGTACGCGGCGGCGTCGACCCCGGTCAGGTCGAGCGCCTCGGCCGCGGCCGGGAGCTGCTCCTCGACCAGGCCGCCGCCGGCGTCGACGCGGGTGTCCGGCCCGGCCCAGCGGGCGAGGCGGGCGGCGCGGGAGAGCAGCGGCGTGGACAGTGCGGCGCGGGCCAGCTCCGCTTCGGGATGCAGCCGCACCGGCGGCAGGGGGGAGCTGTCTGACATCGGCTGGTTCTCCTCGGGCCTGGACAGGACTCAGCCGCTCAGCCTAGACGGATTTCCACCCATGCCGCCCGGTTCATCTCCCGGTCGACCCCAGTACATGGCCGAAACCTTGACAACTCCCGTGCACAGGCAGGAGATTGACGCGCGTAGAAATCGAGGCGACAACTGTTCACTCGGTTTCTACGCGCGTTGCCCCGACCAAGCACGCGCCCGACGTTCCGCCCTCGTCACGGCGCTCACGTTCGTCCCCGGAGGGATCCCTTGCCGAGCAGGTCTTCCGCGCGTCTCGCCGCGCTCACCGTCGCCGCCGTCTGCAGCGCGGCGTCGTCCGTCGTGCTCACCTCGCCCGCCCACGCGGACACGGTCCGTATCCACGACATCCAGGGCACGACCCGGATATCCCCGTACGCCGGCCAGAAGGTGACGGACGTGCCCGGCATCGTCACCGGCACGCGCACCTACGGCTCCTCCAGGGGCTTCTGGATCCAGGACGCGACCCCGGACGACAATCCGGCGACCAGCGAGGGCGTCTTCGTCTTCACCAGCTCCACGCCGAAGGTCGCCGTCGGTGACTCCGTCACGGTCACCGGCACGGTCTCCGAGTACGTCCCCGGCGGCGCCTCGACCGGCAACCAGTCGCTGACGGAGATCACCAAGCCGGCGATCACCGCGCTCTCCACGGGCAACGCCGTCCCGGCGCCCACGGTGATCGACGCCAAGTCGGTGCCGGACGAGTACACCCCGGAAGGCGACACCGCCGCGGGCGGCTCGGTCAACGGTCTGGCCCTGGCCCCGTCGACGTACGCCCTGGACTACTACGAGTCCCTGGAGGGCATGAACGTCCAGGTCGCCGACGCCCGTGTGGTCACGGCCACCGACCCGTACACCGAGCTGTGGGTGACGGTGAAGCCGCACGAGCACCGCAACCGCCGCGGCGGCACGGTGTACGGCTCCTACGACGCGCAGAACACCGGCCGCCTGCAGATCCAGACGCTGGGCTCGACCGCCGACTTTCCGACGGCGAACGTCGGCGACACCCTGGAGGGCCCGACCACCGGCCCCCTGGACTTCAACCAGTACGGCGGCTACACGCTGGTCGCGAGCGAGCTCGGCACGCTGAAGAGCGGCGGCCTGGAGCGGGAGACGACGCGGAAGCAGTCGGGCCGCGAGCTGGCGGTGGCGACGTACAACGTCGAGAACCTCGACCCGTCCGACGCCACGTTCGAGGAGCACGCTTCCGCAATCGTGAACAACCTCCAGTCGCCCGACATCGTGTCCCTGGAGGAGATCCAGGACAACAACGGCGCCACGGACGACGGCACGGTCGCGGCCGACGTGACGGTGAACAAGCTGATCGACGCGATCGTCGCGGCCGGTGGCCCGAAGTACGACTGGCGCTCGATCGACCCGGTCAACGACCGGGACGGCGGCGAGCCGGGCGGCAACATCCGCCAGGTGTTCCTGTTCAACCCTGAGCAGGTGTCCTTCACGGACCGCGCGGGCGGCGACTCCACCACCGCGGTCGGAGTCACCAAGGTGCACGGCAAGGCGGCCCTGACGGTCTCGCCGGGCCGTATCGACCCGGCGAACACCGCCTGGACGACCAGCCGCAAGCCGCTGGTGGGCGAGTTCGTCTTCCGCGGCAAGGCCGTGTTCGTGATCGCCAACCACTTCGCCTCGAAGGGCGGCGACCAGGGCCTGACCGCGCAGTACCAGCCGCCGGTGCGCAGCTCGGAGACCCAGCGACACGCGCAGGCGACGGCGGAGCACGCCTTCGTCGAGGACCTCCTCAAGGTCCAGAAGAACGCGGACGTGATCGCGCTCGGCGACCTGAACGACTTCGAGTTCTCCGACACCACCCGGATCCTCGAGGGTGACGGCGAGCTGTGGTCGGCGATCAAGTCGCTGCCCAAGAGCGAGCGTTACACCTACGACTACCAGGGCAACTCGCAGGTCCTCGACCAGATCCTGATCAGCCCGGCGATCCGGCGCGACTGCGGCTTCGAGTACGACAGCGTGCACATCAACTCGGAGTTCAACGACCAGGTCAGCGACCACGACCCGCAGGTGCTGCGGTTCCGCCCGTAACAGCCCTTCCCTGGTTCAGGACTGGCTGAACGCCCCCTTCAGCCAGCCCTGCCAGGCGAGTTCGTCCGCCTTGGCGTCGGCGTCCGGGGCGAAGTCGTGCACGGAGATGCCGACCGGCGCGCCCCAGTGGTTGCGGCCGAAGAACCGGATGAGCGCGTTGTCGGTACGCAGCCCGATGAAGTACGGGTTGCGGAAGTCGACCACGGCGTCGATGAGTTGACCCTCGGGGCCACGTGCATGGACGCGCGTGCCCTGGGCGGTGTCGTCCGCGAGGCCGAGCGCACGGCCCACGGCGGTGAAGGCGTCGGCGGCCATGGACGCCTCGGGGCCGTCGAAGGTCGCGAAGGCGACCGGCCGGGGCGCGAAGTGGACCAGATACTCGCGCAGGGTGTGCATGTAGAAGTCGGTGTGCTTGGCGGCGCCGTCGTACTGGTTGTCCCAGTCGTCGACGAAGATGCCGCTGTGCACGTACCGCACCCAGGCGCGCCGGCCCTCGTCGCGGGGCTCGACCTCGTAATCGAGCTGGTTGAGGGTTTGTTGGGAGATGCCGTCGACGTTCTCGACGCGGTTGGTGTAGCGGTGCGGCGGGTCCCAGGCGGTGATCGTGGACCCGAAGGGCCCCCCGCCGCCGACACGCGGCTCCGGCGGCTCCATCGGCCACAGATATCCGCCGGTGCCGTTCGTGATCGCCTCCCACACCTGCTCCGGCGTGGCGTCGACCTCGAACTCGCGGACGATCTCGAATTCCTTGGACATGGTTCAGGGCTCCTGCTGATTCGGTGCGGGATCGATTGCCGGGGTCTGCTGGTCCTCGACCGTGGTTGAGGGCTGGTCCTTGACCGTGGGATGGACGGCGACGACGATCCGGTGGTCCCGGCCGCCCTCCGTGTCGGGGGCGTCGTACTTGCGGATCAGGGCGCTCACGCCCGCCGTCAGTTCCTGGACGAAGGCGGCCCGGTCGGCGGCCGAGGCGAAGCGGACCTCGCCGTCGAGCGCGTATGTCGCCAGCCGTTTGCGGGCCTTGGTCGCGCCGGTGATCAGGGTGCCGACGTCCCGCACGAGCCGCGCGCCGAGCGCGAGCAGCCAGCGGGCGGACAGCTGGTCCCGGAAGCGGTCCGGGTCGGGCTGCACGGAGGCGAGCGCGAGCGGCGAGATGACGTACGACGCGGCGGTCGCGCGCATCAGCCGCTCGGTGACATTGCCCTTGCGGCGCTCACCAGCCAGCTCGACCAGGCCATGCCGCTCCAGCGCCTTGAGGTGGTAGTTCACCTTCTGCCGGGGCAGCCCTACCCGGCCGGCCAGCATCGCGGCGGACGCGGGCGCGGCGGCCAGCTCGGCGAGCAGCCGGGCCCTTATGGGGTCCAGCGACACGGCGGCGGCCTCGGGGTCCTCGATCACGGTCACGTCCAGCATGCGTCCACAGTCTCACCGAACAGTTTTTTTGTCCAGACGACTCAGATGTTCGGTGAAAGGGCATGGCGAAACGCCACCCGCAGGACGGGACCGCCCTCAGCCCTGACCCTCCCCCTCCCCCAGCCGGGCCAGCTGGGTCTGGAACCAGTCGAGGCGGGCCCGCAACAGGGCGGCCTCCGCCACGAGTTCGGGCACACCGAGCCCTTCGGACCCGGCCACCTCACGCCCATCGCCGGCCACCACCCGCAGCCCGTCGCCGGCGAGCCGGGCGAACCCGGCGAGCGAGAGGGACGTACGACCACGCACACAACCGGCACAAGCAGGCGCCAGGGCACGCCAGCCGGGGCGGCCCCAGCCCGCGTCGGCCAGCGCGGCGGCACCCGCCCCGCAGACGCACGGCCCGACGGTGGCCGTACGCACCCTTTGCCTGGCATAGCGAAAGCCGCGCTCGAAGCGGATGTAGGCGCCGAGGACGGAGATTTCGAGCAGGACCGCCGCCCGGTGCTCGGCGGTGCACAGGAGCGCCTCGGCGGCCGTGCGGTCGTGCACGCAGTGGAAACCGCAGTCGCACAGCCGCGCGGGCGGGCTGTGCCGTCGGCCGTAGACGCAGGACGCGTCGTCGAGGACGCCGTACGGCAGCGCGCCGCCCAGCGACACACCGGTGAACCCGGCCCGGGTGCCGTCCTGGGACAGCACCGGGTGGGCGATCTTGTATCCGGTCGGCGGCTCCGTCGGGCGTTCCACGGGGAGCCGCAGCCTCATCGGGCGACCGGGACCTCTTCGGACGCGGGGACCTCGATCTCCCCGGCCTCTTCGGGTACTTCGAGTGCTTCCTCATGGACGAGCGGCCGCTCCTCCGCGACCCCGGTGGCCAGTGCCTTGCCGAGCTTCATGGCGCCTCCCATGACCTGCAGTCGGTGACCGTCCCGGCCCATAGTGACCCACGAGGGGCCGAGTTGGACACAGGGCCTGTCCTGCGCAACCCCATTACTCCGTAGCAACACTTAGAAATATCTCGTAGAAGATTTAAGTGGAGCTACGCTGTCGGCGTGCCGAGACTACTCCCATGACGACCCCGGACACCACGCCCACGCCCGCCCCTCCCTTCGGCCGCGTCCTCTGCGCGATGGTCACGCCCTTCACCGAGGACGGAGACCTGGACCTCGACGGCGCCCGGGCCCTGGCTGCCCGCCTGGTGACAGAGGGCTGCGACGGCCTGGTCCTCAACGGCACGACCGGCGAGTCCCCGACGACCTCGGACGCCGAGAAGGCCGAGCTGATCCGCGCCGTCCGGGAGGCCGTCGGAGACCGGGTGCCGATCGTCGCGGGCGTCGGCACCTTCGACACCCGGCACACGGTCGAGGGCACCCTGGCCGCCGAAAAGGCGGACGCGGACGGGGTGTTGGTGGTGACGCCGTACTACAGCAAGCCGCCGCAGGATGCTCTTGAGGCGCACTTCCGGGCGGTCGCGGACGCGAGCGGGCTCCCGGTGATGCTGTACGACATCCCGGGCCGCACCGGCACCCGGATCGCCCCGGAGACGCTGATCCGGCTCGCGGACCATCCGCGGATCGTGGCGGTCAAGGACTGCTCCTACGACTTCCTCGGCACCCAGAAGGTGCTGGCCCGCACAGAGTTGGCGTACTACGCGGGCTGCGACGAACACGTCCTCGCCCTCCGCGCGGTGGGCGCCGCGGGCTGTGTCAGCACGGTCGCGAACGTCGTCCCGCGTCAAGTCGCCACCATATTGGCCGCGTTCGAGGCGGGCGACACGGCCGGCGCGGCCCGCCTGCAGCAGCGGGCCACACCGCTCATCGAGGCGATGATGGACGCGGGCCTGCCGGGCACGGTGACCGCGAAGGCCCTGCTGAACCGGCTCGGTCTGCCCGGAGGCCCGGTGCGCGCACCCCTGCTGCCTGCCGGCCGGGAGGCGACCGAGGGGCTGCTGGCGGCGTACGAGGAGTGTGTGGCCGGGGCGTACGTGACGGGCTGATCAACGCTCGGCGAAGACGGGCTGCCAGACGTTCTTCCGCCCGGGGGGGCCGTCCTGCTCACGCGTGCCACTGAGCTGGACGACCTTGTCACTGCCGATCGAGACAAGCACGAGCCGGGGCCGGTACTCGGCCGCGCCCGGCGTCCGCTCCCAGGCGACGAGTCGCCGACCGTCGGCCCAGGCGAGCAGCTCGGCCCCGCGCACCCTGGCGATCTCCTTGCCGGTGGCCGGGTCGACGATCTTGGACCACGACTTGTCCTTGGCCTCGGCCGTCAGACCGACCGCGGCGAGCGTGCCGCTCGGGGAGAGCCGCGCACCGACGTCCGACCGCAGATACCGCTCCTTCGCGGGCGCGGCGACCCCCTTGCCCGCGAGGTCGTAGAACCGCTGCATGCCGTCCCTGCCGCCAATGATCCGCGCGTACACCAGCGCTCCGTCGCGGGTGAAGGAGAAGTCCGCGCGGCCCACGGTGTCGCGGCCTGGCGAGACCTTGCTCCAGGGGCCTTCATGGCCGGTGGCGACGTCGACGACGGAGAAGCCGCTGCGGCTCGACGCGCCGGGCCACGCCAGCCATTCGTCGTGCGGCCTGCCCTTCGCGTCGTGGACCGTCTCCTTCCGGCGCAGATCGGGATGCTCGGCGTAGGTCGTCGCGACGAGCCTGCTCCCGTCCCGCGAGAAGGTCAGTCCCCCGACCCCGTGGGCGAGCTGGATCCACCGCTCGACCTTCCCCGTGGCGAGGTCGAGCAGCCCGATGCGGCGCGCGGGCATGCTCCGCTCCAGGACGGCGGCGGTCCGCATCCCCGGGGCGACGGCGACAAAGCCCCACCGCGAGTCCTTCTCATACCTCCCAGTCCGCGGATCGAGAAGCCAGTAGGTGCGGGCGGTGGCGCCCGCGTCGGCCGACAGCTTCACGAGGCCCTCGGTGTAGTAGGCGGCCAGCGCCACGTTCCCGGCGGCGATCAGCTCGCGCGGCGGCGACTGGTCGGGGTGGGCCGTGGTGCCGGTGCCGTGGAGCACACCGGCGGGCAGCGAGTCGTGCCGCCCGGAGCTCAGCGACGGCACCGCCACCGCGACGGCGACCACGGCGGCCGTGGCGGCGGCGACGCACGCGAGCCGGCGGGTACGGCGGCGCCGGCGGGCGGCCAGCACGCGATCGGCGAACCCGGGGCCGAGCGGCCGCTGCTGCGCGGCCTGCTCGCGCAGGCAGTCCCGTACGAGTTCCTCGACGTTCACGGACGCACCTCCACGGGCGAGAAGTCACGGGACGGCGGCTGGTCGGCGGGGTCGGCACCGAGCGCGGCCAACTCGGGCGCGAGGATGCGCAGCCGGGCCAGGGAGCGATGGGTGGTGGACCGTACGGTGCCGACCGAGCAGCCCAGCAGGCGGGCCACGTCGGCCTCCGGCAGGTCCTCGAAGTAGCGCAGCACCAGGACGGTGCGCTGGCGGGCGGTGAGCCGGGACAGCGCGGCGCGCAGCACGAGGCGCAATTCGGCGGTGGCGGAGGCGTCCGTGGCCGTCGCCGTCTCCGGCGGTTCGGCGACCGTGACCTCGCGCCGGCGCCACTTCAGTCGCCAGCGGCTGATCTGCTGCCGGTACAGGATCTGCCGTACATAGGCCTCGGGCTCGTCGATCCGCTGCCATCGCCCGGCCGCTTTGACCAGTGCGCTCTGCAGCAGGTCCTCGGCCGCGTGCCGGTCCCCTCCGCTGAGCAGCACGGCCGTCCTCAGCAGCGCGGACGACCGGTTCGCCACGAACTCCCGGAAGTTCTCCCGCGCTTCGGCATCCATCGTCACCTTCCGCTTCCCCCGGGCGGACCCGGTGCCCGTCCCCTCTGCCCCATGGGACGCGCGCGGGGACCCGCCACTATGCGTGCCCCACGAGAAAATCCGGCCGCGGAAATTCAACAGGCCCGCGCTGAAGGCTGCCGTACGTTGTCCCCGTGAGCCGCCCCCTGCTGTTCCTCGACGTCGACGGCCCCCTCAACCCGTACGCCGCGCAGCCGGAGCGGCGCCCCGAGGGCTATACGACGATCCGGGTCCCCCTCCATCCCGGCCGCATCCTGCGCGTCTGGCTGAATCCGGCCCACGGTCCGGCGCTGCGTCGCCTCGGCTACGACCTGTGCTGGGCGACCACGTGGATGGCCGAGGCCAACCGCTGGATCGCCCCGGTCGTCGGCCTTCCCGAGCTGCCGTACGTCGACTTCGGCACCGGGCTGTTCGCCGTGCGCCCCGACGGGGTGCACTGGAAGACGGAGGCGATCGTGACGTACGCGACCGGCCGCCCGTTCGCCTGGATCGACGACGAGCAGAGCCCCGCCGACACCCTTTACGTGGCCGCCCGTCACCCCGCCCCGGCCCTGCTCCACCACGTCGACCCCCGCATCGGCCTGCGCGAGCCCGACTTCACGGCCCTGGCGGATTTCGCCACTTCCCTGTGACGAAGCGCCCTCCCGCAGGCGGCGGAAGGGCGCTCGGGGACACGGCTCAGTTGTGGCTGTTCTGAGGTAGGTGCAGGTCACGGGCTCGTTGTGCCCCGTGAGCCGTCTCGGGGCCGTCCTCAGTGCTGCCCGAGTTCTGGAAGACCCGATCCACGGCGGCCCAGGTGCGGGCCTCGCTGTTCGGCATCAGGTGCATGTAGGTGCGCAACGTGAAGCTCGGGTCGTGATGGCCGAGGTACTCGCTCAGGGCCTTGATGCTCTCCCCCGCGTCCAGGAGCACGGACGCGTAGAAGTGGCGGAGGGCGTGCATGCCGTTCTCGCGTCCGAGCGGGATGCCGGCGGAAGTGAGAGCGGGTCGCCACACCGTCGGGTTGAAGCGCAGCCGGTTCAAGGCCTGGTTCCGAGCGCTGACGAACAAGAGCGATGCCGTCACGGGCGGACCGTCCAGGGTCCTCCACGGCAGCTCGGAGTGTTGCCTCATCAAGGGCTTGGGCGTTGAGTTCAGTGCGCGCCCTCCGATGCGGTGTGACCGACGGCGCACCGCGAGATGGCCCAAGGCGCCAGGCGGGGTACTGCTCCGCCCCCGCCACCGGGGCAAGCCATCACTGTCCCCCACCTGCCCGCTGTACGCGCGCGGCGGCCGATTCCGGTGCGGCGGCGGACTCGTGCACACGCTGGACGTCCGCCTTGGTCACCGCCAGGTAGGCGACCATCAGCACGATCAGGGCAAGCAGGACCAGAGCGACCGGCCCGTCGCCGAGGCCGAGACCTCCGACGGAGCGGGGCTTTCCCAGGCCGTCGGCGATCGACGCGCCGAGCGGACGGGTGATCACGTAGGCGGCCCAGAAGCAGAACACCGGATTCCAGCGCAGCCAGCGGTACCCCACCGCCGGAATGAGGATCAGCACCGCGAACACGGCCGCGGAGGTGAAGTAGCCCAGGTGCAGGGTGAAGGCGGTGAAGTCGCCCAGCGCGGTGCCCATGGCGAAGGTGGCGACCACTGTCGCCCAGTAGAACGCCTCACGGCGCGGGGAGTCGATGGTGTGGATCGACAGGGTGCCCTCGGTGCGCCGCCACAGCCAGAACACGGCCAGCAGCAGCACCGCGTACAGCGCGCTGGAGAGGGTGTAGGACACGCCGAGGGCCACATGCATCACGTCGGCGGCCATCGTCCCGAAGATGCCGACCATGGCGACGGCGAACCAGTACGTCCACGCCCAGTAGCGAGCCTGGCGGAACTGGACCACCAGCGCAACGAGAAGGGCGACGAATCCGAGCATCACCGCGAGCTGCGGCACCATGGCCTGGACGAGATAGTCCGAGGCCCCCTCCCCCAGCGCCGTCGACAACCCCTTGACGATCCAGAAGACGGTGATGATTCCGGGAACGCGAACCGCGCCCCGGAAGACGCCTGCGGCAGTTCTGCCCGAACGGGCATGACGAGCTATCGAAGTCACCCGGGCACCCTACGGATCAAGACTGCATTTGTCTACACGCCTGTAGACGGTCTAGCGTTGCGCGGACGGGAGGGCACTCCCTCCGTGCTGCTACCCGTTGTACATGAGGGGCCACATGACGACCACGACGACGCCCGAGAATCTTCGAACACCCGCTCGGCAGATGCTGAACAAGGTTCCCGAGGTCACGATCTGGTTCTGGATCATCAAGATCTTGTGCACCACGGTCGGCGAAAGCTTCGCTGACTGGATCAACATGAACCTCGGCGTCGGCCTGATCAACACCGCATTGAT
>NZ_JBIAQV010000022.1:0-133956 GCF_042889305.1 Streptomyces sp. NPDC002619 | reverse complement strand
CCATCTCCCCGGCCCATTCCCCCTGCATGCCCACAAGACTGGCCCCAACTCCACCGAGCCGGGGCCAGAACCCGAGATTTTCAGCAGTCTTCTAGTCGTCTGCGTTGTCGGGGCGCGATGGCGAGTACGGGTCGTTCGTGGTTGCTCGCGCCCACGCGGCGGGGCCGCATATCGATACAGCCCCGCGCCCCCAGGGAGTTGTCCACGCCGCCGTCAACAAGTTCGCGTGGTGCCGTTCCGCCATGCTCGTGACGCGCACGTCGTCCACGTGGCGGCGTCGGACGAGCATCGGAAGCATGCGGACCAGGGTGACGCGCCGCGACAGCGTTCCCGCGGGCCGACAGCTTCCCTCAGCCCAGCGCCCCCTCCAGCAGCCTGGCCCACTGCGCGACCACCCGTTCGCGACGCGTCGTGTCGTCCGTGAGGAGGTTGGCGAGGCCCAGGCCGCGGGCCATGTCGAGGAAGCCCTGGACGGTTTCGCGGACGCCGGGGCGAGACTCGTCGGCGGCGAGGAGTTCCACCGCTATGCGGTGGGTCTCGCGGCCGACGCGGGCCTCCAGTTCGGTGACGCGCAGGCGCAGCTGCTCCTCGTTGGAGGCGGCGACCCACAGGGTGAGGGCAGCGCGGAAGAGCGGGCCGGTGAAGAGGTCGACGAGGGCCGAGACCACGGCGCGGCGGTCGGCGGGGCCGTCGGGGAACAGGTCGCGCAGGGCGGTGGAGCGTTCCTCGGCGACGTACTCGACGGCCGCGGTGAAGAGGTCCTCGCGGGTACGGAAGTGGTGCTGGGCGGCGCCGCGTGAGACGCCGGCGCGTTCGGCGACGACGGAGACCGTGGAGCCCGCCCAGCCGTACTCGGCGAGGCAGGCCACGGCGGCCTCCAGGAGCCGCTGCCGGGTGGCCCGGCTGCGGTCCTGCTTGGGGACGCGCTCCATGCGGTCCTCGGCGGTCACAACACCCATGTCACAGCACCCATGTGGGATCCCGTCGTTCCAGGAAGGCCGTCATCCCCTCCCGGGCCTGGACGGAGGAGAACAGCCGGGCCGAGAGCGCGGTGAGGTCGGCCGCGTCCCGGTCGAAGGTCTCCAGCACCCTAGCCGTGAGCAGCCGCTTCGTCTCGGCCAGGGCCTCGGGCGAGGATCTGCGCAGGCCGTCCAGGACCGGCGTGAGGGCCTCGTCGACGTCGGCGCCGGCGAGGGTCAGCAGGCCGATGCGGGCGGCCTCCGCCGCGTCGAGGCGCTCGCCGGTGAGGTAGTAGCGGGCGATGGCGCGCGGGTCGGTGCGGGGGAGCACCGGCATCGAGATCACCGCGGGCGCCACCCCGATGCGTACCTCGGTGAACGCGAAGGTGGCCGCGGTCGAGGCGGCGGCGATGTCGCAGGCGGCGAGGAGGCCGAGGCCGCCCGCGCGGACGTGTCCGGTGACCCGGGCGACGACCGGCTGGGGCAGTTCGACGATCTGCCGGAGCAGGCCGACCAGGGCGTCGGGATCGGGAGGGTCGCGCAGGTCGGCGCCGGCGCAGAACGTGTTGCCGGTGTGGGTGAGGACGACGGCACGGACACCGGGGTCCTTGGCGCAGTCCGTGAGGGCGTCGGCAAGTTCGGTCACCAGCGCGGCCGACAGGGCGTTGCGGGTGCCGGGCGAGTCCAGGCTGAGGGTCTCGATGCCACGCGCGCGTGTACGGCCGATCAGTGTCACGCCCGCTCCCTGAGTTCCCGGCGCAGGATCTTCCCGGAGGCGGCGCGGGGCACGTCGTCGATGAAGGTGACCCGGCGGACGCGTTTGTAGGGGGCGACCTGCTCGGCGACGTACATCATGACCGCGCCCTCGGTGAGGCCGTCGGCGGTGGGCTGGCGGACGACGTAGGCGTGCGGGACCTCGTTGTGGTTCTCGTCGTAGACGCCTATGACGGCGGCGTCGGCTATGCCCGGGTGGGTGAGGAGCAGGGCCTCCAGCTCGGCGGGGGCCACCTGGAAGCCCTTGTACTTGATGAGCTCCTTGACCCGGTCGACGACGAACAGCCAGCCGTCGGCGTCGACGTGTCCGACGTCCCCCGTGTGCAGCCAGCCGTCGGGGTCGATCATCGCGGTGGTGGCATCGGGGCGGCCGAGGTAGCCCTTCATGACCTGGGGGCCGCGGATGAGGATCTCGCCGGGTTCGCCGGTGCCGAGGTCCTTGCCGGGGTCGTCGAGGGAGACGATGCGCATCTCGGTGCCGGCGATGAGCTTGCCGACGGTGCCGGGCGGTGCCTGCTCCATGCCGTCGAGGGGGACGACGTGGGTGCCGGGCGAGAGTTCGGTCATGCCGTAGGCCTGGCCGACCGGGGGCAGGCCGAGGCGCTCGGAGCAGGCGGCGCCGAGCTGGGCGTCCAGGGGGGCGGCGGCGCTGATGATGTACCGCAGGGACGAGAGGTCGTAGCGGGCGACGGCCGGGTGCTTGGCCAGGGCGAGGACGATCGGCGGGGCGACGTACAGGCCGGTGATGCGGTGGGTCTCGATGGCCGCGAGGAACGTCTCCAGCTCGAAGCGGGGCAGGACGACGACGGTGGCGCCCCTTCTGAGAGGCGCATTCATCAGCGCGGTCAGGCCGTAGATGTGGAAGAACGGCAGGACGGCGAGGATGCGGTCGCCGGGTCCGCTGGTGATCAGGGGTTCGAGCTGGGCCAGGTTGGTGGCGATCTGGCGGTGGGTGAGCATCACGCCCTTGGGCACGCCGGTGGTGCCCGACGAGTACGGCAGCGCGGCGACGTCCTCGGCAGGGTCCACGGCGAGCTGCGGTTCGGGCGCGGAGGAGGCGAGCATGTCGATCAGGGAGCGGTGTCCGGGTGCGCTGTCGCAGACGAATATCTCCCGTACACCGCCCGCGAGTTCGGCTGCCCGGCGGGCCGGTCCGAGGAGCGGCGAGACGGTGACGATCCAGCGGGCCCCGGAGTCCCGCAGCTGCTTGGCGAACTCCTCCGGCGTGGCGAGCGGGTGCACGGTGGTGACCGAGGCACCCGCGCGCGTGGCCGCGTAGAAGGCGGTGGGGAAGGCGACGGTGTTGGGGCTGTGCAGGGCCAGCACGTCGCCCTTGGTGACGCCGGCTTCGGCGAGCGCGGCGGCGATCCGCCGGTGGAACCGGTCCACCTGCGCGTACGTGAGGGTGGTGCCGTCGGTGCCGTCGATCAGTGCGGGCTGGTCGCCGAAGTCGGCGGCGTGGCCCAGGACGGCGTCGTGGATGGGCAGGTCGACAGCCGGGACGTCTGCGTACTCGCTGCGGAACACGGTTCCTCCTCGCGCGCGGGCGGGTGCTGTGGCGACTCAGTACGACTTGGGCAGACCCAAGGTCTGGTGGGAGACGTAGTTGAGAATCATCTCCCGGCTCACCGGAGCAATACGAGCCACGCGAGCGCCCGTTATCAGCGAGGCGAGCCCGAACTCACGGGTCAGCCCGTTGCCGCCGAGGGTGTGCACGGCCTGGTCGACGGCCTTCACACAGGCCTCACCGGCCGCGTACTTGGCCATGTTGGCGGCCTCGCCCGCGCCGATGTCGTCCCCGGCGTCGTACAGATACGCGGCCTTCTGCATCATCAGGCGGGCCAGTTCGAGTTCGATGTGCGACTGGGCGAGGGGGTGCGCAATGGCCTGGTGGGCGCCGATGGGGGCCTTCCAGACGGAGCGGTCGCGGGCGTACTCGATGGCCCGGGCGAGCGCGTAGCGCCCCATGCCGATGGCGAACGCGGCCGTCATGACCCGCTCCGGGTTGAGCCCGGCGAACAGTTGCAGCAGGCCCGCGTCCTCGTCGCCGACGAGCGCGTCGGCGGGCAGCCGTACGTCGTCCAGGACCAGCTCGAACTGCTTCTCGGCGGCGCTGAGTTCCATGTCGATGGGCCGCTTCTGGAAACCCTCGGCGTCCGTCGGCACGATGAACAGGCAGGGCTTGAGGCGGCCTGTGCGGGCGTCCTCGGTGCGGCCGACGATCAGGACGGCGTCGGCCATGTCGACACCGGAGATGAACACCTTGCGGCCGGTCAGCAGCCAGTCGGCGCCGTCCTTGCGGGCGGTGGTGGTGATGCGGTGCGAGTTGGAGCCGGCGTCGGGTTCGGTGATGCCGAAGGCCATGAGGCGGGTGCCGTCGGCGAGTCCGGGCAGCCAGGCCCGCTTCTGCTCCTCGGTGCCGAAGCGGGAGATGACCGTCCCGCAGATCGCCGGGGAGACGACGAGCATCAGGAGCGGAGATCCGGCGGCCCCCAACTCCTCCAACACGATGGAGAGTTCAGCGATGCCACCACCGCCGCCCCCGTACTCCTCGGGAAGGTTGACGCCCAGGTAGCCGAGCTTGCCCGCCTCCGCCCAGAGTTCGGTGGGTGCGCGGCCCTCGGCGATGGTCCGCATGATGTATTCGCGGCCGTAGCGCTTGCCGAGGGCCGATACGGCAGCGCGGAGGGCCTTGTGCTCGTCGGATTCGATGACGCTGGTCATGGGAGCTCCTAGGAGGGGTTTTCCTGCACTACGGCGAGCAACATGCCCGGCTCGACCTGCTGTCCGGGCTTGGCGTGGAGGGCGGTGAGGGTGCCCGTGACCGGGGCCGTGATCTGGTGCTGCATCTTCATCGCCTCCAGCCAGATCAGCGGCCGGCCGGCCTCCACGACGGCTCCCTCCGCCAGGTCGTCGGCGATCCGGACGACCGTGCCGGGCATCGGGGCGAGCAGGGAGCCGGGGGCGATGAGCGTGGTCGGGTCGGGAAAGCGCGGCAGGGCGGTGAGGGCGGTCGCGTTGACGTACACCTGGTCGCCGTACCGCGCCACTTCGAACTTCCGCTGTACGCCGTCCACTTCAAGTACGACGAGACGCGCGTCGGCGTGCACGACGCGTACCCCGTCGGCGGTCGGGCCGTTCCTGGTGGACCGGTAGCGGACCTCGTGCTCCTCCCCCGTCAGCTCGTACCGCTTGACCTGTGGCTGCGACGGCAGGTTGCGCCAGCCGCCGAACCGGGAGCGGCCATGCGCGTCGGCGAGGGCCGCGGCCAGGGGGGCGTACGGGTCGGGGGCGGGTTCGGTCAGGCCGGCGAGGTGGCGGTCGTAGAAGCCGGTGTCCATGCGGGCCGACGTGAACTCGTCGTGCCGCAGGGAGCGTACGAGCAGGTCGCGGTTGGTGACCGGGCCGTGGACCGCAGCCCGTTCCAAGGCGCCGGCCAGCTTGCGAACCGCCTCTGCGCGCGTGGGGGCGTGGGCGACCGCCTTGGCGAGCATCGGGTCGTAGTGGACGCCGATGTCGTCGCCGTCGGTGTACCCGGTGTCCAGGCGGACGCCGTCCGGTACGGCGAGGCGGTGCAGGGTGCCGGTCTGCGGGGCCCAGTCGCGGGCCGGGTCCTCGGCGTAGAGGCGGGCCTCGATCGCATGGCCACGCGCGCGTGGGGGCTCATTCTCGAGCGCGTGGCCTTCGGCGACCCGGAGCTGGAGTGCGACCAGGTCGAGGCCGAACACGGCCTCCGTCACCGGGTGTTCGACCTGGAGGCGGGTGTTCATCTCCAGGAAGTGGGCCTTGCCGCCGGCGACGAGGAACTCGACGGTGCCGGCGCCCACGTAGTCGACGGCGTGGGCGGCGCGCTCGGCCAGTTCGTACAGCTCACCGGTGAGTTTGGAATCCAGACCCGGTGCGGGCGCCTCCTCGATCACCTTCTGGTGGCGGCGCTGCAGGGAGCAGTCACGGGTGCCGAGCGTCCACACCGTGCCGTGCGTGTCGGCGAGGACCTGCACCTCGACATGGCGGCCGTTCTCGACGTACGGCTCGACGAACACCTCGCCGTCGCCGAAGGCGCTCGCGGCCTCGGCCCGTGCGCCCTCCAGGGCGCCGTCGAGCTCCGACAGGCGGCGCACGATCCGCATCCCGCGCCCCCCACCGCCCGCGGCCGCCTTCACCAGCACCGGCAGATCGGCCTCGGTGACCTCGCCGAGCAGCGCGATGCCCATCAGCTCCTTGGCGCGCGTCTTGGACGCCATCGCCTCGATCGCCTCCGGGGGCGGCCCGATCCAGACCAGCCCGGCGTCGAGGACGGCGCGCGCGAAGTCGGGGTTCTCGGAGAGGAAGCCGTAGCCGGGGTGCACGGCATCCGCGCCCGCCGCCACTGCCGCCTTCACGATCAGGTCGCCGCGCAGATACGTCTCGGCGGGCGTCGCCCCCGGCAGCCGTACCGCCGTGTCGGCCACGCGCGCGTGGAGGGCGTTCTCGTCGGCGTCCGAGTGCACGGCGACCGTCCGGATTCCCAACTCACCACAGGTGCGGAAGATCCGGCAGGCGATCTCGCCGCGGTTGGCAACGAGCAGAGTCGAAATCACGGAATCCCTCACATCCGTCATGGCCGTCACATCCGGAAGACGCCGAAGCCGCCACGCGCACCCTCGTAGGGCGCCGTGTGGATGGCGGACAGACACAGGCCGAGCACGGTGCGGGTGTCGCGCGGGTCGATGACACCGTCGTCGTAGAGCCGCCCGGACAGGAACATCGGCAGCGACTCGGACTCGATCTGCTGCTCCACCATGGCGCGCAGCGCCGCGTCGGCATCGTCGTCGTACGGCTGCCCCTTGGCGGCGGCCGACTGGCGGGCGACGATCGACAGCACGCCGGCGAGCTGCTGTGGGCCCATCACGGCGGACTTGGCGCTGGGCCAGGCGAACAGGAAGCGCGGGTCGTAGGCCCGTCCGCACATGCCGTAGTGCCCGGCGCCGTACGACGCCCCCATCAGGACGGAGAGATGAGGAACGCGGCTGTTGCTGACCGCGTTGATCATCATCGCGCCGTGCTTGATGATCCCGCCCTGCTCGTACTCCCGACCGACCATGTAGCCGGTGGTGTTGTGCAGGAAGAGCAGCGGAATGTCGCGCTGGTTGGCGAGCTGGATGAACTGGGCGGCCTTCTGCGACTCCTCGCTGAAGAGCACGCCCTGCGCGTTCGCGAGGATGCCGACGGGATAGCCGTGCAGGCCGGCCCAGCCAGTCACCAGACTGGTCCCGTACAGCGGCTTGAACTCGTCGAAGTCGGAGCCGTCGACGATCCGGGCGACGACCTCGCGCGGATCGAACGGGATCTTCAGATCGCCGGGGACGATGCCGAGCAGCTCCTCCGGGTCGTACTTGGGCGGCTCGGCCGGGCCCGGATCGCGGTACGCCTTCTGATGGTTGAGCCGGGCGACCACGCGCCGCGCCTGCCGCAGCGCGTCCTGCTCGTCGACGGCGAAGTAGTCAGCGAGCCCCGACACGCGCGCGTGCATCTCGGCACCGCCCAGCGATTCGTCGTCGCTCTCCTCGCCGGTCGCCATCTTCACCAGCGGCGGCCCGCCGAGGAACACCTTGGCGCGCTCCTTGACCATGATCACGTGGTCGGACATGCCGGGGACGTACGCGCCACCGGCGGTCGAGTTCCCGAAGACGACGGCGACGGTAGGAATCCCGGCTGCGGAAAGCCGGGTGATGTCGCGGAAGATGGCCCCGCCGGGGATGAAGATCTCCTTCTGCGACGGCAGGTCGGCACCACCGGACTCCACCAGGCTGATGCAGGGCAGGCGGTTGGCGAGCGCGATGTCGTTGGCGCGCAGCGACTTCTTCAGGGTCCAGGGGTTGCTGGCCCCGCCGCGCACGGTCGGGTCGTTGGCGGTGATCAGGCACTCGACGCCCTCGACGACACCGATCCCGGTGACGAGGGAGGCGCCGACGGTGTAGTCGCTCCCCCAGGCGGCCAGCGGCGACAGCTCCAGGAACGGCGTGTCGGGGTCGAGCAGCAGCTCGATGCGCTCACGGGCGAGCAGCTTGCCGCGCTTCCGATGCCGCTGCACGTACTTCTCGCCGCCGCCCGCGAGGGCCTTGGCGTGTTCGGCGTCCAGGTCGGCGAGCTTGGCGAGCATGGCCTCGCGGTTCGCCGTGAACGAGGGGTCGTTGACGTCCAGGGCGGAGGGAAGGACCGTCACAGCAGGGTCTCCGGGATCTCCAGGTGGCGGGAGCGCAGCCATTCACCGAGGGCCTTGGCCTGCGGGTCGAAACGGTGCTGGGAGGCGACGCCCGCGCCGAGGATCCCCTCGACGACGAAGTTGAGGGCGCGCAGATGGGGCAGGACGTGCCGGGTGACGGTCAGCGCGCGGGTCTCGGGCAGCAGTTGCTGAAACCGCTCGACGGTCAACTCGTGGGCGAGCCACCGCCAGGCGTCGTCCGTACGGACCCACACACCGACGTTGGCGTTGCCGCCCTTGTCCCCGCTGCGGGCGCCGGCGACAAGACCGAGGGGGGCGCGGCGGGTCGGGCCCGGCGGGAGGGGTTCCGGGAGGGACGACGGCTCGGACACGTCCTCCAGCGGACGGGTGTCCTGGGGGCCCGGCACAGGGATCCGTCGCCCGTCGTGGAGGACGGCCACATGGTGGACGGCACCATGGGGGACGTACACATCCTCGAAGACCCCATACGGCGCGCCCTTCCCCGGTGGCGCGAGCACATGGAAACCGGGGTAACTGGCCAGCGCCAGCTCGATGGCGGCACCGCTCAGCGCTCGCCCCACGGTCTGCTGGTCAGGGTCTCGTACGACGAGCCGGAGCAGCGCGCTGGCCGTCTCCTCGGTGTCGGCGTCGGCCCGGTCCGTGCGGACGAGGTCCCAACGGATGTCATTCGGCGGCGACTTGGCCAGCGCATCGCCCATCTGCGACCGCACAAGGGCGGCCTTGGCCTCGATGTCGAGCCCGGTGAGGACGAAGACGACCTCGTTGCGGAAGCCGCCGAGCCGATTGAGCCCGACCTTGAGGGTGGGCGGCGGAGCTTCCCCGCGCACCCCCTCGATCCGCACCCGGTCGGCACCCCCCTGACTGAGCTGGACGGTGTCGAGGCGGGCGGTGACATCGGGCCCGGCGTACCGGGCACCACCCGTCTCGTACAACAACTGAGCGGTGACAGTGCCGACATCGACGAATCCGCCGGTGCCGTCGTGCTTCGTGATGACGCAGCTGCCGTCGTCATGGATCTCGGCGAGCGGGAAGCCGGGCCGCCGAAGCCGCTCGAGCGTGTGATCAGTGAAATGGGCGTAGTTACCGCCGGTGGCCTGCGTCCCGCACTCCAGCACATGCCCGGCGACGACGGCACCGGCGAGCCGGTCGTAATCCCCAGCCTCCCAGCCGAAGTGGGCGGCTGCGGGACCGGTGACGAGCGCGGCGTCGGTCACCCGCCCGGTGACCACGACGTCGGCGCCCGCGCGCAGACACTCCGCGATACCGAACCCGCCGAGGTAGGCATGGGCGGCGAGGCTGCCGGGGTGGGCCGCGGTGAGGTCGTCCCCCTCGACGTGGGCGACACGCACCGGGACGCCGAGCCGCTCGGTCAACTCCCGTACGGCGGCGGCGAGTCCGGCCGGATTGAGTCCACCGGCATTGGTGACGATCTTGACGTTCCGCTCGTGGGCGAGCCCGAGACAGTCCTCCAACTGCCTCAGAAACGTACGAGCGTACCCGGCGCCGGGGTCCCCCAGCCGGTCCCGGCCCAGGATGAGCATGGTGAGCTCGGCGAGGTAGTCGCCGGTGAGGACGTCGAGTTCACCGCCGGTGAGCATCTCGCGGAGGGCGTCGAACCGGTCGCCGTAGAACCCGGAGGCGTTGCCGATACGAAGCGGTGCGGTCACCGGCCGGCCCCCTTCACCGGGCGCCCGCTGCCGGGCGGCCCCGCGAAGGCCTGGGCGATGTCGAGCCACCGGTCGGCGTCGGCACCCTCGGCGCGAAGGGCGAGGTCGGCGCGGTGGGAGCGCTGGGTGACGAGAAGACAGAAGTCGAGCGCGGGCCCGGTGACGCGCTGCGCGGCGCCTTCGGGCCCATAGGTCCACAACTCGCCCGTCGGACCGACCAGTTCCACCCTGAACGGCTCGGCAGGCGCGGGCAGCCCATGCACCCCGAAGGCGAAGTCACGGGTGCGGACGCCGAGGAAGGCGATGTGCCGGAGGCGATCGGTGGGCGGCCGGGTCACCCCGAGCGCTTCCGCGACGTCCAGGCCATGGGCCCAGGTCTCCATGAGGCGGGCGGTGGCCATGGAGGCGGCGGACATGGGCGGCCCGTACCAGGGGAAACGGGCGCCGGAGGGAGCGCTACGGAGGGCGCGATCAAGGGCGTGACGACCCTCACGCCAGCTCGCCAGCAATTCGGCGGGCGGAAGTTGGGCGTCCTCCTCGGCCGCGTCGTCGACGAACGAGTCGGGCGCGGTCAGCGCCTTCTCGACCAGTTCACGGAACGCGTCCGCGTCGGTGACGGCCAGCAGGGCGGACCGGTCGGTCCAGGCGAGGTGGGCGATCTGGTGGGCTACGGTCCAGCGGGCGGCGGGGGTGGGCAGGGCCCAGCGCTCCGGGCTCACATCGGCGACGAGCAGTTCGAGTTCGTCGCCTTCCACACGCAGATCGTCGATGACGGGCGTCGGGTCGGCCATGGGGGGAGCATGGCAGCGGCACCAGAAACAATCAAGCGTGCTTGCATGGATTCGCTGCGGAGGTGCGGGAGGCAGAGGCATACGAAGTCAGGGGCATACGAAGTCGGGTGCCCCGCCCCGTCCTCCAACCCCTACCCCACGTTCTCTCCCCCCGCCGCCTTCCTCCGCCCCACCTGTGTGCGCACCGCGCCCATGCTCGCCGCGATGACCAGGGCGATCGCGGCTGCCTGTGTGGCGGTGAGGGACTGACCCAGGATCAGGAAGCCTGCCGTCGCGGCGAGGGCCGGTTCCAGGCTCATGAGGATGGCGAACGTGGAGGCCGGCAGGCGGCGCAGGGCGAGGAGTTCGAGGGTGTAGGGGAGGACCGAGGAGAGCAGGGCCACCGCCGAACCGAGCCCAAGCGTCGTCGGGTTCAGGAGTCTGCCGCCCGCCTCCGCGATGCCCAGCGGCAGGAACAGCAGCGCCGCCACCGCCATGGCCAGCGCCAGCCCGTCGGCCTGCGGGAACCGCCTGCCCGTACGGGCGCTGAAGACGATGTACAGCGCCCACATGGACCCCGCTCCCAGCGCGAAGGCGACGCCCACCAGGTCGAGGCCGCCGAAGCCCCCTCCGCCCAGGAGGAAGACGCCCCCGAGGGCCAGGCCCGCCCAGACCGCGTTGATCGCTCGGCGGGACGCCAGGACCGAGAGCGTCAGCGGACCCAGCACCTCCAGGGTCACCGCCGTGCCCAGCGGAATGCGGGCGAGCGCCTCGTAGAAGAGGCCGTTCATCGCGCCCATCGTGACGCCGAAGACGATCACCGTGCCCCAGTCGGCACGCGAGTGGCCGCGCAGCCGGGGCCGGCAGACCAGCAGCAGGATCACCGCCGCCGCGAAGAGCCGCAGGGCCACCACGCCGAGCGCACCGGCACGCGGCATCAGCGTCACGGCGAGCGCCCCGCCGAACTGAACCGAGATCCCACCGGCCAGCACCAGCCCGACCGGCCCGAGTGAACCGAACCGGCCCGGGGGACGCCCAGCCCCAGCCCCGGAAGAAACCCGGGCTGCCGGCGAGGGCAATGACGATGACGTGGCGGCGCTGCGGGTGGTCACGGGCTGTCCAGGGCTCGGTTCGGACTTGGGGTTGTTCATCACGATGTACTACCGAGTCCAGGGTAATAGACCCCGACAGGCGTGTGAACCCTTTATGCAACTGTCCCGGACAGTGAGACCGGTATCCCTCAGACACCGGGCCGGAGCAACGGCATCCGCAACTCCGTCGTGTCCGTCACCGCGTTGTTCTGCGACCGGTGCAGCCGGGCGTACGCCCCACCCCACGCCAGCAGTTCCTCGTGCCGGCCCGTCTCCACCACCCGGCCGCGGTCGACGACCAGGATGCGGTCGGCGTCGGGGGCGAGGTTCAGGTCGTGCGTGATCATGATGGTCGTACGGCCCGCCATCAGTCGGCGCAGCGGCTTGACGACGCGGCGCGCGGCCATCGCGTCCAGTCCCGTCGTCGGCTCGTCGAGGACCAGGACCGGCGAGTCGCGCAAGAGAGCGCGGGCGATGGCGAGGCGCTGGAGCTGACCGCCGGACAGTCGGGCCGAGTTGGGGTCGACCCGGGTGTCGTAGCCGTCGGGCAGCCTCATGATGAATTCGTGCGCGTCGGCGGCCCTCGCGGCCTCCTCGATCGCACGATCGCTGGCGCCGGCGCGGCCGCAGGCGATGTTCGCGCGGACGGTGTCGTGCAGGACCAGGGTCTCCTGGGGCAGCAGCGTCACGTACTCGCGCAGCCGGGCCAGCGGGAGGTCCCGCAGAGGTACGCCGTCCAGGAGGATGTCGCCGCGGTCGGGGTCGTAGAAGCGGAGCAGCAGCTTCGACACCGTGGACTTGCCCGCGCCGCTGGGCCCGGTGATGATCACGAGCTCGCCCGGGGTGACCGTGAAGGAGAGTCCCTGGAGGGTGGCTCTGTCCGCGCCCGGGTAGCCGAAGCCGACGTCGCGCACCTCGACGGTGCCGTCGGGGCGGCCCGCGTCGGACGGGTGACTCGGGTCGGTGACGGAGGGCTGCACGTCCAGGATCTCGATGAGCCGCTCGGCGCCCGCCGTCGCCGCCGTGACCGTGAGACCGAGCTGGGCCAGGCCGCGTACGGGCGGGTAGAGGTAGCCGAGGAAGGCGGCGAAGGCGAGGAGCTGGCCGAGGGTCATCCGGCCGGTGGAGATCTCCCACGCGCCGATGCCGATCACCGCGAGGACGCACACCGTCTCGATGACCTGCACGAGCTGTTCGTACGCCTCGCCCAGCCGGGTCGAGCGGACCGAGGCGCGGAACCAGGCGCTCGCCTCCTCGCCGAGCCGCCGGCGTTCCGCGTCCCGGCGGTCGTACGCCTGCGTCAACACGATGTTGCCGAGCGACTCCTCGACCACGGACGTGATGGCACCGTCGGCGACCCGGCCCGCGCGGGACACGTCCTTGATGGAACCGGAGAAACGGCGGGCCGCGAGCCAGAACAGGGGGGCGAGGACGAAGGTGGCGGCGGCCAGGTCCCAGCGCAGCCAGAACGCGGCGGTCGCGTAGAAGAGGGCGGAGAAGGCCGCCGACGCCGCTCCCACCAGCCCCGACACGACCATCGTCTCGATCGCCTCGACGTCACTGGTCAGCCGGGACAGCAGGTCGCCCTGGCGGTGGCGCTGGAAGAAGTGCGGCGGCAACCGCTGCACATGGTCGAAGACGTAGTCGCGCAGCCGCATCACGAAGCGTTCCGTGACCCACGCGGCGAGGGAGTTGCCCGCGTACGCGACGAGCGCGCCGACGACGGCGGTGCCCAGCCATTGCGCGGCCGGGCTCCAGAAGGCGCTCAGCGAGCCCTTCTGCAGGGCGTTGTCGGTGAGGTCGCTGAAGAGCAGGATGGCCCCGGTCTCGGCGAGCGCGGCGATCACCGTGCACAGCCAGACGATCAGCAGCGGGCCGCGCAATCCTCTGGTCAGCGGCCAGAAACGACGGAAGGCGGCGCGGGCGGGAATGGTGGGTGCGTAGTCGTCCTCGTACTCGGTTTCTTCATCCTCAATCATGTGCGGCATTCCACCCTCCTTCGAAATCCTCACCGCCTGAATTCAAAAAGGGGCCGACGGCGCTCCGTCGGCCCCTTTTCATGTCCCGATCAGTCGGCTCAGCGGTCCTGGCCGGCCACCGGCTTGGGCAGCGGCTTCGGCTGGTGCTTCTTCTTCGCCTTCGGCTTCGGCGGCGGAGGAAGCTGCTTCGACTTGGGCTTCGGGGGCAGCGGGGCGAGCTTCTTGAGGCTCATTTCCGTCTCCTTGATTCGCGCTTTACTTGTGTTGCTTCATGTGGTGCCGAATTCCGCGTCCGGAACCCGACACCAAGAAACGTACACGCCGTCCACCCACCCGAACGACCAAAAAGCGCAAAGAGCCGCTGTGAATCCCCTGAGGATTACTGGGAATTACTTGAAAAACCTGAGAACGTCCTCAGGGAAGACGGCCATCCGATTCCAGCGCCGCCGCCAGTACCTCCGCCAGGTGCCGCCCTCGCACCCCCGCCAGCTGCTCCAGCTGCGTACGGCAGGAGAACCCGTCCGCCAGGATCACCGTGCCGTCGGGCGCCTCCCGTACCGCCGGAAGGAGCTGTTCCTCCGCGCAGGCCGCCGACACCTCGTAGTGCCCGTTCTCGAAGCCGAAGTTGCCCGCGAGGCCGCAGCAGCCGCCTGTCAGGTCGCCGGTCAGGCCCGCCGCTCGGCGCAGGCGGCGGTCGGCCTCGTCGCCCAGGACCGCGTGCTGGTGGCAGTGGGTCTGGCCGGTGACGGGACGGTTCACGGCGGGCGGGGTCCAGTCGGGGGCGTACCGCTCGAGCGCCTCGGCGAAGGTGACGACCGCCGAGGCCAGCCGGGCCGCGCGCGGGTCGTCGTGCAGCAGCTCGGGCAGGTCGGTGCGCAGGGCGGCCGCACAGCTGGGTTCAAGGACGACGACGGGAGCCCCGGCCTCCAGTACCGGTCCCATCAGATCGAGGGTGCGGCGCAACACCGCACGGGCGCGGTCGAGTTGGCCGGTGGAGACGTATGTCAGTCCGCAGCAGACCCGGTTCCGGCGGGCCAGGGCCCGGAGCGGGTCCGCCGCTGCCGACCTTCCGGCGCCGATCGGTGGTGCGGACAGGTGCAGGGTCGGCGGCAGAGCCACCTTCAGTCCGGCCGCTTCCAGTACGCGTACGGCCGCCTGGCCCACCGAGGGCGAGAGGTGCTCGGTGAAGGTGTCCGGCCACAGGACGACCAGGTCACCGTCGGCGCCTTCCAGGCGGCGCCTGCGCCACCAGCGGCTGAACGGCTCCCGCGCCAGCCGTGGGATCTCCCGCTCAGGCGCGATCCCGCCCAGGCGCCTCGCCACGGACGCCAACGGCCGTACCGAGGCAAGCCCGTTGACGAGCGCCGCCGTGCGGGTCCGCGCCACCCAGCGCAGCCACACCGGCAGCCATCCCAGCGCATAGTGCGCGGCCGGTCGCCGCCGCCCGGCGTAATGGTGGTGAAGGAACTCCGCCTTGTACGTGGCCATGTCGACGCCGACCGGGCAGTCGGAGCGGCAGCCCTTGCAGGACAGACACAGGTCCAGCGCGTCCCGGACCTCGGGCGAGCCCCAGCCGTCCGTCACCAGGTCGCCGGCGAGCATCTCGTGCAGCAGCCGGGCCCGCCCGCGCGTGGAGTGCTCCTCCTCGCCGGTCGCCCGGAACGACGGGCACATCACGGACGCGCCGGCCGCCGGCGTCGTACGGCACTTCGCGACCCCCACGCACCGGCGCACCGCCGCCGAGAAGTCGCCGCCGTCGGCCGGGTAGCCGAAGGCGACCGGCACGGGTTCGCGGGGCAGGACCGAGAAGCGGAGGTTCGTGTCCAGGGGCGCCGGGCGGACCAGCATGCCGGGGTTGAGCAGGTCGTCCGGGTCCCACAGCCCCTTGACCCGCTCGAACAGGGCCACCATCGGGGCGCCGTACATCTTCGGCAGCAGTTCGGCGCGGGCCTGTCCGTCGCCGTGCTCCCCGGACAGCGAACCGCCGTGCGCCACCACCAGTTCGGCCAGGTCCTCGGAGAAGCGCCGGAAGCGCCCGATCCCCGCCTCCGTCATCAGGTCGAAGTCGATGCGGACGTGGATGCAGCCGTCGCCGAAGTGGCCGTACGGCGTGCCACGCAGCCCGTGCGACGACAGCAGGCCCCGGAACTCCCGCAGATACGCGCCGAGCCGGGCCAGCGGCACCGCGCAGTCCTCCCAGCCGGGCCACGCCTCACTTCCGTCGGGCAGACGGGTCGCCGTACCACTCGCGTCCTCACGGATGCGCCACAGGGCGCGCTGGGCGGCCGGGTCGGTCACCACGGCCGCGTCGACGACGTCGGCCGCGCGGACGATCGCCTCCGCACGCGCGCGTGCCTGCCCTTCCGTCTCCCCGCCGGTCTCCACGAACAGCCAGGCGCCGCCTCGGGGCAGTACGGACGCGGACCGCACCAGGTCGGCAGCCATGCCCTCAACGGTCAGCGGGCCGTACGGCAGCAGCCCGGCGGCGGCCTCCGCGGCCGCGCCCTCGTCGGCGTACCCGAGCACCGCGAGCGCACGCGCGCGTGGCGCCTCGACGAGCCGTACGACCGCCTCCGTGAGCACGCCCAGGGTGCCCTCGGAACCGCAGAAGGCGCGGGCGACGTCGGCGCCGTTCTCGGGGAGCAGGGCGTCCAGCGCGTACCCAGAGATACGACGGGGGAGGTCCGGAAACCCGGTGCGCAGAAGCGCCAACTCGCCTTCCACCAGCGCCCGCAGCCCCTCCGGAGCCCCGGCCCACCCCTGCCCGAGCCACAGCCGGTCTCCACGCGCGGTCACCACGGCCAGCTCCCGCACACTGTCGGCCGTGGTCCCCCAGGCCACCGAGTGGGAGCCGCAGGAATTGTTGCCGATCATGCCGCCGAGCGTGCACCGGCCGTGGGTGGAGGGGTCCGGGCCGAACCGCAGTCCGTGCGGGGCGGCGGCCTCCTGGAGCCGGTCGAGGACCAGCCCCGGCTGGACGACCGCCGTCCGTGTGCCGGGGTCGAGTTCCAGGAGCCGGTTCATGTGCCGCGTGAAGTCCAGGACGACGCCGGTGCCGGTCGCCTGCCCGGCGATCGACGTACCCCCGCCGCGCGCCACCACCGGCACGCCGTGTCTCCGGCAGATCTCCAGTACGGCGGCGACGTCATCGGCGTCGCGGGGCGCCACCACCCCGAGCGGAACACGCCGGTAGTTGGAGGCGTCCATCGTGACGAGCGCCCGGGAGGTGACGTCGAAGCCGACCTCGCCCCGGACGGCCGCGCGTAGTTCGGCCGCTAGATTCGTCATACGTCCAGCTAATCAGCCCGTCCGGCGTTTGAGGACGAGGCCGTTCGGGGCGAAGGGGATCTGGGGGCGCAGCCCCTGGTGGACGACCAGCGAAACGCCGTCTCACCCGCCGGACGAGGTTTCGCCCAGATTTCCTCCACCCGCTAACCTCCACACGTGGCTGAGATCCAGATTCCTTCTGACATCAAGCCCGCGGACGGACGTTTCGGCGCGGGTCCCTCCAAGGTGCGGACGGAGGCGCTGGACGCCCTCGCCGCGACCGGCACGTCCCTCATGGGCACCTCACACCGTCAGGCCCCGGTGAAGAACCTGGTCGGCCAGGTCCGCGAGGGCATCAGCTCCCTGTTCTCGCTCCCGGACGGCTACGAGGTGGTCCTCGGCAACGGCGGCTCCACCGCGTTCTGGGACATCGCCACCCACGGCCTGATCGAGAACAAGTCGCAGCACCTCAGCTTCGGCGAGTTCTCCTCCAAGTTCGCCAAGGCGGCCAAGCTCGCCCCCTGGCTGGCCGAGCCGACCGTGATCGCCACCGACCCCGGAACGCACCCGGAGGCGCAGGCCGAGGCGGGCGTCGACGTCTACGCCTTCACGCACAACGAGACGTCGACCGGTGTCGCCATGCCGATCAAGCGCGTGGCCGGTGCCGACGAGGGCTCGCTGGTGCTCGTGGACGCCACCTCCGGCGCGGGCGGCCTCCCGGTCGACGTCACCGAGACGGACGTCTACTACTTCGCCCCGCAGAAGTCCTTCGCCTCCGACGGCGGCCTGTGGATCGGCGTCTTCTCCCCGGCCGCGATCGAGCGCGCCGAGCGGATCCACGCCTCCGGCCGGCACGTCCCGGAGTTCTTCTCGCTGCCGACGGCGATCGACAACTCCCGCAAGAACCAGACGTACAACACCCCGGCCCTCGCCACCCTCTTCCTGCTGAACCAGCAACTGGAATGGCTCAACGGCCAGGGCGGCCTGGCGTGGTCCACGGCCCGCACCAAGGACTCCTCGACCCGCCTGTACACCTGGGCGGAGGAGTCCAAGCACGCCACCCCGTTCGTCACCGACCCGGCCAAGCGCTCCCAGGTCATCGGCACGATCGACTTCGCGGACGAGATCGACGCGGCGGCCGTCGCCAAGGTGCTGCGCGCGGGCGGCATTGTCGACACCGAGCCGTACCGCAAGCTCGGCCGCAACCAGCTGCGCATCGCGATGTTCCCGGCGGTCGACCCGGCGGACGTCGAGGCGCTGACCAAGTGCGTCGACTTCGTGATCGAGAAGCTCTGATCACATCCATACGTCGTACGACGGTGAAGGGCGCCCGGTGAACACCGGGCGCCCTTCACCGGGCAGGACGGGGTGACAAGCACGGCCGAAGGTGTCTGTATGGAAGACATGACCAGTACGCCGAGCACGAGCCCCGAACTTGACCCCTTCGTCAGGCAGTACGCCGTCCTGCTCACCACCCATAAGAAGGACGGCACGGGCGTGGGCACCCCCGTGAACATCGCGGTCGAGGGCGACCACGCGTACTTCCGCACACCGGGCAGCACCTGGAAGGTCAAGCGGATCCGCAACAACCCGGAGGTGGAAGTCGCCCCCTCCACCTTCCGCGGCAGGGCCACCGGCCCGGAGATCCACGCGCGGGCCCGTCTGCTCGACCAGGGCAGCCAGGAGGACCGGCGCGCGGCGCAACTGCTGCGCCACAAGTACCCAGTGATGCAAGGAGTGTTGGTGCCGCTCGCACACAAGCTGACGCGCACACCGACGCTGCACTACGAGATCCGGCCGATGGAGGAGAAGACCACGGACGAGGCGCCGCCGCAGTGACGCCTGTCAGTCCCGTCGCCGCAGCCGACGCAGCCCGAACAAGGCGGCCGCGACGACTGCGACGGCAACAGCACCGACCTTGAACCGGTCACCGGTGTCGCCGCCCCCCACCCCGCCGACGACGGAACCCCCGCTAGCGGAGGGCGACTTGGAGGCGCCACTACCGCCCGGCGCATCCTGAGCCTCGACGGAACTGTCGGCACCCTCGCTGCCGTACATGAGCTTGGTCCCGTCGGCCGAGTAGCTGACGGACTCGCCCTGCCCCTGCAACGGCACGTTGAGCCGGCCCCGGCGCTCGATCCGGCCGCCGTTCCAGGCGTAGTAGATCCCGCCGAAGTAGCCGCGTACAGCGAGCTGCTTGCCGTCCGGCGAGAAGGCGGCGTCGGTGGCCCACAGGTCGACGGCGGCGACGGGCTTGAAGACGTTGGTGCCGGAGGAGGAGAGCTGGGCCGGGCCTTCGTACAGATGCCCGCCGTTCTCCTTCTTGTCGATGATGTAGACGCGCCCGGTCTTCGGGTGCACGACGAGCGACTCGGCGTTCCGGGCCCCGTCGGAGTACTTCACGACGTACTGCGTGGCCTGGACGGTCTGGTCCTGGAGGACCTTGGGCTCGGGCAGCCGGTAGATCCAGACGTAGGGCCATGTGCCGTCGAGGTTGTCGCCGATGTCCCCGACGTAGATCTGATTGCCGGGCCCGATGGAGATGGCCTCGACGTCCCGTGGCGTGCCGATGCCACGGAGGGTGACGGTGGCGACGGTCTTGCCCGTGCGGCTGTCGACGGCGTAGATGTACGGCCCGTCGTCGCTGTCGTTGTGCGTCCAGTAGATGCCGGGGTGCAGGTGGGAGGCGGCGAGACCGCTGGACTCGGTGATCCGCGGGTCCTTGATCGTGAATCCCTCGTCACCGCCGGAGGTGGAGGCCGCGGAGGCGGGCACCGCGAGGGCACCCATGAGCAGAACCCCGGCAAGCAGGGCGACCGGTCGACGCATGAGCCAAGCCTGCCATCCCGCCGAGTAGTTGGCCGGACGTGGTCGGCCTCACATCCCACCGGCGCCCGGGATCGTCCATCATGAGCGGATGCTCAGGTTCATGCCCGTCGGTGACTCCATGACGATCGGAAGCACGGGCGAACACACATGGCGTTACCGGTTGTGGCAACACCTGTGCGGGACGTACGGCGGGCCGTTCACGCTGGTGGGCCCGCGCGAGACGCTGTACGACAAGGTGGCCGAGGCCCCGACGTCGTACGCCTACGCGGACCCCGAGTTCCCCCGCGCCCACCTGGCCGGCTGGGGCGAGGGCTGGCTGCACATGGCGCCGCTGATCGGCGAGGCGGCGCGCGCACACCGGGCGGATGTGTTGCTGGTCTCCCTGGGTCTGATCGACCTGGGCTTCTACACGAACGCCGAGCAGACGGCGGAGAACGTGCGGGCCTTCATCGCACAGGCGCGGACGACAAAGCCGCGCATACGCATGGTCCTGCTCCCGGTGATCCCGAACGTCCGCGTCGAGACGGACCCGCCCTTCGCCACCCAGGTCACCCTCTTCAACGAACTGCTGGCGAAGGCAGTGGCAGATCTGGACCAGCCGACCTCGCCACTCCTGCTGGCGTCGATACCGGAGTCGTACGACTTCAACATGGACACGTACGACGGCACCCACCCGAACGCGAACGGCGAACACAAGCTGGCGGGGGCGTTCGCGGGGGCGATGTGGGAGGCGTGGGGGATCGGACACCAGTACGCGGCCGGAACAAGCTGACCGTGTTCCGGCGTCTCCTGATTACGGTGCGTATCGTTGTACTGCGCGGCTGCACTGACCGTGGGGCAGTCGGGGAGGAGCGCCACGATGACCGTCCTTGAAGACAGGATCGCGATGGCCGACGCCAGCACCATGAGCTTGGACAACCTTCATCCGCACCATCCATGCGCTTGCATAGAGTGCACTCCAAGTCGTTGGCTGGGTGACCATGAAGTACACGCAGCTAGGACGCACGGGACTCAAGGTCAGCCGACTCGTCCTCGGCACCATGAACTTCGGTCCGCAGACCGACGAGGCCGACAGTCACGCGATCATGGACGCGGCGCTGGACGCGGGCATCAACTTCTTCGACACCGCGAATGTGTACGGCTGGGGCGAGAACAAGGGCCGTACCGAAGAGATCATCGGGAACTGGTTCGCGAAGGGCGGCGAGCGGCGCGACAAGGTCGTGCTCGCCACCAAGGTGTACGGCAACATGGCCGCCGACGGCGACGCGTGGCCCAACCACGACAAGCTCTCCGCGCTGAACATCCGGCGGGCCGTCGACGCCAGTCTGAAGCGGCTCAAGACCGACTACATCGACCTGTACCAGTTCCACCACATCGACCGCAGCACTCCCTTCGAGGAGATCTGGCAGGCGATCGATGTGCTGGTGCAGCAGGGCAAGATCCTTTACGTCGGGTCGTCCAACTTCCCCGGGTACAAGATCGCCCAGGCCAACGAGATCGCCGCACGCCGGGGCGGGACCATCGGGCTGGTCAGTGAGCAGTGCCTCTACAACCTCGCCGAGCGTCGCGCCGAGATGGAGGTCATCCCGGCCGCGCAGGACTACGGCCTCGGAGTCATCCCGTGGTCGCCGCTGAACGGCGGTCTGCTCGGTGGCGTGATCAAGAAGGAGGTGCAGGGCGGCCGGCGCGCCTCCGGACGGGCCGCCGACTCCCTCGCCGACGCAGGAGTCCGTGCGCAGGTCCAGTCGTACGAGGACCTGCTCGACAAGTACGGGGTGGAGCCCGGCGAGGCGGCGCTGGCCTGGCTGCTCACCCGGCCCGGAGTGACGGGCCCGATCGTCGGCCCGCGCACGGCCGAGCAGCTGGAGTCCGCGCTGCGGGCCGTCGAGCTGGAGCTGAACGAGGAGCTGCTGACCGGTCTGGACGAGATCTTCCCGGGTCCGGGGCCGTCCCCGGAGGCCTTCGCCTGGTAGCCGAGCCCGCGTGAGCACCGGCGGCGGTCGGGTCTACTTTCCGACCGCCGCCAGCACCACGACGACCAACATCAGCACAAGCGCACCGGCCATGATCCGGTTCCGGGTTTTCGGGTCCACGTACTCGAGCCTAACCGGCCCCGCCGAGAGCCCAGCGGGCGACCGTCTCGTAGCGGGGCTGCTCCCCCGGCACCCCGGACCTCGGCAGGTTGCTGCGGACCAGGGCCAGGTCCGCCACGGTCCAGGTGCGGCTGGTGAAGCCGGCGAGGGCGGTGACGTACGGCCGTACGTCCACCGAGTCCTTGCTGCGCGCCACCGTGAGGTGGGGCTTGTAGCGACGGTGCTCCCCCATCGGCACGCCCGCCTTCCGCGCCGCCGCCTCCGCCCGGTCGGCGAGCAGCCGCAGCGTCTCCAGGTCGCCCTCGGCGCCCGCCCACAGGGCCCGTCCGTGCCCGAACTGGCCGCCGCCGGAGAGGGCGAGGGGGAAAGGCTCGGTGCGGTGCGCGGCGCGCGCCAGGCGGTCCGACAGGTCCGGTACGAGTCCGTCGTCGACCTCGCCGTAGAACGCCAGTGTGAAATGCCAGCCGGGGCGGCCGGTCCAGCGCAGTCCGTCGGAGCCGGGGAGCTTGTTCAACTCGGCGACTTCCGAGGCCAGTTCACGAACGACCTCCTCGGGGGGCAGCACGGCGGCGAAGAGTCTCATGCGACCAGTCTGCCCACCGCGTGCCGGGCATGTCCGAATGGCCGTGCGTATCGGTGCACCGCGTACCGCGCGGCTGCGCTCGCCCGCGACTGACCCCGCCCCAGCCGCTCACCCCGCAGTCGCCAGCTCCCGCTCGCGAGGAATCACGCGCACCTGCGGATGGCCGTGGTGCCAGGCCACCGAGAGGCGCATGCCGCCGGCGCGGACCAGGAACAGGCCGATGACGGCGGCCGCGGCGGCCGAGACGACACCGCCGAGGACGAAGCCGACGCGGGGGCCGTAGGCGTCGGTGATCCAGCCGACGACCGGGGCGCCCAGCGGCGTACCGCCCATGAAGACCATCATGAACAGGGCCATCACCCGTCCGCGCATGGCCGGGTCGGTGGCCATCTGGACCGTGGTGTTCGCCGTGACGTTGACCGTCAGGCCGAAGATTCCTATCGGGACCATGAGCAGCGCGAACAGCCAGTACGACGGGGCGAGCGCGGCGACGATCTCCAGCGTGCCGAAGGCCACCGCCGCCGCGATGAGCACCCTCAGCCGGGCCGTGCCGCGCCGGGCGGCGAGCAGGGCTCCGGTGACCGAGCCGGCGGCCATCAGGGTGTTGAAGAGGCTGTAGGCGCCGGCACCGGCGTGGAAGACGTTGTCCGCATAGGCCGACAGCCACACCGGGAAGTTGAAGCCGAAGGTGCCGATGAATCCGACGAGGACGATCGGCCAGAGCAGGTCGGGGCGACCCGCCACGTACCGCAGGCCCTCCCGCAGCTGGCCCTTGCCGCGCGGCGCCCGCTCGACGACGTGCAGTTCACGCGCGCGCATCAGCAGCAGTCCGGCGATGGGGGCGACGAAGGACAGGCCGTTGAAGAGGAAGGCCCAGCCGGTGCCGACGCCGGTGATGAGGACGCCCGCGACGGCGGGGCCGACGAGGCGGGCGGACTGGAAGTTCGCGGAGTTCAGACTGACCGCGTTCTGCAGTTGCTCGGGGCCGACCATCTCGGAGACGAAGGACTGGCGGGCCGGATTGTCGACGACCGTGGCGAGGCCGACGGCGAAGGCGGCGAGGTAGACGTGCCAGACCTGGACGTGACCGGTCAGCGTCAGCGCGGCGAGCACGAGGCCGGTGACGGCCATCGAGGTCTGGGTGACGAGGAGCGCGGGCCGCTTGGGGAGGCGGTCGACGAGGACGCCGCCGTAGAGGCCGAACAGGAGCATCGGCAGGAACTGCAGGGCTGTCGTGATGCCGACGGCCGCGGAGGAGCCGGTGAGGCTGAGCACCAGCCAGTCCTGGGCGATGCGCTGCATCCAGGTGCCGGTGTTGGAGACGACCTGGCCGGCGAAAAAGAGTCGGTAGTTCCTGATCCTCAGCGAGCTGAACATCGAGGACTTGGCGGAAACGGGAGTGGTAGTAGCGGTCGGTGCGGGGGCGGAAATTGCTCCGGATCCCGTACTCAAAGTGGGTTCGCCTCCTTGGTTCGGTACGACGATTCAGTACGACGGCTTGGTGCGCGGCGCGGCTGCACATGTGCAACGCGCCGCGCCACGTGGCTACAGGTTTGCGAGCTTCTCCAGCACGGGGGCGGCGGCGCGGACTTTCGCCCACTCGTCCTCGTCGAGGCCGTCGACGAGGCCGGCCAGGAACGCGTTGCGCTTGCGGCGGCTCTCCTCGAGCATCGCCTCGGCCTGCTCGGTCCTGGTGACGACCTTCTGGCGCCGGTCCTCGGGGTGCGGCTCCAGACGGACCAGTCCCTTGGCCTCGAGCAGCGCGACGATGCGGGTCATCGAGGGCGGCTGGACGTGCTCCTTGCGGGCGAGCTCGCCCGGTGTGGCCTGGCCGCAGTTGGACAGAGTGCCGAGCACCGACATCTCGGTGGGGCTCAGCGACTCGTCGACCCGCTGGTGCTTGAGCCGACGGGACAGCCGCATCACGGCGGAGCGGAGAGAGTTCACGGCGGCAACGTCGTCGCCATGCGTAAGGTCCGGCATGTCTTTAGAGTAACTCATTACTCTCGCTAAAGACCACCGGGAACGCGCCGGGTGCCCGTGACTTGGGCCACTGAACCATAGTCAACGCTTGCAGGGCACATTCATCACCCAAACGAGTGAGCCGATTCCGGAAAGTGAGACACCGGACGCCCGGAGATGGCGACCCTCGTAGCCATGGGGACCAGCGTGCTCAGCCTGCGGATGGACGGGGAGCTGCTCGACCGGCTCCGGGGCCATGCGGCCAAAAGAGGAATGAGCGTCCAGGACTATGTGATCCGGACGCTCATTCGGGACGACTTCGACGAGCGGTTCCAGGCCGCCGTCGAGGAGACGGAGAAGTTCTACGGGCTCACATGAGCCCGGCTCACGTGAGGCCCAGGGCCGGCATCAGGTAGTAGAAGGCGAACACGGCCGAGACGGCGTACATCGGTACGGGGATCTCACGGCCGCGGCCCGCCGCCAGGCGCAGCACCACGAAGGTGATGAAGCCCATGCCGATGCCGTTGGTGATCGAGTAGGTGAACGGCATCATCACCATCGTCACGAAGGCCGGGATCGAGACGGTGTAGTCGGCCCAGTCGATCTCCTTGACCGAACCGGCCAGGATCAGGAAGCCGACCGTGACCAGCGCGGGGGTGGCCGCCTGGGACGGGACCATCGTCGCGATGGGAGTCAGGAACAGCGCCACGGCGAACAGGGCACCCGTGATGACGTTCGCGAAGCCGGTGCGCGCGCCCTCACCCACACCCGCGGTCGACTCGACGAAGCAGGTGGTGGCCGAGGAGGAGCTGGCGCCACCGGCGGCGACGGCGATGCCGTCGACGAACAGCACCTTGTTGATGCCGGGCATCTGGCCCTGGGCGTCGGTCAGCTTGGCCTCGTCGCTGACGCCCATGATCGTGCCCATGGCGTCGAAGAAGCAGGACAGCAGGACCGTGAAGACGAACAGGACGCCGGTCAGGACGCCGACCTTGTCGAAGCCGCCGAAGAGGCTGACCTTGCCGAGCAGTCCGAAGTCCGGGGTGGAGACGGGATTGCCGGGCCACTTCGGGGTGGTCAGGCCCCAGGACGGCACCTTGGCGACGGCGTTGATGATCACCGCGAGCACGGTCATCGACACGATCGAGATGAGGATCGCGCCGGAGACCTTGCGGACGATCAGCGCGAACGTCAGCAGGACGCCCAGGATGAAGACGAGAATCGGCCAGCCATTGAGGTGACCATCGGCGCCGAGCTGGACCGGGACGGTGGTGTGGGCGGCGTCCGGGATACGGCCGACGAAGCCGGAGTCGACGAGACCGATCAGCATGATGAACAGGCCGATACCGATCGAGATCGCCTTGCGCAGGGAGTACGGCACCGCGTTCATGACGCGCTCGCGCAGCCCGGTGGCGACGAGCAGCATGACGACGAAGCCGGCGAGGACGACCATGCCCATGGCGTCCGGCCACGACATGCGCGGGGCGAGCTGGAGGGCGACGACGGAGTTCACGCCGAGGCCGGCCGCGAGGGCGATCGGGACGTTGCCGATGACGCCCATCAGCAGCGTCGTGAACGCGGCGGTGACGGCGGTGGCCGTGACCAGTTGCCCGTTGTCGAGCTGATGCCCGTACATGTCCTTCGCGCTGCCGAGGATGATCGGGTTCAGCACGATGATGTACGCCATCGCGAAGAAGGTGGCGAAACCGCCACGTATCTCGCGCGGCAGGGAGCTGCCCCGCTCGGAGATCTTGAAGTAGCGGTCGAGAGCGCCGTAGGCGGGCGCGCTGCCCGGTTGCTCCGGTGCGGGGACCTTGGCGGGTGCCGAGGTGGACATGCGGGACCTCACACCAACGGATTCCCCCAGGCACCGTTGGACTTTCATACGAATGGAAGCGGCCAAAGACAAACGGCTTCAGTATGAACGTATAAAAAAGAGTTGGCTATCTCCGCGCGTAGACCCCACTCGGCCATGAGGCCGGAGGCAGGCCTCGTAAGCTGTGCGCATGACGAAGTGGACCCCCACGCACGAAGCGCCGGAGCCCCTGGAGGGCCCCGTGGTCGCCACCATCACCGGCGGCACGATCGTCTGGTTCGTCCTCTTCCTGGTCCAGCTCCCGTTCTACAGCTGGTTCGACGACCACGGCCACACGTGGTGGCTGTGGACCTGCCTGGCCGGCGGCGGACTGGGCCTCATCGGCATCTGGTACGTCCGCAAGAGGGACGCGGCGATCAAGAGGGCAGCGGCGCTCGGCGTGACGGTAACGGAATAACCGCCCCCCCCGGTCTACAACCACCGCACGACTCCCCTCCTCCCCAGGTCGGATCTTCCCGCCACTCGGCAGGTGAAGCCGCATATCCGCACGTACCGTCGAATGCATGACGCATATCGACGCCGGCGCCGAGCTCGACCCCGTGCATCCGGTCCCCGTGCCGTCGACACCGTCGACCGGCCTGACGTCCACAGAAGTCGCGCGGCGCATCGCCCGCGGCCAGGTCAACGACGTACCCGTCCGCTCCAGCCGTTCCATCTCCGAGATCGTCCGCGCGAACGTCTTCACCCGCTTCAACGCGATCATCGGCGTCCTCTGGCTGATCACCCTGGTCGTCGCCCCGATCCAGGACAGCCTCTTCGGCTTCGTGATCCTCGCCAACACGGGCATCGGCATCGTCCAGGAATGGCGTGCGAAGAAGACCCTCGACTCCCTCGCCGTGATCGGCGAGGCCCGGCCGACCGTCAGACGTGACGGCAACGCCGTCGAAGTCCCCACCAACGAGATCGTCCTCGACGACCTCATAGAGATCGGCCCCGGTGACAAGGCCGTCGTGGACGGCGTCTGCGCCGAGGCCGACAGTCTGGAGATCGACGAGTCACTGCTCACCGGCGAGGCCGACCCCGTCGTCAAACGCCGCGGCGACCCGATCATGTCCGGCAGCTTCGTCGTCGCGGGCGGCGGCGCGTTCACCGCCACGAAGGTCGGACGCGAGGCCTACGCCGCCCAGCTCGCCGAAGAGGCCTCCCGCTTCACGCTCGTCCACTCCGAGCTGCGCACCGGCATCTCGACGATCCTGAAGTACGTCACCTGGATGATGATCCCGGCCGCCACCGGCCTGGTCGTCACCCAGCTCTTCGTCAAGAACAACCACCTGAAGGACGCCGTCGCCCGCACCATCGGCGGCATCGTCCCCATGGTCCCCGAGGGCCTCGTCCTGCTCACCTCCGTCGCCTTCGCGATCGGCGTCATCCGGCTGGGCCGCAAGCAGTGCCTCGTGCAGGAGCTGCCGGCCATCGAGGGGCTCGCCCGCGTCGACACGGTCTGCCTCGACAAGACCGGCACGCTGACCGAGGGCGGCATGGACGTCACCGAGCTGCGCTCGCTCAACGGCGTCGACGAGGCGTACACACGACAGGTCCTCGGCGCGCTCGGCGAGTCGGACCCGCGGCCCAACGCCTCCCTCCAGGCGATCATCGACGCCTACCCGGACAGCGAGGACTGGCGCTGCGTCGAGTCGCTGCCCTTCTCCTCCGCCCGCAAGTACAGCGGCGCGACCCTCAGCGAGGGCGACGGCGAGAGCAGTACCTGGCTGCTCGGGGCGCCCGACGTCCTGCTCACGCCCGAGGATCCCGCCCTCGCCGAGACCGAGCGGCTCAACGAGCAGGGCATGCGCGTCCTGCTGCTGGCCCGCGCCACCCGTGACCTCGACGACACCGACGTCGCCCGGGGCGCCCGGCCCGCCGCCCTCGTCGTACTGGAGCAGCGGCTGCGCCCCGACGCCGCCGACACCCTGCGCTACTTCGCCGACCAGAACGTCCATGCCAAGGTCATCTCCGGCGACAACGCGGTGTCCGTCGGAGCGGTTGCGGCCAAGCTCGGGCTCAGCGGTACGACGGTGGACGCGCGGCGGCTGCCCGCCGACAAGGACGGGATGGCGACCGCCCTCGACGAGGGCACCGTCTTCGGCCGGGTCACCCCGCAGCAGAAGCGGGACATGGTCGGCGCGCTGCAGTCCCACGGGCACACGGTCGCGATGACCGGCGACGGTGTGAACGACGTGCTGGCGCTGAAGGACGCCGACATCGGCGTCTCGATGGGGTCGGGGTCGGAGGCGACCCGTGCGGTGGCGCAGATCGTGCTGCTCAACAACAGCTTCGCCACGCTGCCGTCGGTGGTGGCGGAGGGGCGCCGGGTCATCGGCAACATCACTCGGGTGGCCACGCTGTTCCTGGTGAAGACCGTCTACTCGGTGCTGCTGGCCGTGCTGGTCGTGTGCTGGCAGGTCGAATATCCCTTCCTGCCACGGCACTTGACCCTGCTGTCCACGCTCACCATCGGCGTCCCGGCCTTCTTCCTGGCGCTCGCACCGAACAAGGAACGGGCCCGGCCGCACTTCGTGCGGCAGGTGATGCGGTACTCGATCCCAGGCGGGTTGGTGGCCGGGATCGCGACCTTCGTGACGTATCTGCTGGCCCGTCACCACTACACGGGTCCGGGCGCGTTGGACGCGGAGACCAGCGCGGCAACGCTCACGCTCTTCCTGGTCTCGATGTGGGTCCTGGCGATCGTCGCCCGGCCGTATACGTGGTGGCGGGTGGTGCTGGTCGCCTCGATGGGCGCGGCGTTCGTGTTCGTGCTTGTGGTGCCCGCGCTGCAGAGTTTCTTCGCGCTGAAGCTGGTCGGGATCACGATGCCGTGGACGGCGGTGCTCGTGGCGGTGGTGGCGGCGGCCGCCCTGGAGTTCCTGTGGAGATGGGTCGACCGCCGTTTCCCTACGTGAGAGAACCCGCGGGGCTACTGCACGTCGACGAAGTCGCCCGTCGCGCTCACCGAGGACGTCGTGGCGATGCCCGCGAAGCTGTAGCGGTAGTAGCCGTCGACGGACGCCGTGACCGTGGTCTTCAGGGCGCCCGTGGAGGACGACGTGATGGTCTTGAGGGTCGTGTAGGTGGTGGTGCCGTTCTTGCGGAACTGGAGCTTGACCGACTGGCCGCCGAGCGCGACGTAGGTCCCGCTCTCCCAGTTGGCCCGGGTCAGCTTGCCGCTGACCGTGATGGTCCCACCCTTCTTCACCGGCTCCGGTGTCGCGTCGGTGGTGAGCTTGGCCTGGCGGCGGATGGCGATGGTGCCGAGGTCGCCCTGCCACTTCTGGCCGCCGGTCTTGGTGTCGACCGCGACGCCGCCCGACTTCCAGGTGCCGGCGTCCGAGTTGTACAGCTCGGAGGCGGGGACGGTGATGGTGGCCTTGCAGTTCAGGGTGGTCGTGGAGGCGGTAGTGCAGGTGCCGGGGGCGTCGCTGATGATCTCGGCGGTGTAGTCCTGCGGGGAGGTGCCGCGGTAGATCAGCGGGCCGTTCTGGATGGTGCTGAGGTCCAGGCCGGCTGCGTGGGTCACGGTGTACGTGACCGGGAGCTTCAGGGTGGTGGTGGCTCCCTCGGTGGCGGCCTTGCCGTTGTTGACCTTCATGTTGGAGAAGGTGACGGCCGGCGCCGCGGCGGCCGTGGCGGCGTGCGCGGCCGGGACGGCGAGGGCGGACAGAGCGAGGGCGCCGGAGACGGCGGCCACGGTGGCGCGAATGCGCATGGAGTTCCCCAGGTGGAGAAAGGGGGGCGCGGGGCCCGAGTTGATCGTGGAGTCTGTTGACTCACGCGATCAGATCAACGACCGGGGGCGGGGGTTGTACGGCTGCGGGGCCGCCGCGGCAGATTTTGATCACGGATGACGAGCCCGTGGCCGGAGATTGCACGCGCATGACCGAATGCAGAGGAAACGCCACGGCCCCGGGTCCCCCCGGGGCCGTGGCAAGGGCCGGAACAGCCCGTGCGCCGCTTACTTCACGCCGACGTAGTCACCCGTGGCGGCGACCTGGGCGCTGTACGAGGCACCCGCGAAGTAGTAGCGGAAGTAGCCGTCGACGGACGCCGTGACCGTGGTCTTCAGGTTGCCCGCCGAGTCCGACTTGACCGTCTTCACCGTGCTGTAGGTGGTGGACTCCTTCTTGCGGAACTGCAGCTGCACCGACTGACCGGCGTACCCGTGGTACTTGTGGTCGGTCCAGTTCGCCAGGGTCAGCTTGCCGCTGACGGTGATGGTCTTGCCCTTCACCACGGGCTCCGGCGTGCCGTCGGCCGTGGCCTTGGTCAGGCGCTTGAGGCTGGTGGTGGCCAGCGCGTCCTGGTCGATGTAACCGACCTTGCTCCAGTCGATGTTGTCGGAGTTCGGGTCCTGGTCGTTCCAGTCGATCGCGAAGCCGACGGCCGTCCACTTGGTCGCGTCGGCGTTGGTCAGCTCGATGCCCGCGTAGACGTCGATGGTGCCCTTGCAGCTGTCCTGGGTCGCGGAGACCACGGTGCAGGTGGGGAAGTCGTCGCCGAAGAGGACGTTGACCGGGTTGTCGAACGAACCGCGGTAGATCTCCACGTCCATCATGAAGTCGGCCGCGTTGACGTCGATGCCCTCGGCGTGCGTGACGGTGTAGGTCACGGGGGCCGTGGTGTGGGTGGTGGTGCCCGCGTTGATCGACTTGCCGTTGTTGATCTTGACGTTGGAGAAGGAGAGGTCCAGCGCGTAGGGCTCACCCGTGTCGGCGGGGGTGGCCGTGCTGAACGCGGACTTGCCGGCGGCGTGGTGCGCGGCCTGCGCGGCCTTCACGAGGTTGTCGTGGTTGAACGAGGTGCCGTTGTCGGCGTGCGCGGCCGGCACGACGAAGGCAGAGAGGGCCAGGGCGCCGGAGACGGCGGCCACGGTGGCACGAATGCGCATGCGTTCCCCCATATGGAGAGCGGGGCCCGGCTGCGGACGTTCGCTACGACTCGCCTACGCCGAGGACCCACGTGATCGTGGAGTCTGTTGACTCAGATGATCAGATCCGCGACGGCTGTGGATAGTTGTACGAAAGGTGGAGAGTTTGTGTGCGCGTCATCTAGGTTACGGCCGGGCCAACGGAGCCCGTACGGAAGGTGTCCGAACCCGCCGCGGTCCGGCTCAGTCGAACCAGCGGTCCCGCGCCAACTCCTCCGTGCGGGACGGGTCCTCCAGCAGCGCGGCCACCTCGAAGCGGCGGGGCCACTGGCCGGCCGCCCAGGCCAGGCCCGCGGCCACGCCCTCCAGGGTCGCCGCGTGCAGGGTGCCGTCGGCCGTGAGGCGCCAGTCGATCTCAACGCCGTCGACGACGAGTTCCTCGTGCTCCACGTAGGTGTCCGGAGTGCGCGGGCCGAGCAGGACCCGCACCGACTCCGGTACGGCGTGCTCCGTGCCCTCGGAGTCCACCGACCCGGTGACCGACTCGCTCAGCCGCCGCACCTGGAACAACTCGGCCAACTCGGCGGCCCGCGACGGCCGTACGGGCAGCAGCGGGACACCGGACGTGAAGGGCAGCAGGTCGGGTGAGTCGACGACCACGGCGTCCGCCGCGTCCACCACCTCCACCCGCCCGTCCACCACGGCCCGCAGATCGTCCGGCAGGGTCACCTGCTCCGGATCCAGGTCGGCCAACGCGCCGTACAGACCGTGCAGTTGAGCAGCTCCGACAGGTCGCTCGGGATCGGCCAGGCGCTCCAACAGCTCGGCGGCGCCGCCGGGTTCGTCCAGCAGCGCGGCCACGGAGGTGCGGACGCCGAGGGCGCGCAGCACCTGTTCGTCCTCGAAGCCTGTGGCGTCCGCCTCGTCGTACAGGCCGTGCAGGAGCGGGTCGCCGCCCGCGGCCAGCAGACCGGCGGGGCGGCGGCCGTCGAGCACCGGGTGCCCGCGCAGCCACCATGCGGTGTACGGCCGTACGACCTCGTGGGTGCCGTCCGGCAGCAGGATCCGTACCGGCTGGGTGAGCGCGTCGCGCAGCGGCGGGCGGGCCAGCAGGGCGAGGGCCTGCGGCCAGTGGCCGTCGTCGACGAGGTCGAGGTCACGCACGGCCACCAGCTCGGTGGCGACCGGGGGTACGGGGGTGTCCGGGAAGCGGTCGAGGATGTCCTCGCACCACACGTCCACGGCGTCGAGCAGGCCGGCGTCGTCCGGTTCGGCGAAGTCCCCTTCCCGGGGCTCCAGTTCGTCGGGGTCGAGGACGACGTCCGTGGCGCGTACGAGCGCGAAGTCGGCGAGGACGCCACACGCGGCCAGCGGCTGCTCGCCCCACTTCTCGGCCAACTCAGCTTCCACCGCAGCCAGTTCGTCCTCGCGGATGACCTGGGCGAAGGGGCTGCCGGGGAGGACGAGTTCACCGGCGGGGGCGAGTTCGCCGTCCTCGTCGGGCAGGGCGAGGGCGCCGAGCCAGGGTTCGTCACCGGGTTCGAGGCCCGCGTCGCGCACGAGCGCGAGGACGGTGTCGGCCAACTCCTCGGCGTCCGGGGCGTCTTCCTCCCAGGCCACCGCACCGTCGTCGAGGGAGGCGGCGACGGCGGCGCGCACCTGCGGGGTGGTGAGCACGGCGCGCGGGGTCGCGGGCAGGGCGCCCAGCTTCTCGAGCAGCGGGTGGGCGGCGTCGGGGTGGGCGACCTTGAGGCCGAGCCGGGCCAGGACCTCGGGATCGATACGGGCGGTGTCCGAGGTGGGCAGGAGGACCTGGCGGGGCCCGATGGTCGTACGCCCGTCGGCAAGCGGCACCGGCAGCCCGGACAGCCGGTCGGGGTCGACGCCGGCGAGGCTGTCGTACAGCCGGTACCACCAGTCCGGGTCCTTCTCCAGACCGGCCAGGCGGTCGATCGCGTCGGCGAGCGAAAGGCGGGCGACACCAAGGGTGCGCAGCCCGACGCGGCGTTCCAGGCCGGCGGGCAGCAGGGTGGGCAGCACCTCGGCCAGGACGCGCACGGTGTCGCTGCCCGCGCCCTCGACGACCTCGGCGTCACGGGGGCGCAGGGCCTCGGGGAGGTCGTCGGCACCCTTGGGCTCGATGGCCGGCGGCAGGAAGGCCGTGCGCGGCAGCCGGTCCAGGATCGCCTGGCGCAGCGCCCCGTCCAGTTCGCCCTTGCCGAGCGGGCCGGGCACGAGGCCGATGATGCTGTCGGTCACCGGCCGCCAGCCGGCGAGGAGTTCGGCGTAGGCGTCCGCCGCCCGCTGCACCAGGAAGTCGGTGAGCGGACCGGGCGCGGCGTGCCGCCGGGTGGTGTCCAGCGGGAACGAGGCGATGAGCAGGGCGGGCACGCCGAGGGGCTCGTCGCTGGGGGTGGGGGCGTGCACGACGGGGGCGGTGCGGGGCGAAACCGGCCGCTGGTCCTCGTCGATGGGTACGGCCCAGGTGACCGACCAGTGGGGGCGCAGCCGCTCCTCCACGGGGCGGTCGGCGAGCAGGTCGGGGGTGAGCAGACCGTGCGCGGCGGCGGTACGCCAGCGGGTCGTGCCGTCGCGGGAGTCCTCGACGACGGTGGTGGTGCCGTCGGTGCGGCGGCGCAGGGTGCGCAGGGTGTCGGTCTCGACGACGACTTCCTCGAGTCCCGGCAGGGCGAGGAGGAGGGCGTCGTCGACGCTGTCCAGGAGGCGTTCGGCGAGATCGGTGGCGGCGGTGTCGCGCAGCGGGAGGATGACGACGGTGTCGTACGGGTCGGGGGCGGTGCCCTCGGCGGTGAACGGGAGGCGGAGGAGGGGTACGTGTCCGTCGCGTCGGCGGATCTCGTCGCGCAGGCCGGGGCCGTGGATGGCGGTCTCCTCGGCCAGTTCGCGGGCCTCTGCCAGGGACCAGCGCACGCCGCCGTGCCGGCCGACGACGGCGGGTTCGTCGGTGACGGCGAGTACGGCGGCGAAGCCGACGCCGAAGCGGCCGGTCTGGCCATCGGGGGCGTCGCGTTTCGCGGAGGCGCGAAGGGTGGCGAGGGACTCGACCCCGGCCGCGTCGAGCGGGGCGCCGGTGTTGGCGGCGAAGAGGACGCCGTCGCGGAGGGTGAGGCGAAGGCTACCCGGCGTGTGGGCGCGGGCGGCGGCGTCGGCGGCGTTCTGGGCGAGCTCCACGATGAGGCGGTCGCGGTAGCCGCCGAGAACCAGGTCCTCCTCGGCGTTGGCGTCCTCGCGGAAGCGGGCGGGGCTGGTGGCCCAGGCGTCGAGGACGCCACGGCGGAGCCGGGCCGTGCCGAAGGGATCGGCGCCCTCGGGCGCCGGCCGCACGAACTTGCTCACGTTCCCTCTCCTCGTCGACGTGAGGACGAAGGTACCCCCTGGCGGGCGCTGCCGCGGCATGCGGACGGAGGCGGGTGCGGCATGCGGGGCGGGGGGTCACCCGCCCAACGAGACCCACTCCCACACGTTGCCGGTCAGCATCCACGTCCCCGTCTCCGAAGACGCCGGCCCGTCGATCACGGTGGACCCGGTGGGCACCGGGAAGTAAGCCGGGCCAGGCGCGGTGTCGGTCCCCTGCGGCAGAATGGCGCCCCGTGCTCCGCGGAGGGGGAAGAGACGTTGACCATCGCCACTGGCGCCCTGGCCGGTCCGGTCGTCCATTGAGCGCCCGCGCCTGGATAGTCGCCGTATGGGCGCTGCTGTGCCTCGGCGGACTCGCCGCGACCTCCGCACTCAACGCCGGACCAGCCACCGAGAAGCCGACGCCGCGCGAAACGGCGGTCGATACGGCCGCCGTGGACTGCGAGCGAATCGCGGACGAGATCGAACGGGACCGCGCCGAGGCGCGCGAGACTCCGCAGCCGACCGGGAGACCCGACTTCGTTGCCCAGTCGGTGGCCGTGCTTCAAGAGTGTGCGGACGAACTGGAGGAGCGCGGCCTCAGGTAGCTCGTTGCCACGGAACCCGACCGGACACCCTGTGCCCCCTCTACGAGTGCCCCAGCTCCGCCGTCTCCTCGTCGCCCACCGCTGACACCGAGCCCGAGTCCGGGGACGGGCGAAGCGGGAAGGGGTCGACTCGGGTTTCGTCGATCACCGGGGCCGCCGGCTGGGGGGGCTTCGGCATGACCGCTGCCTCCGAGTGGCCGCCGCAGCCGTAGGTCAGGGACACCACGCGGCCGTCGGCCGGGGCGAACTCGTTCGCGCAGACTCCGAAGGCCTGGCCGAGGGAGCCGCCCAGCGGAAGCAGGAAGCCGCAGCTGACGCAGGCCGCGGGGGCCGCCTGGGCCATCGGGGTCTTGGGGCCGAACGCGTCCTCCCAGCGGTCGGCGGCGACATGCAGGCCGTACCGGGACAGGACGCGGGCGCGGCGCATGCCCAGTTCCTCGGCCACCGCGGCGATCGAACCGCGCGTAGGCGCGGCCGGGAGCGCCGCCGGGACGCCCGAGGTGACCTCCGCGTCCTCCGCCTCGACCAGTTCCGCCATCTCGTGCGACACCGGGGAATTGGGGGCCGGGTCGTCGTCACCCGTGTAGCCGGGCTCCAGGCGGAGGTCCTCGGCCTCGGTCGGCAGCAGGTCGCCGGGGCCCATGTCACCGGGGCGCAGCCGCTCGCTCCACGGCACCCACTCCGGCGCGAGCAGCGCGTCCGAGCCGGGCAGGAGGACGACCTCGTCCAGCGTGACCACCTTGGCGCGGGACGCGCGGGCCACTGTCACCGCCCAGCGCCAGCCGCGGTACCCGAGCTCCTTGCACTCGAAGAAGTGCGTGACAACGCGGTCGCCCTCGGACACGAGTCCGGAGTGCTCGCCGACCACACCTGGCGCGGCGGCCTCCTCGGCCGCGGCGCGGGCAAGGTCGACCGCCTCGGCGCACAAGCGGTCGGGGGTGCGGCTTCGCGTTGTCGCTGCGCTCACAGGTATCGCTTCTCTCCTACGCCGTCTCACGGGTACGCCTGCCTCAAGGCGGTGGGACGGACGGAGCGGACCTGTGGGCCGCATCGACGTCCGCGTCCGATCGCGCTCGGGCGCACCTCTGTCATCCATTCTGCGGGATGGCTGAGATACGCACGCTACCTGTTCGCTGGCGCTTGGCCTACACCGACGGTCCTTTCGCCGCTTCGCGGCGTTGTTTCCCGCCCGCCCACCTGTGACGGACGGCCGCAAAGTCGGGCGCCATGCGCGCCGTAACCGCACTATTGACGCGCCACTCAGGGCACTATGAACGTCGTGGCAGCCGCGAGGTCGTCCCAGGGCGCCGCCGGGGTCGGCGGGGTCCGGGGAAGCAGTCGAGGTGGCGGTGCGGGCCGGGTGAGCGGTGCCGTCCGCGCCGTCGGCCGTGCCCTGCACCTTCCCGTCACCGGTACCGCCCGCGGCATCCGCAGGGCCACGCACGCGCACGGCGCCGGCGAGTCCGGGCTGGGCAAGCTGATCGAGCTGCACGCCGTGAACGGCGCCGGTGACGTCATGGTCACCATCGCGCTCGCCTCCACTGTCTTCTTCTCGGTGCCGACGGACGAGGCCCGCGGCCGGGTCGCGCTGTATCTCGCCATCACCATGGCCCCGTTCACGATCCTCGCGCCCGTGATCGGCCCGCTCCTCGACCGGCTGCCGCACGGCCGTCGCGCCGCGATGGCCGGCGCGATGCTCGCCCGCGCCCTGCTCGCACTGATCATCTCCGGAGCGGTCGCCAGCGGGAGTCTGGAGTTGTATCCGGCCGCCCTCGGCGTCCTGGTCGCGTCGAAGGCGTACGGCGTCGTCCGCAGCGCCGTCGTGCCCCGGCTGCTGCCGCCGCGGTTCTCCCTGGTGAAGGCGAACTCGCGGGTCACCCTCGCCGGGCTGCTGGCCACCGGTGTGGCCGCGCCGGTCGGGGCGGGGCTGCACGCGATCGGCGATCCCTGGCCGCTCTACGGCGCCTTCGTGATCTTCGTGGCGGGTACGTTCCTGTCCTTCTCCCTGCCGCCGAAGGTCGACTCCGCCAAGGGCGAGGCCGTCGCCCTGCTGGCCGCCGACGAGGACCATCTGCACGGTCCGCACCGGGGGCCGGTGAAGCGACCGGGACTGCGCACGGTCGGCCCCGCCGTCACGCACGCCCTCGGCGCCAACGCCACCCTGCGCTGTCTGTCCGGCTTCCTGATCTTCTTCCTCGCGTTCCTGCTGCGCGAGCACCCGCTGACCGGCGAGAGCGCGGCCGTGTCGCTGGGCATCGTGGGCGTGTCCGCGGGCGCGGGCAACGCGCTCGGCACGGCGGTCGGGGCGTGGCTCAGATCGCGGGCGCCGGAGGTGATCATCGTGACGGTGGTAGCGGTGGTGCTGGGTACGGCGATCGTCGCGGCGCTGTTCTTCGGCGCGTTCCTGGTGGCGTGTCTGGCCGCGGTCGCCGGGTTCGCGCAGGCGCTGGCCAAGCTGTCCCTGGACGCGCTGATCCAGCGGGACGTGCCGGAGCTGGTGCGGACGTCGGCGTTCGCCCGTTCGGAGACATTGCTGCAGATGGCGTGGGTGTTCGGCGGCGCGGTCGGCATCGTGATGCCGCTCAACGGCACGCTGGGCCTGTCGGTGGCCGCCGTCATCGTGGCCGCGGGCTGGCTTGCGACCCTGCGGGGACTCTTGGCCTCGGCGCGGCACGGCGGCCGGGCAGGACCGCGAGTGGCGTAACGAACCGGGCACGCCGCACCCCACGTAGGCGGTCTGCCCGAGGTGCCAGATAGCCTTCGGCCATGACCATGCAATCCGTTGTGCGACGCCGCCGCGCGGTCGCCGTTGCCGGCGCCGTTTCCGCCGGACTGCTCGTCCTGTCGGCCTGCGAAAAGCCGACCCCGATCGCGACGATCACCGTCGGCACGAACTCGGTCAACTCCGAAGCCACTTGCTACAACGACGGTGACGCCCTGGACACGGCCGCCCTCGCCGAGTGCATCAAGAACACCGACATCAAGTCGATCAAGGTCGACCCGGACGACACCGTCCGCTTCGGCGTCGACCCGTCGATCGCCGACAGCGGCTGGACGATCCTGATGAACGGTCAGCCCCTCACCGACTCCAGCACGAAGACCTACCGCACGATCCCGGGCAGCGTGTTCTTCAACGCGCAGTACGGCGCGCAGGGCAACACGACCACGGTCTCCATCAAGGAGGGCGAGAAGACGGTCAAGGGTCTGTGGTCCTTCAAGCTGGAGAAGGACGCCTGATCACGTCCCCCGTGCATGTCCTCGTGGCCACCGCGGTCCCCGCCGAGCGGGACGCGGTGGCCCGTGCGTTCACGGCGGAGACGGCGGAGGTACGGCTGCCGGGGGCGACGCTCCACCGGATCGGCGGAACGGGCCATTACGACCTCCTCGCCGCCGGTGTCGGCCCCGCCCTCGCCGCCGCCTCCACCGCCACCGCGCTCACCGCGGCCGCCCTGGCAGGCACCCCCTACGACCTGGTCGTCGCCGCCGGGATCGCCGGCGGTTTCGCGCCGGACGCCCCCGTCGGCTCCCTCGTCGTCGCCGACGAGATCATCGCGGCCGACCTGGGCGCCGAGACGGCCGACGGCTTCCTTCCGGTCACCGAGCTGGGCTTCGGGACCGTCAGCCACCGTCCGCCCACATCACTCGTACGAACCGTGTCAGCGGCCACCGGGGCGCGCTCCGGGGCCGTACTGACCGTGTCCACGGTGACCGGGACGGCCGCCCGCGCCGTCCGGCTCCGCGCCCGCCACCCCCGCGCCCTCGCCGAGGCCATGGAGGGCTTCGGGGTGGCCGAGGCGGCCGCCGCGCACGGCGTGCCCGTTCTGGAGATACGCGCCGTCTCCAATCCCGTCGGCCCGCGCGACCGCACCGCCTGGCGCATCGGCGACGCCCTCGCGGCCCTCACCGAGGGCTTCGGGAAGTTCGCGCCCGCACTGGAGAGTTGGAACCCACATGACCACTGAGCCCCTGAGGATCGTTTACTCCCCCTGCCCGAACGACACCTTCGTCTTCGACGCCCTCGCCCACGGCCGCGTCCCGGGCGCGCCCGCGCTGGACGTGACGTTCGCGGACATCGACATCACCAACGGCATGGCCGAGCGCGGTGAGTTCGACGTGCTGAAGGTGTCGTACGCGGTGCTGCCGTACGTCCTCGACGAGTACGCGCTGCTGCCGTGCGGCGGCGCGCTGGGGCGTGGCTGCGGGCCGCTGGTGCTGACGCGGGAGGCGGGTGCGGATCTGACGGGCCGTACGGTCGCGGTGCCCAGCGAGAAGTCGACGGCCTATCTGCTGTTCCGGTTGTGGGCCGCGGACACGGTCCCCGGTGGGGTCGGCGAGGTCGTGGTCATGCCGTTCCACGAGATCATGCCGGCCGTGCGGGACGGGAAGGTCGACGCGGGGCTCGTCATCCACGAGGCGCGCTTCACGTACCAGAACTACGGGCTGCACAAGCTCGCCGACATGGGCGAGCACTGGGAGAACACGACCGGACTGCCGATCCCGCTCGGCGCGATCATCGCCAAGCGGTCGCTGGGCGCGGACACGCTGACGCGGCTGGCCGAGTCGATCCGTACGTCGGTGCACGCCGCCTGGGACGACCCGGAGGCCTCCCGCCCGTACGTCATGGAGCACGCCCAGGAGATGGACCCGGCCGTCGCCGACCAGCACATCGGGCTGTACGTCAACGAGTTCACGTCGGAACTCGGCGAGGACGGCTACGCGGCGGTGCGGGGCCTGCTCACCCGTGCGGCGGCCGAGGGGCTTGTGCCGCCCCTCGGCGCTCAGGCACTGGTTTTCCCCTAGCGGATTCCCCTACCAGTTCTCCCTGGCGGTCAGACGTCCAACTGGTCGGCGACCGCCCGCAGCAGGCCGGCGATCTTCCCGCCGGAGGCTTTGTCGGGGTAACGGCCCTTCTCCAGCATCGGCGTGATGTTCTCGAGAAGGGTCGTCAGGTCCTGCACGATGGAGGCCAGCTCGTCCGGCTTCTTGCGCTGCGCGGCCGCGACCGAGGGCGTCGGGTCGAGGATGACGACCGAGAGTGCCTGGTCACCGCGCTGGCCGGCGACCACGCCGAACTCCACGCGCTGGCCCGGCTTGAGCGCATCGACTCCGGCGGGAAGGACCGAGGAATGGACGAAGACGTCACCGCCGTCGTCACGGGAGAGAAAGCCGAAGCCCTTCTCGCTGTTGAACCACTTGACCTTGCCAGTCGGCAAAGCACACGCTCCCTCGATCGGTCCCGGACGCTCCTGGACGCCCTTGAACTGCCGTTGAACAACCTTACCGGCCGTCTCCCCACCAGGACAGGAGCACAAACGGCAGTATCTCTGCTGCTCCCTAGGGCTCGGAGACGAAGTAGCCACGGCCACTGACCACGTACACGAGTCCCTCAGCGCGGAGTCTGGCCAGCGCACGGGATGCAGTTGACTGCGACACGTCGAACTCAGCAGCAAGGGCAACAGTGCCAGGCACACGTGCACCAGGGGCGTACGTGCCAGCGCGGATACGGCGCCGGATCTCCTCTGCTACCTGCGGCCAATGCGGCTCTGCCCTGTTGATCTCCACCTATTCAGCGTGCGAGGGAATCACTCCGTGCGCTACCGAGGTAGTCAGATACGGAGGTAGTCTGGTGAGCCCAAACATGAAGCGGCCCCCAGCGATCAGGCAGCGATCAACTGGGGGCCTACCGACTGGATTGGAGTCGGCATGGCAGAGCGTAGCGTCGTACGGCGGTTGCCCTGGAGCGGACCAGAGGGGAAGCGAGCGCATCTGGTCACCGACGGCACTCCCACTCCCCTCTCACTGCCGGCAGACAGGATCGAGAGCCAGCAGATGGAAACAGCCGCAGGTTCGTCGGGTAACTGCTGGTCATGGAGGACTGGTCCGGCGATCACCAAGACGGCCAACGGCGACCAGCGGCTCTCAGAGAACCTTGAACCGATGTTCCCCCGGTACGTTATGGCTGATCAATTGCCTTGTCATCTTGCCTTTTCCAGGAAGTGAGAGCGACAGTTCTTCAGCCATGGTCTGAATGTCTCCCATGTCCATGACCATTCCTGCCGCGCTCTCGTCTGTTCCCTTGTCCCAAGCCCAGACCTTGACCTGATACGTCCTCAGGAACTCCCTACGGTCTTCCTGGTCTTTGGTTTCCCAGACTTCCCCGTACTTCTTTCCTGTGGCTTTCAGTGTCGGGTGAGCCCTCTCCTCTTCCTGCTTTGCCAGGAGAGCCACTTTCCCTGAAAGGCTCTTGTGCATGCGCTTGTAGGACTCTTCCTGTCCCTCTCCGTCGTACTCTCCTGACAGGAAGTCAGTTTCCAGCTTCTCCAGACGTGTCCTAGCCGACTGGAGTTCCCTTGCCTGAGAGGGTCCTACTCCTGCCCTCTCGTACATGTCCCACTGACCGACGCTCCCCCGGATCTCCTGGTCAACCCATGCGTCTAGAGCGTCTGCACGGACATAGAGACCCTGTGCACAGGCTCCACCCTTGAACTTGTTGGAGCAGCGGTAATACCTGTGTCCGGCAACCTTCGTACCGTCCTTCCTGGTGTGTCCAGAGCTCAGAAGAGAGGTAACCGGCGCTCCACACTCCCCACAGTGAGCAACACCGGACAGGAGACTCTTAGCGCCGTTACGGCTCCCTGTAGGGGCTCCCTCTGCCTTGGGAGCGGGCTTGATCCTGTCCACCAGGTCTGTCCATTCGTCCATGGACGCTAGAGGCTTCTCGGGGAGAATTACGGGCTCTCCCTGGTCATCCAATACAGCCTCTCCCTTGTAGGTGTAGATCCCTGGCACCCAAGGGGAACGGATGAACTTGTTGATGATCGTGGATTGCCACTGAGTTCCCTTGGTGGCTTCCCCCTTGAGCTTCCTGAGATGGTCACCCCACGTGAGGATTCCACGGGAGTTGAAGTCTCGGGCAATCCGGTGTGTGGACTGTCCCTCAGTGACTCGCTGGAAGATCTCTTCCACATAGGGGGCGTAGTCCTGGTCAATCTCCAGGATCTTGCGCTTCCCCCCTTCAACTGCCTTGATGCGGTAGCCAGTTGGAGGAGCACCTGTGAGCCACGAACGGTTCTCTAGACGTGTCTGTACGCCGTTGATGATGCGGGCTTGGATCGTGTCCCACTCAGCCTCAGCGAAGACGGCCGTCATGCGCGCCATCATCTTCCCCTGTGGAGTCGAGAGGTCGAACCCCTCTTCCACGCACACGATGAACTTGCCGTTCCGCTGCGCCCACTCCAGTAGCTCATTGAAGTGCATCGAGCGGCGAGTAAGCCTGTCCATCTTGGCTGCAATGATCACGTCGAACTCATCGGCCCTGGAAGTAAGCCACTTCCCCAGCTTGGGACGCTTGAACGGGGAGAGGGAGCCTGAGACGTCCGTGTCCTCTGCTTCGCCCACCAGGACGCCGGACAGGAGCGGAGAGGCGACGTGGTGGCGGATCACGCCACGCTGCCACTCGATCGATATGGAGCCGTCAGAGTCGGCAGAGAGCCTGAGGCATGAGAGGTAGCGGAGACCAGGTGTCACGGAAGGAGCGTACCGATCCTCTGTGCCTAGGTAACCGGCTTGGCCTTGCCGGTAGGCACGTCAGTCCTCGTCCTCGTTCTCGTCGGAAAACTGCTCTGGATAGCACTCGGGCGGGTCCACCATGACCCGCCGGTACCAAGGCCAATGGTCTTCGGGCTGGTGACAAGACGTCGCCCGGTTGTTCCTTCGCGCTGGGAACTACCCTGGTCCGGTGCGTGACAAAACCCAAACGAATTCCGCCGGGCCCGGCGACGGACTGATCCGCGCCGGTGCCGTGGTCTTCTTCATCGGTGCCTTGGCCACTCTCGTCACCGTGGCCCCGCTGTTCTTCGGTACGAAGCCTTTTCCGACGTACATGTTCGGCCTCAGCATGCTGATGGGCGTCGGCTTCCTCGTCGCCGGCGCGGGCGTGCTGCGGTCGATGGCGGCGGGGCGGCGTCAGGCGCGCGAGGCCTCGCGGTAGGCAGACAGCCAGGCGGGGAACGCGGACAGGTCGGCGAGGACGACGTCCGCGCCCGCCGTGCGCAGTTCGTCCGCGTCGCAGGGGCCGGTGGCCACGGCCACGGACAGGGCCTCTGCGGTGCGGGCGCCGCGTACGTCTCCCACGTGGTCGCCGACGTACACAGCCGCGCCGTGCGCGCGCAGCGCCTCCGCCTTGCGCTCGGCCCACAGGTCGCCGATGACGGCGTCCGCGTCCATGCGCAGGTGTTCCAGGTGCAACTTGGCGTTGGGCTCGTGCTTGGCGGTGACGACGATCGCCTGTCCTCCGGCCTCCCGGACCGCCGCGATCGCCTCCCGGGCGCCGGGCATCGCGAGCGTGCCGGTGATCGCGTGCGCCGGGTACATCGCGCGGTAGAGATCGGCGATGGGCGCGACCTGCTCGGCCGGGAACCAGTGGACCAGTTCCTCCTCGAGCGGCGGCCCGAGCCGCGTGACCGCCAGGTCGGCGTCGATGTACGTCCCGGTCCGCTCGGCCAGCGCCAGATAGGTGGCGTGGATACCGGGCCTGGAGTCGATCAGGGTCATGTCGAGGTCGAAGCCGACGGTCAGCGCGGGAGCAGTCATATCGGCCATTGTGCCCAGGGGGTACGGCAGCCAGGCCGGACGGGGTTGTGAGCTCGGCGACCCCGCCTGCCGGCTAGAGCCTGTTGCGAAAGTCCCGTCGTCCGTCCGAAGGGCGGGCCCGGCGGCGTCGTGGGGGTCCCCCCGCTCGAGCGAAGCCGAGAGTGGGGGAGCGTGCTCTCGGCGTGCCGGGTGCAGGCCCTCGTACTGGACGTACTCGGGTCTGTGCCCGGTGCGGCGAGTGGGGGCACCTCCCACGCCCTTCAGGCAGTGGGGGAGCGTGCATGGCGTCGCGGGGCAGGCGGGACTTCCGCAACAGGCCCTAGCGGCGTCGCTGTGAGCGCCAGACCAGATACAGGGCCGAGGCGATGGCCGCGCCGCGGACCACCCAGGGCCAGGTTTCCGAGAGGGCGTCGCTCATGTGGCCCTCGGGGATGGGGGTGCCCCAGCGGCCGTCGGTACGGCCCCAGAGCCAGACGACGCCCGCCGTGAGCGCGAGGCCGGGCAGGACCAGGACGGCCCACTTGGTCTCCATAGGCGTGAGACGGCGGGAGCCGTACGCGATGAGCCAGCCGAGGATCAGCGCGAACCAGTTGCCGAGGACCGCGCCGACGACGAGGGCCGCGGCGGCGAGCAGCAGCAGGGGGTTGGTCCAGCCCGTGGCGGGGCGGGGGAGGGAGAGACGGCGGCGGTTGGACGGTGCCGGGGCCTCGGTCGGGGGTTCGGTGTCCTCGATGACCGGCTCCTTCCCCTTCGGCGGCGGTGGCTTGAGCAGCTCCGGGATCTCCACGCCCCCGACGAAGCCCGGCACCCCGTCCCCGGCGTCGAACGCACGGCCGTCCGTCCGCCACCAGTCGGGCTGCACGGCGGGGCCGCCTAGTTCGTGTTCGCCGGCGAGGTGCGGCGGGGACAGCGCGTCCGCGTCCGGCGCCGGATCGGCGGGGCGTGGCCGCGGTACGACCCGGCGCAACCCCTTCGGCAGGGACTCGCGCGGCGCGGGCTGTACGGGCACGGCTGCGGACGGCGTCTGCGGCGCACCGGCGGTGCCGCCCGCGGCGGTGACGACCTCGTCCGGGGTGCCGAGCCGCTCCAGGATGCGGCGGACGGCCGCGGGACTGTCGACGGTGACCTTGGCACGGTCCCGGTCGATCTCGTTCCGCAGCTGGGACACCAGCCGCATCCGCACGGACGACGGCAACTGTCGCTGCTGCGCCACGTCTCCGACGCGGCTCAGATACTCGTAGACAACCTGGTCGCTCTCGATACCCACGAAGTCCCTCCGGGGGTGTGGCCGTTGAACTCCGCTGGTGACGTTATCGCGTGGTTCGCACAATCCGGCGTCACAGCCGAAGCGGGGTCCCGCACATCGTCGGCCGAGCCGCCGGAGGCTACCGTTGGGCAGATGAGCACCGAGGACCGGCCCCGCTCCCTCGCGGAAGCGCTCCGTGTCAAGGACGACGCCTCCCTGGCCGCGCTGCTGCGCAGCCGCCCCGACCTCATCACCCCCGTCCCCACCGACCTCACGCAGCTGGCCACCCGGGCGGGCACCCGTGCCTCGGTGCTACGCGCGTTGGAGCGGCTGGACCGGTTCGCCCTGCAGACGGCGGAGGCACTGGCCGTGGCGGACCCGGCGTCGTACGAGGACCTGCTGCGGCTGATGGCCGGTGACGCCGGGGACCCGGCCGTCGCCGCCGCCCTTCCGCACGCTCTCGGCACGCTGCGCGAGCAGGCCCTGGTGTGGGGCGGCGACGACTGTCTGCGTCTCGTGCGCACCGCCCGCGAGGTGCTCGCCCCGTCGCCGCAGCACCCGTCGCCGACCGGACTCGGCCCGGCGGTGCAGGAGGCGACCGCGGGCATGTCGCCGGGCCGTATCCAGGAGATCGTCACCGCCGCCGGGCTCCCCTCGACGCACGACGCGGTCTCCGCCGCGACCGCGCTCACCGCCCTGTTCACGGACCGGAAGCGGATGGCGGCGCTGCTCGACGAGGCCTCGGAGGAGTCCCACGAGGTGCTGGCCCGGCTGGTGTGGGGGCCACCGTACGGGCAGGTCACCGCCGACCCGGCGCCCCGCCTGCGCTGGCTCCTGGACCGCGGACTGCTCCTGCCGACGGCGCCCGGCACGGTCGTACTGCCCCGCGAGGTCGCCCTGCATCTGCGCGAGGGCCGCGCCCACCGCGCGACCGAGGCCGTACCGCCGCCGGTCGAACCGGCCGCGACGCACCGACCGCAGATCGTGGACGCCACGGCGGCCGGCCAGGCCTACACCGCCCTCGCGACCGTCGAGGAGCTGCTGAAGGACTGGGACGAGGGCGGGCCCGCTGTGCTGCGGGCCGGCGGGCTCAGTGTGCGGGACCTGAAGCGGACGGCGGTCGCCCTCGATCTGCCGGAGCCCGTCGCCGCGTTCTGGGTGGAACTGGCCTACGCGGCGGGGCTGCTGGCCTCGGACGGCGAGGCCGACGAGCGGTACGCGGCGACTCCGGCCTACGACGAGTGGCTGGAGCAGCCCCCGGCCGAGCGCTGGGCGCGGCTCGCCGAGACGTGGCTGACGGCGACGCGGACGCCGGGCCTGGTCGGCGGGCGGGACGCGAAGGACCGCGCGCTGTCGGCGCTGGGTCCCGGCCTGGACCGCTCGGCCGCGCCCGAGGTACGGCACCGGGTGCTGAGCCTGCTGGCCGGGCTGCCGAAGGGCGCCGCCCCGTCCGCCGACTCCGTGCTGGCGCGGCTGCGCTGGGAACGGCCCCTGCGCGGCGCCCAGCAGAGCGACGACGACCTGCGCTCCCGGCTCGCCCGGTGGACGCTGTCCGAGGCGGAGCTGCTCGGTGTGACCGGCCGCGGCGCCCTGTCGGCACAGGGCCGGGCCCTGCTGGGAGCACCGGCCCCGGCACCCGCCCCGAGCGCCGTGTCGCCCGCTCTCTCCGGCCCGGGCGACAAGCTCCCCGCCCATCACCATCACCGCCCGCACGCGCCCCTCGAACCCCTTTCACCGCCCGAGCAGGCGGTCGCCTCCGCCTCGGCCGCCCGGCTGCTCGCGCCGCTGCTGCCCGAGCCGCTGGACCACGTGCTGCTCCAGGCGGACCTGACGGCGGTGGCCCCGGGTCCGCTGGAGCGGCCGCTGGCCGAGATGCTGGGCGTGCTGGCGGACGTGGAGTCGAAGGGTGGCGCGACGGTCTACCGGTTCACGCCCGCCTCCGTACGCCGTGCCCTGGACGCCGGCCGCGCCGCCGCCGACCTGCACGCCTTCCTGACCGCGCACTCGCGCACCCCGGTGCCGCAGCCGCTGGCGTATCTGATCGACGACGTGGCCCGCAGACACGGCCATCTGCGGGTCGGCGCCGCGTCGGCGTACGTCCGCTGCGACGACGACACCCTCCTGAACGAGATCCTCGCCGACAAGCGCGCCGGCGCCCTGCGCCTGCGGCGCCTCGCGCCCACCGTGCTGGCCGCCCAGGCCGACCCGGCGACGCTGCTGGAGGGCCTGCGCGCGATGGGGTACGCCCCGGCCGCCGAGTCGGCGGAGGGCGATGTGCTGATCACCCGCGCCCTCGCCCACCGCACCCCGCCGCGCACGGCCCCCGAGCCGGTCCCGGACGGTCCGCCGGCCCCGGACGCGACCCTGCTGTCGGCCGCGATCCGCGCGATCCGCGCGGGCGACCTGGCCGCCACGACCCCGCGCAAACCGTCCGGCAACCCCGCGGCGGGCGGTGACCTGCCCCGCACCAGCTCCGCCGAGACCCTCGCGACGATGCAGGCCGCGGTCCTGACGGGCGAGACCCTGTGGATCGGCTACGTCAACGCCGAGGGCTCCGCCAGCCAGCGCGTCATCGCTCCGATCAAGGTCGAGGGCGGCTTCGTGACGGCGTTCGACCACACCGCGGACGAGGTGCGGACATACCCGCTGCACCGCGTCACGGGAGTCGCGGAGCTGGCGGACGACTGAACGTGATCGCCGGGCGGTAGGGCACACTGGACGTTTGGCCGACGACAATGGCCGTACGGAAAGGGTGCCCGCGCGTGAATGGTCCGCTGATCGTCCAGTCCGACAAGACCCTGCTCCTCGAGGTCGACCACGAGCGGGCGGACGATTGCCGTCGCGCCATCGCGCCGTTCGCCGAGCTGGAGCGGGCGCCGGAGCACATCCACACCTACCGGGTGACGCCACTCGGGCTGTGGAACGCGCGTGCCGCCGGGCACGACGCCGAGCAGGTCGTCGACGCGCTCGTGGAGTACAGCCGCTATCCGGTGCCGCACGCGCTGCTGGTCGACATCGCCGAGACGATGGACCGGTACGGGCGGCTGACCCTGTCCAAGCACCCGGCCCATGGGCTGGTGCTGACGACCACGGACCGGCCGGTCCTGGAGGAGATCCTGCGCTCGAAGCGGATCGCTCCGCTGGTCGGGGCGCGGATCGATCCGGACAGCGTCGCCGTGCACCCCTCCGAGCGCGGGCAGATCAAGCAGGTGCTGCTCAAGCTGGGCTGGCCGGCCGAGGACCTCGCCGGGTACGTGGACGGCGAGGCGCATGCCATCGAGTTGGCCGAGGACGGCTGGGCCCTGCGGCCGTACCAGAAGCAGGCCGTGGAGAACTTCTGGCACGGCGGCAGCGGTGTCGTCGTGCTGCCCTGCGGCGCGGGCAAGACGCTGGTCGGCGCCGGCTCCATGGCGCAGGCCAAGTCGACCACTCTCATCCTCGTGACCAACACGGTCTCGGCCCGGCAGTGGAAGCACGAGCTGGTGAAGCGGACCTCGCTGACCGAGGACGAGATCGGGGAGTACAGCGGTACGAAGAAGGAGATCCGGCCGGTCACCATCGCGACGTACCAGGTGCTGACGACGAAGCGGAAGGGGATCTATCCCCACCTGGAGCTGTTCGACTCCCGCGACTGGGGCCTGATCGTCTACGACGAGGTGCATCTGCTGCCCGCGCCCGTCTTCAAGTTCACGGCCGACCTGCAGGCGCGGCGCCGCCTCGGTCTGACCGCGACACTCGTGCGCGAGGACGGCCGTGAGTCGGACGTGTTCTCCCTCATCGGGCCGAAGCGGTTCGACGCGCCCTGGAAGGAGATCGAGGCGCAGGGCTACATCGCGCCCGCCGACTGCGTCGAGGTCCGCGTGAACCTGACCGACTCCGAGCGGCTGGCGTACGCCACGGCCGAGACGGAGGAGAAGTACCGCTACTGCGCGACGACGGAGACGAAGCGGAAGGTCACGGAGGCGCTGGTACGTTGGTTCGCGGGCCAGCAGATCCTGGTCATCGGCCAGTACATCGACCAGCTCGACGAGCTGGGCGAGCATCTGAACGCGCCGGTCATCAAGGGCGAGACGTCCAACGCGCAGCGCGAGAAGCTCTTCGACGCCTTCCGCGAGGGCGAGATCAGTGTGCTGGTGGTGTCGAAGGTCGCCAACTTCTCCATCGACCTGCCGGAGGCGACGGTCGCCATCCAGGTGTCGGGCACCTTCGGCTCCCGCCAGGAGGAGGCCCAGCGCCTCGGCCGTGTTCTGCGCCCGAAGGCCGACGGTCACCAGGCGCACTTCTACTCGGTGGTCGCCCGCGACACGATCGACCAGGACTTCGCCGCCCACCGCCAGCGCTTCCTGGCGGAACAGGGCTACGCGTACCGCATCATGGACGCGGACGAACTCCTCACGGAGAGCTGAGCCCTGCCCCGTTGTCAGTGCCGTCCTCTACGGTGACGCCGTCTCGCAGACGACTTGGGGAGGGCGGCACGATGGGTGCCAGCGGCTGGGACTACGTCACCTCGTACGAGGGCAGCGTGGAGCGCTCACTGGAGGCGCTGCACGCGCGCGTCTTCGATGAGGACTACGGCGGCGGCGAGGAGTACGCGACGCTCGAAGATCTCTGGGCGGACGCGGAGTTCATGGGCAACGAGGGCACCCACTCGATCCTGGACGTCCAGACCGTCGTACACACCACCGAGCCGCCCTCCCAGCAGCGGATCGAGGACTACGGGACGCTGCGCCCGCTGGCCCCGGACCGGATCCGGCACCACTTCGGCACGGACCGGCCGACACCCGACGCCTTCACGGAGCGGCTCGCCCGGTCATTCGCGAACATGACGGTCGGGCCCGAGCGTGAGAAGACGCTGATCGACGAGTGCACCATGCGCTGGACCGGGGTGTACGTCATGCTCTACACCAGCGACGAGCCCACCCACTTGGGCATCTTCGGCTACTCCGGCGACTGAGCGACGACGCAGAGCGATGGCGGCCAGCAGGGCCAGGCCGAAGATCGGGTACGGCGACGCCAACGGCTGTTGCCACCACGGGAAGTGGAGGTCGCGGTCGCCCTCGTGGGGCAGGAGCCACATCGTGCGGGCCGTGAACAGGGCCGCCGTCAGGGCCGCGAGGCGGGTGCGGCCGTCCGCGAGGAGGACGGCGAGCAGCGGGACGCACCACACCCAGTGGTGGGACCAGCTGATCGGCGAGACGAGCAGTGCCGTGCCGGCCGTCAGCAGGATCCCGTGCCGTTCGTCCCGCGACCGTACCGCCAGCCACATGCCGAAGGCCGCGAGCAGTGCCGCCGGGAGCGCCCAGACGACGCCCGGTGCCGGGTCCCCCAGCAACCGGGCGATCAGGCCCTGGAGGGACTGGTTGTCGATGATCCAGGCCTTTCCGACGCGGCCGGTGTCGTAGAGCCGCGCGGTCCAGAAGTCCACGCCGGCCGCCGGAAGCACGAGGGCGCCCAGGCCGACGGTCGCGGCGAACACCGCCGTCGCCGTGCCCGCCTCGCGCCGCCGCCCGGTCAGGAAGAGGTAGGCGACGAAGACGGCCGGGGTGAGCTTGATCCCGGTCGCCAGGCCCAGGGCCACGCCCCTGCCCCGGGCGCCCGGGGGCCGGGTGAGGTCCCACAGGACCAGGCAGGCGACGGCGAGGTTGATCTGGCCGAAGAGCACCGTCTGGAAGACCGGTTCGAGCCACAGGGCGAGGGCGGTGCCGGCACACAGCAGCGGGAGCCGGGCGGTTCGGCCCGCCAGCCGGGCGGAGAGGGCGACGAACGTCGCGAGCAGGAGCGCGTTGCCCGCGAGGAAGGTCAGTTTGAGGGCCGGGACGGGGATCCAGGTCGTCGGCACGAACAGGACCGCCGCGAAGGGCGGATACGTCGCCGGCAGCCGCCACTCGGTGACCGTGAAGCCGTACAGGTCGCCGCCGTGGAGGACGGCCTCGCCCTCGGCCCGGTAGACCAGCACGTCGGCCATCGGGACGCGTTGCAGGACGCAGAGGGCGGCGAAGGAGGAGAAGGAGATCGAGAGGAGTAGAAGGGCAAAGGAGGTCACCGTCCGTTTGGGCACGGAGGTGAACCTATGTGGTCACTTTCGGCGTACGCCCGCTTCCTCGCCGTACTCGCCGAGGATGACAACGCCGAACGCCGCCTCCGCGAACACCTTCACGGCGCGCAGGGCGTCGCCCAGGCGGTGCCGGGGGACCGATTCGTCCACGGCAGTGGCGCCGGTGGGGCGGGCTGGAACGGGGTCGATGGTTGCTGCGCTCATGTCTCCATGGTGACTCCGGGGACATAAGCGCGGCATCGGTCTCCGGAGCCAATCTCCGACATCTCTCCGTCCACCCGTGGGGGGACGCTCGCCCCTACGCCGAACGGGCGCTCCCCCTAGGGGACGACGGAAAAACGATTGGCACCCCACCGCCCCGGCTCACTAAAATCCTCTCTCTTGCCCGCCTCCGTCACGGAGTGCTGCCGTCCGGCCGGAAACCGGACGGCCCCACAGTCACGAAAGATCCGGAGGCACTCCCTTGTCCGCGCCCGTCGACGACCCCCTGGCCCGGGAACGCTCCCATCTCGCCGAGTCCCGCTCCGCCCTGCGCGCCATGCGCGAGGACGTCGAGTCGCTCGACATCAGCGACGTCACCGCGAACTGGGTGAACGCGGAAGTCCTCGCCCGTCAGATCGAGGAGCGCATCAAGGCACTGGCCGACCTCAGCGACACCCCGCTGTTCTTCGGCCGCCTCGACTATCTGCACGCCCCCGGCGCCGACCAGGCGGAGGGCGCGGAGGGCGAGCGCTTCTACATCGGGCGCAGGCATGTGCACGACCACGACGGCGACCCGATGGTCATCGACTGGCGCGCGCCGGTCTCGCAGCCGTTCTACCGGGCCTCCAAGAAGGACCCGATGGACATCGCGCTGCGCCGCCGCTTCGGCTACACGGGCGGCGACCTCACGGCGTACGAGGACGAGCACCTCTCGGACCCCGCCGAGGCGGCCACCACCAGCAAGCTGCTCCAGCAGGAGATCGAGCGTCCGCGCGTCGGCCCGATGCGCGACATCGTCGCCACGATCCAGCCCGAGCAGGACGAGATCGTACGGTCCGGACTGTCGGGGACCGTCTGTGTGCAGGGAGGCCCGGGGACAGGGAAGACCGCGGTCGGCCTGCACCGGGTCGCCTACCTCCTCTACGCCCACCGCGAGCGGCTCGCCCGCACCGGCACGCTGGTGATCGGGCCGAACCGGTCCTTCCTGCACTACATCGAGCAGGTGCTGCCCGCGCTGGGCGAGCTGGCCGTGCGGCAGGCCACGGTCGACGACCTGGTCGCCGGGAACGTGGAGGTGCGCGGCACGGACGAGGCGGCCACCGCGATCGTCAAGGGCGACGCGAGGATGGCGGAGGTGCTGCGGCGGGCCGTGCGGGCGCATGTGAGCATGCCGACGGAGCCGGTCGTGGTGGTGCGCGGGTCGCGGCGGTGGCGGGTTCCGGCGTACGAACTCGAGGAGATCGTACGGGAGTTGCTCAGTAACACTAGTCGCTACCGCGACGGGCGCGACTTCCGGTACGGCGCCGCCCGCGAGGCCCTGCCGCAGCGGATCGCGCACGCGGTGCTCGTGCAGATGGAGCGGTCCGGGGAGGCGCCGGACGACCGGGTGCAGGACGCGGTGGCCCGGGGCAGCGCGGTGAAGGCGGCGGTCAAGGAGATCTGGCCGCCCGTCGACCCGGCGAAGCTCGTGCTGCGGCTGCTGACGGACGCGGACTTCCTCGCCGTGCACGCGGAGGGGGTCCTCTCCGCGGACGAGCAGAAGACGATCCTGTGGGCGAAGCCGGTGCGCAGCGTGAAGTCGGCCAAGTGGTCGGCGGCGGACGCGGTGCTGATCGACGAGACGACGGACCTGGTCCAGCGCACGCACTCGCTCGGGCACGTCGTCCTCGACGAGGCGCAGGATCTGTCGCCGATGCAGTACCGGGCCGTGGGGCGCCGCTGCACCACCGGCAGCGCGACCGTCCTCGGGGACCTGGCACAGGGCACCACCCCGTGGGCGACCCGGAGCTGGGACGAGGCACTGGCCCACCTGGGCAAGACGGACGGCGTGATCGAGGAACTGACGGCCGGTTTCCGCGTGCCGACGGACGTCATCACGTACGCCTCACGGCTGCTCCCGCACATCGCACCGGGTCTCACGCCGGTCGCGTCGGTCCGTGAGAATCCGGGGTTCTTCGAGGTCCGTACGGTGGCCGGGCCCGCCGAAGTGGTCGCGGCGTGCGGGGAGTTGCTGCGCAACGAGGGTTCGACGGGCCTGATCGCGGCGGACGCCCGAATCCCGGAGCTGTCCGAGGCGCTCGCGTCGGCGGGGATCACCCATCTCTCGCCGGGCGAGGAGACCACCCGGGACACCCGCCTGACCCTGGTCCCGGCGTCCCTGGCCAAGGGCCTGGAGTACGACTACGTGGTCCTGGACGAGCCCCAGGCGGTGGTCGACGGCGAACCGGACGAACGCACGGGGCTGCGCCGCCTGTACGTGACACTGACCCGAGCGGTGTCGGGGCTGATCGTGACGCACACGGCACCGCTGCCGTGGCAGCTGGCCTGACCGGACTGGTACTGGCCGGCACTTGTGCCGGTGCTGGGCGGGGTGGGTTTCGCTCACCCGCGCCGGCGGGGTGCCTCCGCCACTCTCGGCTTCGCTCGAAGAGCGGGGGAGGCACGACTGCCCGCAGCTGGGGCCGGTTCACCGTTCACCCTTCGTCCAGCACCCGCCGCCACTCCCCCACAGCCTCCACCGACACCGGCCCCGCCCACCCCTGAGGCCGAGCCGCGCCGCCAATGTGAAACGCGTTGATCCCCGCGTCCCGAAGCCCCGGCACATGCTCCAGCCGAAGCCCCCCACCCACCAGGATCGTCGGCTCGTACCCCGGCTCCCCACCCCTTTGCGCCTCGGCGCACAACGTGGCGAGCCCGTCATCCACACCGGCCGCCGACCCCGCGGTCAGGTAGTTGTCCAACCCCGGCAGATCGGCGAGCTGTTTCCGCAGGGCGTCACGATCGGCCGCCCGGTCGATCGCCCGGTGAAAAGTCCACCGGCACCCACCCAGCTCCGCGACCACCCGCTCGACGGCATCGAGGTCCACCCCACCGTCCGCACCCAGGAACCCCAGCACGAACTGATCGGCCCCGGCCGCCCGCAGCTCCCCCGCCACCCGCACGAGCCGGTGCACCCCGGCGGAGCCGCCCGCCGAGAAGCCGTCCGAGAGCCGCAGCATCACGCGCAGGTCGATGTCGACGGCGGCACGGATCCCGGCGAAGGTCTCGGCCGACGGCGTCAGCCCGTCGGCCGACATGTCGGTCACCAGCTCGAGGCGATCCGCGCCTCCGGCCTGGGCGGCGACCGCGTCCTCGACACCGAGGGCGATCACCTCCAGGACTGCACGCGTGCTCATAGGACCCCTTCCGTCGGTGTTCCCTGGAGCGGCTACAGGTCTAGTCCAATCTCAGGGTACGTCGGGAAGGCAGGACAGTGCGAGATCGCCCCCGTCCTCGCGCCGGTCACAGGGACCGCCCCCGTGCCAGTCACCCGAAGATGTTCAGCTCAGCCGCCTCCACCCCCACGAGCTCGTACGCCGCCCCGTCGAGCGGCCGTCCCGAGTACAGCCGTACAAGCGTGGCGGCGTCGCCGATGAACCGCGCCGGCGTCCGCGTCCCGCTCGCCGTACCGAGCCGCAGCGGCTCGTCCATGTCGTCGAGGTCGGCGTGCAGGGGCGGGTGGCCCTTCTCGACGGTGGCGCGGGCCAGCAGGGTGAGGGCGTAAGGCAGCCCGTCCCCGGCGTAGGCGCCCGGCTCGCCAAGGGCCTCGCGCACATCACCGGCGTGTACCCACTCGCCGAGCCCGATCAGGTCCAGCACACCGCCCGCAGCGGCGATCACCGGCCCGGCCTCGGTCATCCCGCGCTCCAGCTCGTCGACGACCTGTTCGTTGGACCACTCGGCCCGCTCGGCGATGTCCCGGTCGTTCGCCGCGGGCGAGAACACGTCCTTCTCGTATCGGCTCTCGACCACCCGCATCAGCGCGGCCGAACAGTGCGCGAGCACGTCCCGCACGGTCCACCCGGGACACGCGACAGTCGCCTGGGCGAAATCCACGTCGTCCCTGCCGCGCAACAGCGGCACCAACGCATCCCGTTCGACGACCAGCAGCCGGCCGGGCAGTTCGGGGTCGCGCACTTCGTGTACGTCAGTCATGCCGACCAAGCTAGGGGCGGCCCCACCCCAGTTGTCATTACCGGACGCGGTAATCCCGCACCGACTGCCGCTCTGCGCCACGGTTGTCCCCGCACCAGTGACGGGGCTGACCGACCAGGTCGGCCGGGCCGCCACCAAGGTGGGCGCGACTCGTGGTGCACCGGTCAGCCGCGAAGACGCAGAATGACCCCATGGCCGATCTCGACGCCCTGCGCGCCCGCTGGACCCGAGCCCTGGAAGGAGCCCGCGGGCCCGGCACCGGCCCCGACCCGTTGCCGTACGCCGACAATCTGATCGCCCGCTGGCAGGAGCCGCAGCGGCACTACCACACGCTCACGCACCTCACCGCCGTCCTCGACCACGTGGACGTGCTGGAGAAGTACGCTGGCGACGCCGACACCGTCCGGCTCGCCGCCTGGTTCCACGACGCCGTCTATCTGCCCGACCGGTCCGAGAACGAGGAGCGGTCGGCCCGGCTCACCGAGCGTGCGCTGACGGAGATCGGGGTCCCGGACGCGAAGATCGCCGAGGTGGCGCGGCTGGTGCGGCTGACCGTCGGGCACGACCCCGCCGACGACGACCGCGACGGGCAGGTGCTGTGCGACGCGGACCTCGCGATCCTCGCCGCGTCGCCGTCCGCGTACGCCACCTACACCGCGGCCGTCCGCGAGGAGTACCACTTCGTGCCGAACGACGCCTTCCGCGCCGGCCGTGCCGCGATCCTGCGCCAACTCCTCGCGCTGCCACGCCTGTTCCGCACGCCGTACGGCGCGGCGGAGTGGGAGGCGACGGCCCGCTACAACGTCCGCTCCGAGCTGGAATTGCTGTCGACCCCGGCGGACCCGGCGCCCTAGGGTGCCGTGCATGCGTGCATTGGGCGGGGACCAGGTGGACGAGGCCGTGGCGAGCTGTACGGCGACGCTGCGCACGGTGGTGGACCGGGACTGGGAAGGGGTGAAGGCCGGGCGGGTGGAGTGGAGTTGCCTGCACACGGCGGAGCACATCGCCGGTGACCTCATCGCGTACGCGGGCCAGCTCGCCGGACGCGCGCAGGACGCGTACGTGCCCTTCGAGATCACCCTCGACGAGGGCACCGACAACGCGGGCGCCCTGCACGTGATCGAGACCACCGGCGCCCTGCTCTCCGCCGCCGTCCGCACCGCCCCTCGTGACGTCCGCGCCTTCCACCCGTACCCGTTCCGCAGCGCGGACCGCGAGGGCTTCGCCGCGATGGGCATCGCCGAGGTGCTGCTGCACACGCACGACATCGCCGAAGGTCTCGGGATCGCGTACGCGCCCTCCGAGGATCTCGCCGAAGCCGTGCTGGCCTGCATCTTCCCGCACGTCCAACCCGGTCCGGCCGCCTGGCCGACCCTGCTGTGGGCCACCGGGCGCGGGAACCTGCCGGGCCGGGCCCCGGTCACCGAGTGGCACTGGCACAACAACCTCGTCATCCCCGCCGAACGCCTCACCCTCACCGGCGTCCGGCCCGGCGCCGCCCACGATCTGCGCCTGGGCGGCGACGGCGGCTTCGAGTGGATCGACGGCGGGCCCTACCAGGGCACGCGGGAGGCCGCCGGGATGACCGTCAAGGCGTACGAGGCGGGCATCCTGCGGCCCGAGTTCGGGCTGTTCGCGCTCGTGCGCCGGGAGGACGGCCGCGCTGTCGGCGGCATCGGGTTCCACGGGGTCCCGGACCACGAGGGCCGCGTCGAGATCGGGTACGACCTCGCCGAAGCCGCGCGCGGACAGGGTTACGCGACCGAGGCGCTGCGCGCGCTGTCGGAGTGGGCGCTGGCCCGCGACGACGTGTCGGTGCTGTTCGCGGCCATAGAACCGGACAACCTCGCCTCGCAGGCCGTGGTGTCCCGGGCCGGCTTCGTCCCGGCGAGCGTGGCGGAGGAACGGACCGCGCACGAGGGGAACGACGCGGCGGACGGAGCACTGCTGCTCTACGTTCGCCGGGCCTGACGGCCGCCGTACGTCTTACGTCCTGCGCGCCTGACGCCCCTTGCGTCTGCGCAGTCCGGCCTTGTACAGCAGCCGTACCACCTCGCGGCTGCTGACCTCGATGGCCCCGGCGGCGACCGCGTCCGTGTACCGGTGCGACGGAAGGTCGTAGTGATCGCGCTCGAACGCCCGCCGGGGCACACCCAACTCGGCGGCGAACAGGTGCAGTTCGTCGTACGACACGTCGCTCACGAGGTGCGACCACATGCGCCCGTGGCCGGGCCACTGCGGCGGGTCGATGTAGACCGTCACGAGAGCCTCACGAGGACGGCGCCCCGCCGCCCGTCGCCCGCCCCAGCGCGCCCACGGCCGCGACCTTCACGCCCGCCTTGTGACACACCCAGTGCGGATCGGGCCCTAGCTCCGGCTCGACGTCCAGGGCGTGCGGGTCCCCGGAACCGCACACCGGGCACAGCGGCCACCGGCCGTACCGTTCGAGCAGGGCGTCCTGGACGTCCTGGGCGACCAACCCCGCCACGTACGCCACCCCGTCGGGCCATTGCTCGACCCACCACCGGCGCTGTACGACGGAGTCCTCGACCAGCGAGACCACGTCCGCCTCGGCGACCTCGCCCGCGACCAGATCGGCGAGCACGAGGGCGCGTGCAGCGTGCAGCGCCTGCTCCAGCGGGGTAATGGGATCCATGGTCCTATTGTGCGTGGTCTTGACCCCGGCACCGAGCCGAAAATATCTTTCATACGTGACCCAGAACGTGAAGGAAATTTTCGGAGAGTCGGGTGGCAGGGGTGGCACGGGCGCCTCGCCGCCCGCTCCGGCCGCGCTCGCCGCCAAGGTGCGCACGCTCGCCCCCTCCATGACCCGCTCCATGCAGCGCGTCGCCGAGGCCGTCGCGGGCGACCCGGCCGGCTGTGCCGCCCTCACGGTCACCGGCCTCGCCGAACTCACCGGCACCAGCGAGGCGACGGTCGTGCGCACCGCCCGCCTCCTCGGCTACCCGGGCTACCGCGATCTGCGCCTCGCCCTCGCGGGCCTCGCCGCGCAGCAGCAGTCGGGCCGCGCGCCCGCCATCACCACCGACATCGCGGTCGACGACCCGATCGCCGACGTGGTCGCCAAACTCGCCTACGACGAGCAGCAGACCCTCGCCGACACGGCCGCCGGCCTCGACACCACGCAACTCGGCGCGGCCGTCGCGGCACTGGCCGGAGCGCGGCGTACCGATGTGTACGGGATCGGCGCGTCGGGGCTGGTCGCCCAGGACCTCACCCAGAAGCTGCTGCGCATAGGGCTGATAGCCCACGCGCACAGCGACCCGCACCTCGCCGTCACCAACGCCGTGCAACTGCGCAGCGGGGACGTGGCGATCGCGATCACACATTCCGGTTCGACGGGGGACGTCATCGAGCCGCTGCGGGTCGCGTTCGAGCGCGGCGCGACCACCGTCGCCATCACCGGCCGGCCGGACTCACCGGTGACGCAGTACGCCGACCACGTGCTCACCACGTCCACCTCCCGGGAGAGCGAACTGCGGCCCGCCGCGATGTCCTCCCGGACCAGTCAACTCCTCGTCGTGGACTGCCTGTTCGTGGGAGTGGCGCAACGTACGTACGAGTCGGCCGCGCCCGCGCTGGCCGCGTCGTACGAGGCGCTGGCCCACCGGCACCGGAGCACGCCGCGCCGCTAGGAGCCATCAAGGATCACCAGAGATCACTTGGGACCCGCACGGAACCGCGTTGGAAAGAGCCGCTGCCCATGACCTCCATGTCCGAACCCCGTGACCTCCGCGCCGAGCTGGAGAGCCTGACCACGGAAGCCTTCCGCCCCGAACTCGCCGAGATCGACCGGCTCCCCACGCTCGACATCGCCCGCCTGATGAACGGCGAGGACACGGGCGTCCCCGCCGCCGTCGCCGTGCGCCTCCCGCAGATCGCCGCCGCGATCGACGCGATCGCCGCCCGCATGTCCCGCGGCGGCCGGCTGATCTACGCGGGCGCGGGCACCGCGGGCCGCCTCGGTGTCCTGGACGCCTCCGAGTGCCCGCCCACCTTCAACACCGACCCGTCGCAGGTCGTCGGCCTCATCGCCGGCGGACCCGAGGCCATGGTCACGTCCGTCGAAGGCGCCGAGGACTCCAAGGAGCTGGCCCGGGCGGACCTCGACGCGCTGTCCCCGACGTCCGCCGACACGGTGGTCGGCATCTCCGCGTCCGGCCGCACCCCGTACGCGATCGGCGCCGTCGAGCACGCCCGCGCCCTGGGCGCACTGACCGTCGGCCTGGCCTGCAACGAGCACAGCGCGCTCGCGGCGGCGGCCGAGCACGGTCTGGAGATCGTCGTGGGCCCGGAACTGCTCACCGGCTCCACCCGTTTGAAGGCCGGTACGGCGCAGAAGCTGGTCCTCAACATGCTGTCGACGATCACGATGATCCGCCTCGGCAAGACGTACGGAAACCTGATGGTCGACGTACGCGCCTCGAACGAGAAGCTCCGCGCCCGCTCACGCCGTATCGTCGCCCTGGCCACGGGAGCCACGGACGAGGAGATCGAGCGGGCCCTCACCGAGACGGAGGGCGAGGTGAAGAACGCGATCCTGGTCATCCTGACCGACGTCGACGGCCCGACGGCGACCCGCCTCCTGGCGCAATCGGCGGGCCACTTGCGCGCGGCGCTGGCGGCGGCGATGGGGTGACGCCGGGTTCTGGTGGCGTGACGCCGTCACCGGGGCGTTCGTTGCCCGGACATGATGAAGAAGCTCCTGGCCGTAGCCGCCCTGGCGACCTCCGGCGCCGCACTGGCCGCCCCCGCCCACGCCTCCGAAAACTGGACCACCACGGACACGGCCACCTGCGTCCGGGACCTGGCCGTCGCCCCGGTGGTCAGGGGTGTGGTGCCGGCAACTCTCCTGCCCGCCCCGGAAGCGGGCACCGCACACCACTCCTGCGGCAAGGGAATCCTGATCCGACAGGGCGCGGCCCGGAGCAATTGACCCGCCGTACGGCTCGTCATGTCGGGGCCGGTCCAGGGCACCATGGAGGAAGAACCCGAACCCGGACCGGTCACAGGAAACGGAGCCCCGAGCCGTGAATCACGCTCAACTGACCGCCCTCGGCCGGGCGCTCCGGCTCATCGGTGAGCACGGGGAAGCCCTGACCACCGACACCCCGGACACCCGGCTGCGCGAGGTAAGGGCCGACCTGCAGCGCGCCCTGGACCTGCTGGACGAGAGCGTCACGTCGGGCGCGGTCACGACTCGCTGCCCGGAACATCCGAACGGCCCCGTGGACGAGAGTGCCCAGGACCTCTGCCTGCTCTGCGAGACCCGGAGGCGGGCAGCCCGCCGCACCGAGTTCCACGGCGCCCGCCGGCCGAGGTCCGCCGACCCGGTCCCCTCCCGTTACGGCGTCCGATCCGACCGCCCACAGCCCCAGCAGCGCTGGCTGCCGGAGCTGTGGAACGGACGGGAGTGGCAACTCTGCGGCACACCGAGGCGGGACCGCCAGGAGGCCGAGCTGTACCTCGCCGCCCAGCGACGCGGCCCGCGGCCGGCAATGGCGTACCGGCTCGTGCACGAGTTCACCGACTACGAGGTGCTGAGAGTCTGGGGCACACCCGTGTACGTCGACGTCGAGCCGATGGGCAACCTCTAGGGCCGGTCGGCTCAGCTCAAGCAGCGCGCGCCCCACCGCCGGCGCCTGTGGTCCCGGACACGCCCGAGGGCGGCACCCCCTGGTCGGGGAGTGCCGCCCTCGGTCAACGGACGGTCGATCAACCGGAGTTGATCAGAAGTCCATGTCACCGCCCGGCATGCCGCCCGGAGCGGCCGCGGCGGCCTTCTCCGGCTTGTCGGCGATGACGGCCTCGGTGGTGAGGAACAGCGCGGCGATGGAGGCGGCGTTCTGCAGGGCAGAGCGGGTCACCTTCGCCGGGTCGATGATGCCTTCCTTGACCAGGTCGACGTACTCACCGGTCGCGGCGTTCAGGCCGTGTCCCGGGGTCAGGTTGCGCACCTTCTCCACCACGACACCGCCCTCGAGGCCGGCGTTGACGGCGATCTGCTTCAGCGGGGCCTCGAGCGCGATGCGCACGGCGTTGGCGCCGGTCGCCTCGTCACCCTCGAGGTCCAGCTTCTCGAAGACCGAGGAGGCCTGGATGAGCGCCACGCCACCACCGGCGACGATGCCCTCCTCGACGGCCGCCTTGGCGTTGCGGACGGCGTCCTCGATGCGGTGCTTGCGCTCCTTGAGCTCGACCTCGGTGGCGGCACCGGCCTTGATGACGGCCACGCCGCCGGCCAGCTTCGCCAGACGCTCCTGGAGCTTCTCGCGGTCGTAGTCCGAGTCCGACTGCTCGATCTCGGCGCGGATCTGGTTCACACGGCCCGCGACCTGCTCGGAGGAGCCGTCACCGTCGACGATGGTGGTCTCGTCCTTGGTGATGACGACCTTGCGGGCCTTGCCCAGGAGGTCCAGGGAGGTGTTCTCGAGCTTGAGACCGACCTCCTCGGAGATGACCTCGCCACCGGTGAGGATGGCGATGTCGTTCAGCATCGCCTTGCGGCGGTCACCGAAGCCCGGGGCCTTCACCGCGACGGACTTGAAGGTGCCGCGGATCTTGTTGACGACCAGGGTCGACAGTGCCTCGCCCTCGACGTCCTCGGCGATGATCAGCAGCGGCTTGCCCGACTGCATGACCTTCTCGAGGAGCGGGAGCAGGTCCTTGACCGAGGAGATCTTGGAGTTGGCGATCAGGATGTACGGGTCGTCGAGGACGGCCTCCATACGCTCCATGTCGGTCGCGAAGTACGCCGAGATGTAGCCCTTGTCGAAGCGCATGCCCTCGGTGAGCTCGAGCTCGAGACCGAAGGTCTGCGACTCCTCGACGGTGATGACGCCTTCCTTGCCGACCTTGTCCATGGCCTCGGCGATGAGCTCGCCGATCTGGGTGTCGGCGGCGGAGATGGAGGCCGTGGAGGCGATCTGCTCCTTGGTCTCGACGTCCTTGGCCTGCTCGAGCAGGGCGGCGGAGACGGCCTCGACGGCCTTCTCGATACCGCGCTTGAGGGCCATCGGGTTGGCGCCGGCGGCTACGTTGCGCAGGCCCTCCTTGACCAGGGCCTGGGCGAGAACGGTCGCCGTGGTCGTACCGTCACCGGCGACGTCGTCCGTCTTCTTGGCGACTTCCTTGACCAGCTCGGCGCCGATCTTCTCGTACGGGTCCTCGAGCTCGATCTCCTTGGCGATGGAGACACCATCGTTGGTGATCGTGGGGGCGCCCCACTTCTTCTCGAGGACGACGTTGCGGCCCTTGGGGCCGAGCGTCACCTTGACGGCGTCCGCGAGCTGGTTCATGCCGCGCTCGAGGCCGCGCCGCGCCTCCTCGTCGAACGCGATGATCTTGGCCATGTGAAGTGGTCCCTCCAGGACTGGGGGTGATTCCTTCGGACCGCGCCCGCGCCCGCGACGGACGGCTCGCCGGCCTTGTGGTTCCTTGCCCCACCCGGCCTGCGGGCCTCACCGACCCGGTCCATCTTTGTCACTCTCACCTTCAGAGTGCTAACGCCAATGATTAGCACTCGACCCCATCGAGTGCAAGCGCCTACGAAGCAGGCTCGATGAGGGGTGGTGGTCGGGTGACGGGCGGGCGCAAGCGGCTCCAGGGATCGCGCCGGGTACGACACGGAACCGGCGGACAGCATGAAGGGTCCGTACCCCTGCCGGGCACGGACCCTTCATGTGTGAGAATGTTCAGGCGGTGACGCGAACCATGTCGGCCTGCGGGCCCTTCTGACCCTGCGAGATCTCGAACTCGACCCGCTGGCCCTCTTCCAGGGTGCGGTAGCCGTCCATCTGAATCGCGCTGTAGTGGACGAAGACGTCCGCACCACCGTCGACCGCGATGAAGCCGTACCCCTTCTCCGCGTTGAACCACTTGACGGTGCCCTGAGCCATGCCTAACTCCCCTATTACTGGCCCTTGCACAGATCCACACTTCGCGGATCCGGGTCAGACCTCACCCCCCAAGGTTGGGGGCGTGCGCCGGAACGCGTCGACCGCGGCTGAATGTATCTGTCCAACTGCCGTCTGCAACAGGTCAATCGGACGAGAAATCTGGACGCCAGGGGTCGGGAATCTGCCGAGAATTCGCCTGAATTCCGGTCAAGTCGGACCCCACAAAGGGCACAAATGCCGCAAATAGCCCGCACACTTTGGCTACTTCTTATCGGGCTCGCGGAATGATTCCGGGGCCTACGACCCGGGGATCGGCAGCACGTTCCCCAACTGTACCGCGCTCAACCACACTGAATTGCCCCCTCCGCTTCTCTCACAGAGGGGGCAATCGGATGAACAGCCGGTAACTGTAGTTACCGAAGGTAACTGTCAGCCGCCGGCAACGGCCGGAATGATGGACACGCCTGCGCCGTCCGGGGTCACGGTCTCCAGGCCCTGCTCGAAGCGGACGTCGTCGTCGTTGACGTACACGTTGACGAAGCGGCGCAGCTTGCCCTGGTCGTCCAGAACACGGGCGGCGATGCCGGTGTGGTTCTTCTCCAGGTCGGCGATGACGGCGGCGAGGGTCGCCCCCTCGGCGGGGACCTCGGCCTTGCCACCCGTGTAGGGACGCAGGATGGTCGGGATGCGAACGGTCACGCTCATGCGAGGCCAGCCTCTCGGAAGGAGTCCAGGTTCGGGCGGATGGTCGCGGTCAGACCGGTGCCGGCCACCGCGTCAAGGGTCTTGAGGCCGTCGCCCGTGTTGAGGACGACGGTCGTCTTCGTCGGGTCGAGCACGCCGGTCTCGATCAGCTTGCGCGTCACGCCCACCGTCACGCCACCCGCCGTCTCGGCGAAGATGCCCTCCGTACGCGCCAACAGCTTGATCGCGTCGACGATCTGCTCGTCCGTCACATCCTCCACGGCCCCGCCGGTGCGGCGCGCGATGTCGAGGACGTACGGGCCGTCGGCCGGGTTGCCGATGGCGAGGGACTTGGCGATGGTGTCCGGCTTCTGCGGGCGGACCACGTCGTGGCCCTCCTTGAAGGCCACCGACACCGGCGAGCAGCCCTCGGCCTGCGCACCGAAGATCTTGTACGGCTTGTCCTCGACCAGACCGAGTTCGATCAGCTCCCGCAGACCCTTGTCGATCTTCGTGAGCTGGGAGCCGGAGGCGATCGGGACCACGATCTGGTCCGGCAGCCGCCAGCCGAGCTGCTCGCAGACCTCGTACGCCAGGGTCTTGGAACCCTCCGCGTAGTACGGCCGCAGGTTGACGTTGACGAAGCCCCAGCCCTCGCCGGCCGGGTCGCCGATCAGCTCGGAGCAGAAGCGGTTCACGTCGTCGTAGTTGCCCTCGATGCCGACGAGGTCACCGCCGTAGATCGCGGCCATGACGATCTTGCCCTGCTCCAGGTCGTGCGGGATGAACACGCAGGAGCGGAAGCCGGCGCGGGCGGCAGCGGCGCCGACGGCACCGGCCAGGTTGCCCGTCGAGGAGCAGGAGAGGGTGGTGAAGCCGAAGGCGCGCGCCGCCTCCAGCGCCTGGGCCACGACGCGGTCCTTGAAGGAGTGCGTCGGGTTGCCGGAGTCGTCCTTCACGAACAGGCCGCCGGTCACGCCGAGTTCGCGGGCGAGGTTGTCGGCCTTGACGAGCGGGGTCCAGCCGGGGTTGATGTTCGGCTTGCCGGCCACGTCCGCGGGGACGGGCAGCAGGGGCGCGTAGCGCCAGATGTTCGCGGGGCCCGCTTCGATCTGCTTGCGGAGCTCCTCGGTTTCGTACGCCGAGAAGTTGTACGCGATCTCGAGCGGGCCGAAACACTCCTCGCAGGCGAATACCGGTCCGAGCGGCACCCGGTGGCCGCACTCCCGGCAGCTCAGTGCCGCGGCGGGGCCGAGGTCTACCGTGGGATTCGTGGTGGTTGCAACAGTCTGCACAGCCATGTGAGGCGAGGCCCTTTCTCCTCATCTTCCTCACGACGCATCTCGCCGTGAGACGGATTTGGCACCTTCCCTAGCCGGGAGCCTCGCGGGCGATCAGTGATCTACGAGTACCGACTGGAGGGTTGCCGGGGCTTCATCGGGCCGTATCCCTCTGCCCCTCTGGATGAGCTGTATGCGGTTGTAAACGCTCATGACCCCCGACATGCGATGGTCATCGGCGTTGTTCAAGACTGTAACCGAAGGCCAGGACAGTTGAGATAGACGTCCGAACCGCGAGATTGATCACACGGTCAGTCACCAGGTGTGATCACTACAGTGAGGAGCCGCTGACTGTGCTGGAAGAAGTCGAGCGCTGGCTGGCCACCCGCTCCTGGTCCGTGACCGACCGCTCGCTCCACAAGATCCTGGCCGCGAAGCAGCGTACGGGCCAGTCGGTGTCCGTGGTGCTGCCCGCGCTGAACGAGGAGGAGACGGTCGGCGACATCGTCGCCGTCATCCGTCACGATCTCATGCAGCAGGTCCCGCTCGTCGACGAGATCGTCGTCGTCGACTCGGGTTCCACCGACCGCACCTCCCAGGTGGCCGCCGCCGCGGGCGCCCGGGTCGTGCACCGCGACGAGATACTTCCGCGCCTGCCCGCCGTCCCCGGCAAGGGCGAGGTGCTGTGGCGCTCGCTGCTGGTCACCACCGGTGACATCGTCTGTTTCATCGACGCCGACCTCCGGGAGTTCTCTCCCGACTTCGTCTCCGGGATCGTGGGCCCACTGCTCACCGACCCGGACGTGGACCTGGTCAAGGCGATGTACGACCGTCCGCTCGGCACTGTGTCGAATGAGCTCGCCTCCGGCAAGACGGCGGAGCAGGGCGGCCGGGTCACCGAGCTGATGGCGCGCCCGCTGCTGAACATGCACTGGCCGCAGCTGGCCGGTTTCGTGCAGCCGCTCGGCGGCGAGTACGCGGCCCGCCGCTCGCTGCTGGAACAGTTGCCGTTCCCCGTCGGGTACGGCGTCGAACTGGGCATGCTGGTCGACGCCCTGCACCTCGTGGGGCTCGACGCGCTGGCCCAGGTCGACGTCGGCGTGCGCAAGCATCGGCACCAGGACGGACAGGCGCTGGGCCGGATGGCGGCCGCCATCTACCGCACCGCGCAACTGAGGCTGGCGCGCGGGCATCTCATCCGTCCTTCCCTCACCCAGTTCGAGCGGGGCGAGGACGGTTTCGAGCCGCGCACGTACTCGGTGGACACCGAGGAGCGGCCACCGATGGTGGAGATCGCGGAGTACGCCGCGCGCCGGGTGGCGTGAGCACGTTCGCCGGGTGGCAGAACCTTCCGCCACGCGGCGTCAACGTATGCGTCACGCTGTAAACGCGCACGACGCCAGAGCCTCGTATACCGTCGCGTCGTACGTTTGAGCGCGTCAACGACGGGCTAGGTTGAGGCTTGTGACTCCGCTCCCTGCCCGAAGGAAGGGGCTTCCAATCCGAGGATTGCGGTCCAGCCCGAACCGATCCCTGTACGGGATTCAGGGAAAGTAGCACGGGCAAGGGAGATCAAGTTCCCAGTCGGCTGAAGTATGTGCCCCTCGCTAGGAGACCGATGGCTTCCACTCACGCTGCCCGGGTTCTGGTCGCCTCCAACCGCGGCCCGGTCTCGTACGGCGTGCGCGAGGACGGCTCGCTGCACGCCAAGCGGGGTGGCGGCGGGCTGGTGTCCGGGCTCTCCGCGATCGGGCCGGACGCGGACGCGCTATGGGTGTGCGCCGCGCTCGGTGACGGCGACCGCGAGGCGGTACGGCGCGGGGTCGCCGAGCCGGGCGTGCGGATGCTGGACATTCCGGCGGACGTACACGCCGACGCGTACAACGGGATCGCCAACTCCGTGCTGTGGTTCGTGCACCACATGCTGTACCAGACCCCGCTGGAGCCGGTCTTCGACGCGGAGTTCCGGCGGCAGTGGGCGTCGTACCAGGCCTACAACCGGGCGTTCGCCGAGGCGCTGGCCGAGGAGGCGGCCGAGGGCGCGGCGGTGATGATCCAGGACTACCACCTGGCCCTGGCGCCACGGATGCTCCGGCAGCTGCGGCCCGACCTGCGCATCGGCCACTTCTCGCACACCCCGTGGGCGCCGCCGGACTACTTCCGGCTGCTGCCGGACGACATCGCGGCCGAGCTGCTCGGCGGGATCCTGGGCGCGGACCGGGCGGCGTTCCTCACCCGGCGCTGGGCGGACGCGTTCACCGACTGCTGTCACGCGGTCCTGGGCCCCGGCATCCCGTCCGGCACGCGCATCGGCGTGCACGGGCTCGGCGCGGACGCGGACTTTCTGCGCAAGCGCTCGCACGAGCCGGACGTCGCCGAGCGGATGGCGGCGCTGCGGGCGGAGATCGGTGAGGGACGGAAGACGATCGTGCGGGTCGACCGCACCGAGCTGTCGAAGAACATCGTGCGGGGGCTGCTGGCGTACCGGCAGCTGCTCGACGACCATCCGGAGTGGCGCGAGCGGGTCGTGCACGTCGCGTTCGCGTATCCCTCCCGTCAGGACCTGGCCGTCTACCGGGACTACACGGCGGAGGTGGCACGCCTCGCGGACGAGATCAACTCCCGGTACGGAACGCCGGGTTGGACCCCGGTGCTGCTGAACCTGAAGGACGACTTCGCGCGCTCGCTGGCCGCGTACCGGCTCGCGGACGTGGCCCTGGTGAACCCGATCCGGGACGGCATGAACCTGGTCGCCAAGGAGGTGCCGGTGGTCTCGGACGAGGGGTGTGCGCTGGTGCTGTCGCGGGAGGCGGGGGCGTACGAGGAGCTGGGCGAGGACGCGATCACGGTGAACCCGTACGACGTGGTGGGTACGGCGGATGCGCTGCAGCAGGCGCTCACGATGCCGTTCGGGGAGCGGGCGGAGCGTACGAAGCGGCTCGCTGCGGCGGCTACGGCGTTGCCGCCTGCGCAGTGGTTTCTGGATCAGCTGGGGGCGCTGGACGGCTGATCGCGGGGCGCCCGGCGCTGGGGCTGGGGCTGGGCGGGGGTGGGTTCGCTTGCCCGCGCTTGCGGGGTGCCTCCCCCACTCTCGGCTTCGCTCGAGCGGGGGACTCCCATCGCCCACCCGTGCCGCCCGGGGGTCCCCCCGCTCGAAGAGTGGCGGAGGCACGACTGCCCGCAGTTATGGCTGGGGCAGTTCGGCCGCCAGGCTCCTCAGCAGGTCTACGACCCCCTCCGGGCCGTTCACCACGATGTCCGCCCGTTCGGCCAGTTCCGTGACCTCCGTGCTGCCGCTGCACACCAGCAGGCCGGGGACGCCGTCGGAACGGAGTTTGTCGACCGCGGCGTAGGCGGGGAGGTCGCCCAGGTCGTCGCCGGCGTAGAGGACCGACTCGGCGGCGGTGGCACGGAAGTGTTCGAGGAGGGCGACGCCCTTGTCCATGCCGGGCGGGCGGAGTTCGAGGACCAGGCGGCCGGGCTCGACGATCAGGCCGTGCCGGGTGGCGAGGTCGGTGAGGGGGCCGCGCAGGGCCTCGAACGCGGCCTGGGGGTCGTCCGCCCGGCGGGTGTGGACGGCGACGGCCCGCCCCTTCTCCTCGATCCAGGTGCCGTGCCAGGCGCCGATGCTGTCGAGGAAGCCCGGCAGTTCGGCGCGCACGCCGGCGACGCCGGGGTGCGCGGCGGGGGCGGTGACGGTGCCGGAGACCGCGTCCCAGCGTTCGGCGCCGTAGTGGCCGAGGACGACGAGGTGTTCCAGGCCGGGGACGCCGGCGAAGCCGCCGTAGCGGACGGCCACCCCGGCCGGGCGGCCGGTGACCACCGCGACGGAGGCCACCTTCGGGGCGAGGGCGGCGAGCGCGGGTACGGCGTCCGGGTGGGCGCGGGCCTGGTCGGGGTCCGGGACGATCGGCGCGAGCGTCCCGTCGAAGTCGAGGCCGATCACGGCGGTGCGGGGCCGGGCGAGCAGCGCCGCCAGCCCTTCGCGTCCTGCCTGGGTGGCCGGGGTCGGCAACGGGTCCGCCGCCTCCGTCGAGTCCGTCCTGTGGATGCCCATACGGCGACCCTATCCAGGTGAGGCCAGCAGCACGCGCGGCGGCGCAGGTCGGCCGGATCTCTGCGCTCACCCCGCCGCACCCCCGCCGCAAACCCAGCAGCATGTCGACCGGACAGCTGCACCGCCCCGCCACGCACCCCACAGCACCCGCCCAGCGCACGTGCCGGAGCTCACATCGTGCCGAACCCCGCGCCCGCCCCCAGCACACGCACAACCGCGCTGCCCGGCCCGCCGCCGACTCCCGCCCAGCGCACGCTCGCAGCGCAAGTCCGCCGAATCCGCGTCAGCGTTGCGTGCGGCGCGTCTCGCGGACCCGGCGCAGCCGGTTCACCGTCACCGGGTCGTGGGCGAGGGCCCGCTCGTCGTCGAGCAGGGCGTTCAGGAGCTGGTAGTAGCGAACGGGGGCCAGGCCCAGCTCCTCGCGTATCGCCCGTTCCTTCGCGCCGGGGCCCGTGAAGCCGCGGCGCTCCAGTGCGAGGATGGCCTGTTCGCGTCGGCCCAGCTCGTCCGGTTCCATGCCCTGAACGGTAACGCCGGGCACCGACAGCGGGTCAGTTCGAGGCGCTGCTGTCGGCGGCGGTGGCGGCGGCCTGGATGCGGCCGAGGACGTCGGTGGGGCTGCCGCTCGGGGCGACGGCCTGGCCGATGTTCTTCTTGATGTCGGCACTGACCGCCGCCCAGGAGGTCTTGCCGACCGGATAGAGCTGGGCGGTGGTGAGCTGGTCCAGGAAGGCGTGCAGGTCCTTGTCGCGGGGGGCCTGAGCCATGGTGTCGGAGGCCGAGCTGGTCACCGGGAGGAGGCCGTACTCGCGGGAGAAGGCGAGGACGTTCTTCTCGTCGTAGACGAAGTTCAGGAAGTCGCCGATCTGCTCGGCGTGGCCGTTCTGCTTGAAGGCCATCATCCAGTCGGCGACGCCCATCGTGGCCTTGGCCTGGCCGGTGCGGCCCGGCATCGGCACCATGCCGAACTTCACGCCCTTCTCGGCGGCCTGCCGCATCAGCGTGGGGTGTCCGTTGAGCATGCCGACCTTGCCGTTCGCGAAGGCGGTGAAGGCGTCGGCGCGGTTGAGCTTGCCGGGGGCGACCGGGCCGGTGAGTCCCTTGGCGACGAGGTCGTCCTTGAGCCAGCTGAAGGTCTGGATGTTCTGCGTGGAGTTGATGGTGTAGGTGCCGGTGGTGTCGGTGTAGCCGTCGCCGCCGCTGAGCAGCCACTGCATGGTCTCGGCCTGTGCCTCCTCGGAGCCGAGGGGCAGCGCGTACGGGTACTCGACGCCCTGGTCCTTGAGTGCCCTGGCGTCGGCTTCGAGCTCGTCCCAGGTGGCGGGCGGGGTGATGCCGGCCTGGGCGAAGAGGGCCTTGTTGTAGAAGAGGACGCGCGTCGAGGCGGCGAAGGGGATGCCGTACTGGACGTGGTTGACCTGGCCGGCCTCGGCGAGCTGGGAGAGGAAGTCGGCCTGCACAGGTATGGAGAGCAGGTCGGAGGCCTGGTAGAGCTTGCCCGCGGCCGCGTAGTCGGCGTAGGCGCCGATCTGCGCGAGGTCGGGTGCCTTGCCGGCGTCGACCATCTCCTTGACCTTGCGGTCGACGTCGTTCCAGGAATAGACGCTGACCTCGACCTTCACACCGGAGTGCTGCGCCTCGTACTCCTCGACGAGCTTGTCCCAGTACTTCTGGGAGCTGCCCGCGGCCGAGTCGCCGTAGTCGGCGGCGACGAGTCTGAGGGTGATGTCCGAGGAACCCGTGCTGCCACAGCCGCCGAGGACCGCCGCCATGCCCAGTGCGGACACCACCGCGATCATTCCTGCCCCACGCCGACCCACCGTGTACCGCCCCGCCCCTGTTGTCTTTCGTTCAATCTGTGGACCCGCAAGGTCTACACCACCCTAGTGGACTAGACCTCTTGCGGGTCGGAGGTCCACACTGTCCCCGTGGAACATGTCATCGCCCTCGACGTGGGCGGCACCGGGATGAAGGCCGCCCTCATCGACGGCTCCGGGGGGCTCCTGCACCAGGACCGCCGGGCGACCGGGCGCGAACGCGGGCCCGACGCGGTGGTCCGCGGCATCGTCGACTTCGCCGCCGAGCTGAGCGCGTACGGCGCGGAGCGCTTCGGCGAACCGGCGGCCGCCATCGGCGTCGCCGTCCCCGGCATCGTCGACGAGACGGACGGCATCGCCGTCTACTCGGCCAACCTGGGCTGGCGCGACGTACCCCTGCGCGATCTGGTCGCCGAACGGCTCGGCGTCCCGGTCGCGCTCGGCCACGACGTGCGCACCGGCGGGCTCGCGGAGGGCCGCATCGGCGCGGGCCGGGGCGCGGACCGGTTCCTGTTCGTGCCGCTGGGCACCGGGATCGCGGGCGCGATCGGGCTGGACGGCCGGGTGGAGGCGGGTGCGCACGGCTTCGCGGGCGAGATCGGCCACATCGTCGTACGGCCCGGCGGGGCGCCGTGTCCGTGCGGGCAGATCGGCTGTCTGGAGCGGTACGCGTCCGCGGCCGCCGTCAGCGAGGCGTGGGCGTCGGTCTCCGGGGACCCGGGCGCCGACGCGGCCGACTGCGCGAAGGCTGTCGCGTCCGGCGACCCGAACGCCGTCCGGGTGTGGCAGGAGGCGGTGGACGCCCTGGCCGACGGGCTGGTCACCGCGCTCACCCTGCTCGACCCGCGCACGCTCATCATCGGCGGCGGACTGGCCGAGGCGGGGGACACGCTGTTCACTCCCCTGCGGGACGCCGTCCGGCGCCGCGTGACCTTCCAGAAGCTCCCGTCGATCGTCCCCGCGGCCCTCGGAGACACGGCCGGCTGCCTGGGCGCGGGGCTCCTCGCCCGGGGCCTCCTCGCAACGACCGACGCGCCCGAATCAACCGACGCTCTCGACACCACTGACCCTTCGGAGGTAAGCGCCTGATGGCCCCCACTTTGGTTCTCGCCGGTGCTCAGGTGGTGCTGCCCACCGGGATCGTGGACGACGGGCGCGTGATCGTCGAGGGTGAGCGGATCGCGGGCGCGGCTCCCGCGGACGCCGAGGTCGTCGACGTGCGCGGGCACTGGCTGGTGCCCGGCTTCGTCGACATCCACAACCACGGCGGTGGCGGCGCGTCCTTCTCCGGTACGGCCGACGAGGTCCTGACGGCCATCCGCACCCACCGGCTGCACGGCACCACCACGCTCGTCGCGTCCACCGTCACCGACGACATGGACTTCCTGGTCAAGCAGGCCGGGCTGCTGTCCGAGCTGGCCGAGCAGGGCGAGCTCGCCGGTATCCACTTCGAGGGCCCTTTCATCTCGCCCTGCCGCAAGGGCGCGCACTCCGAGGAACTGCTGCGCGACCCGGATCCGGCGGAGGTCCGCAAGCTGATCGACGCCGCGCGCGGCAGGGCGAAGATGGTCACCCTCGCCACCGAACTTCCCGGCGGCATCGAGTCGGTACGGCTGCTGGCGGAGCACGGGGTCATCGCCGCCGTCGGGCACACGGACGCGACGTACGAGCAGACGGTGGAGGCGATCGACGCGGGTGCGACCGTCGCGACCCACCTCTTCAACGCCATGCCCACGCTCGGCCACCGCTCCCCCGGCCCGGTCGCCGCGCTCCTGGAGGACGAGCGGGTCACCGTCGAGCTGATCAACGACGGCACGCATCTGCATCCGGCCGCGCTGGAGCTGGCGTTCCGGCACGCGGGCGCGGGGCGGGTCGCGTTCATCACCGACGCGATGGACGCCGCCGGCATCGGCGACGGCCGCTACATGCTCGGCCCGCTGGAGGTCGAGGTCAGCGAGGGCGTGGCCCGTCTGGTGCACGGCGGTTCGATCGCGGGCTCGACGCTGACCCTGGACCGCGCGTTCAAGCGCGCGGTGACGGTGGACCGGCTGCCGGTGGAGGACGTCGTGGCGGCCCTGTCCGCCAACCCGGCCCGGCTGCTCGGCATGGCCGACCGGGTGGGCTCCCTGGAGCCCGGCAGGTTCGCCGACCTCGTCCTGCTCGACGAGAACTTCGATCTCAAGGGCGTGATGCGGCAGGGCACCTGGGTGGTCGCTCCCCAACTGCCCTGATCCGTCCCGCCGTAGAGCACGCGTGAAGAGACGCCGATCGTCCCCTGGTCTGGGCCGGTCGCCGTCTCTTTGGCATGATCGGGGCGCGAACGCATGGCGAACACATGGAGTTTGAGGGAGGTCGGCCCGGGTGATCCTCACAGTCACGCTGAACACCGCTCTCGACCTCACCTATCGCGTACGGTCCCTGCGCCCGCACGCGTCGCACCGCGTCTCCGAGGTCGTCGAACGGCCCGGCGGCAAGGGCGTCAACGTGGCCCGGGTGCTCGCCGCCCTCGGGCACGAGGTGGCGGTCGCCGGGTTCGCGGGCGGCGGCACCGGGCGTGAGGTGCGCGAGCGGCTCGCCGGGACGGCGGGCATAGTGGACGCGCTGGTTCCGGTGGGCGGGGCGACGCGGCGCACGATCGCCGTGGTGGACGAGCGCACGGGCGACACGACCCAGCTCAACGAGCCCGGCCCGCAGGTGACTTCGGCCGAGTGGGCGGCCTTCCAGCGGTCGTACGAGGATCTGCTCGCCGCGGCCTCGGCGGTGGCCCTGTGCGGCAGTCTGCCGCCGGGGGTGCCCGTGGGCGCCTACGCGGGGCTCATACGGGTCGCGCGGGCGGCCGGGGTACCGGTGCTCCTGGACACCAGCGGGGAGCCGCTGCGGCGCGGTGTGGCGGCCCGCCCGGACGTCGTGAAGCCGAACGCCGAGGAACTGGCCGAACTCACCGGCTCCCACGAGCCGTTGCGCGCGGCCCGGGACGCCCGCCGGCGCGGCGCGCACGCGGTGGTCGCCTCCCTCGGCGTGGACGGCCTGCTGGCCCACACACCCGAGGGGCGCTGGCGCGCCGCCCCGCCCACGCGGCTGCACGGCAATCCGACGGGCGCGGGCGACTCGGCGGTGGCGGGCCTGCTGTCGGGCCTGGCGGACGGCCTGCCCTGGCCCGAGCGCCTGGCGCGCGCGGTCGCCCTGTCGGCGGCGACCGTACTGGCCCCCGCGGCGGGCGAGTTCGACCGCACGGCGTACGAGGAGCTGCTGGGCCGGGTGGCGGTGACCGGGGAGGTCACCGCCGCTTGACGCATCCCGTGGCCGTCAGTTCTTGACCTGGCCCTGCTTCAGCCACAGCTGGTCGAGGAGGATGTCGCACTTGTCGCCGGCCTGGCAGGACAGCGAGACGACGTTCGTGCCCTTGTTCAGGGTCGGATAGGCGAAGGTCTTGGTCCAGGCCTTCGAAGGGTCGTTGTTGTGCGTGAAGTTGGAGAGGTTCAGCTTGCTGCCGAACGGCTTGCCGTTGACGCTCAGCGTCATCGACTGGTCCTCACCGGCCGCGCTGTAGCGCACGAAGAGCGTGTACAAGCCGTTCGCGGGGATGTTGTCGACGGTCCAGGTGACCGACGAGCCGACCGAGTTGAGACCGCCCACATAGGTGCCGCCCGACGACTCGGCGCCCTGGACGTCCGCGGCCAGAGCGGCGGTGCCGGCCAGCTGGAGCGCCTTGGCGTCGATCTTCGGCAGCTCCGCGGGCGCCGCCGAGTGGCTGCCCGACGTGCTCGGCTCGGCGCTCTGGGACTGGGCCGGGGCGGTGCCGCCGGCCTGGTCGCCGGACTTCTTGTCGTCCGAGTTGCCGTTGATCATGGCGACGCTGATGCCGATGACGACCGCGGCGACCACCGCGATCGCGCCGATCAGCAGACCCTTGGTGTTGGGCCCGCCCGTCCCGCGCCCCCGGCCGCCGCCCTGTGGCCCCGGCTGCTGGGTGGTCGGCGCGCTGCCGGGGAAGGTCTCCGGCGCCTGGTAGTGGGCGTTCGGCTGACCGTAGCCACCCTGCTGCTGGCCGTAGTCACCCGTCTGCTGGCCGTACCCGCCCTGCGGCTGCGGGACGGTCTGCTGGCCGCCGTACGAGGGCTGCTGCGGGGGCTGGCCGCCGTACTGGCGCTCGCCGACCGCGCGCACCCTGCTCCTGCTGACCGAGTTCGGGTAGCCGTAGCCACCTGACGGCGGCTGGGCTCCTCGGGCCTGCCCGTCGGCGTACAGATAGCCGAACGGGTCCTCGTCCTCGGGCGTGCTCGCGCCGTTGTTGCCGGGCGTCATCCCTTGGTACTCCTCAACAGGTGCGGCGGATGCGGTACAGCTTCAGAAGAGCGAGCCTACCCGCTCCGGCTGGCCCAAACAGGTGACTCAGCACTCATTGCACCGCTGACCTGGGGGTCATCCCGCCCGCCTGTGCTGTTTGGGACGAGATCGTTTCTCGACGTACATCCGCTCGTCGGCGGATTTCAACACTTCGTCCGCCGTCATGCCGCAGTGGGCCCATCCGATGCCGAAACTGGCGCCCACCCGCACGGCCCGTCCCTCGGCCCGGATGGGCTGGATGATCTCGTTCCGCAGCCGTACGGCCAGGTCCTGGGCGTCGGCCTTGCCGAGCCCGTCGGCGAGGATCACGAACTCGTCGCCGCCGAGCCGGGCCACCATGTCGCCGTCCCGCACGCCCCGGGACAGCCGCCGGGCGACCTCGATGAGGACCGCGTCGCCCGCGTTGTGCCCGAACCGGTCGTTGATCGACTTGAAGCCGTCGAGGTCGCAGAAGAGGACCGCGAGCCCCTTGGTGCCGTCGTCCTGGCCGCCCTCGGGGGCGACGGTGTGCACATGGTGGTCGAAGCCGTCGTACGTCTCCGCGCCACCGCTCGACGCGAAGTCGAAGCCGTGGCCGTTGACGTCGAAGGCGGGGTGGCCGTAGGCCGCGTCCAGGGACTCGATGACGCCGGCGGTCGTGGGGCGCTGACAGAGCCGGGCGGACAGGCGTGAGCGCAGCTCGGCGGAGTTCGGAAGGCCGGTGAGGGAGTCGTGGGAGGCGCGGTGGGCGAGCTGGAGCTCCCGGCGCTTGCGCTCCTCTATGTCCTCGACGTGGGTGAGGAGGAACCGGGGGCCGTCGGCCGCGTCGGCGACGACGGAGTTGCGCAGGGACACCCAGACGTAGGAGCCGTCCCGGCGGCCGAGACGGAGTTCCGCGCGCCCGCCCTCCGCCGAGGTGCGCAGCAGGGTGCCGATGTCCTCGGGATGGACGAGGTCGGAGAACGAGTAGCGGCGCATCGCGGAGGCGGGGCGGCCCAGGAGGCGGCACAGCGCGTCGTTGGTACGCAGGATGCGGCCGTGCTGGTCGCCGCCCATCTCGGCGATCGCCATGCCGGAGGGGGCGTACTCGAACGCCTGACGGAAGCTTTCCTCGCTGGCGCGCAGCGCCTGCTGCTCCCGCTCCAGGCGGACTAGGGCGCGCTGCATATTTGCACGTAGACGCGCGTTGCTAATGGCGATGGCGGCCTGGAACGCGTACACCTGCAAGGCCTCGCGCCCCCAGGCGCCGGGGTGGCGGCCGTTGCGCGGGCGGTCCACCGAGATCACGCCGAGCAGTTCACCGGAGGAGCCCTGCACACCGGGCGTGTACATCGGCGCGAAGAGCCGGTCGGAGGGATGCCACTCGTCCTCGAAGCGGGGCGCCGGGCCGTCGGTGAACCACTGCGGTACGTCGTCCTCGTCGAGGACCCAGCCCTCGGTGTGCGGTATGAACCTGAGGTCGCCCCAGGCCTCGCCCATGCTCAGCCGGCGCTCCCAGGAGACGCGCGAACCGACACGGCCGGTGACGAGGGCCTCGGCGGCGGAGTTGCCGGAGAAGGCGGCGACGACGAGGTCGCCGTCGGGGCGCACGAGGTTGACGCACGCCATCTCGTACCCGAGGGCGCTGACCGCGCCGTCGGCCACGGTCTGCAGTGTGTCCGCCAGGCTGCGTGCCGTGTTCATGTCGGCCATGACCTGGTGCAGTTGCCGCAGGGACGCAAGACGGACGTACGGCTCCGACTCGGTCTCCATGCTCGCCCTCCCCCCGAGACCTCGCAGCGAATGAAGGGTTGTCTCCGGCGCTTGTAGTCAGTGGTGCCCTTGCCATGCTCTTGCAGGTTTCCCCGCCACTGAATCACAGCGCGCTCCCCACTCGGTACACAGGGTCAACAATTCATGGCCCTTGTGACTCAAGTCACAGGAGAACGTGAACAATTGAGTAGAGCTTCCGTGTTTTCCCTGTGCGTTTACGAAAGGAAGGCCAAGCGGGAGTGCGGACATCGTGCACGAACCGTCACCACCGGTCGTCCCATGGTCCTAGGACCGGACTCGGGCGGAGGCCCGATGCGGTCCGTGCGGGGCGAACACTAGCGTTTCCGCCGTGCCGAACAACCCCGCTCCACAGCGTTCCCAGACCCTGACTGCCACCCCCGGGCATCCTGTGGGGGTGAGCAACGACGAGTTCCGGGCCGCCATGTCCCGGCTGGCCGCGGGCGTGGTCCTGGTGACCGCGCAGGAGCCGCCGCTCGACCCGGACGACCCCTCGGCACCGGTCGGCGAGGACGTCGGCATGACGGCGACGGCGTTCCTGTCCGTGTCGCTGGACCCGCCGCTGGTGCTGGTCAGCCTGCGTGAGGGCTCCCGCATGGACGACCTGCTCGACGAGCAGCCCCTGTGGGCGGTCTCCGTCCTCTCCGAGAGCCAGCGGCACATCGCGGGCCGCTTCGCCATGCGGGGCCGTATCAGCGACCGGCTCCTGTTCGAGGACATCGCGTACGTCCGCGGGGAGGCGTCCGGCGCTCTTGTGGTGGGCGGCGCCCTGGCGACCCTCGAGTGCCGCACCGAACAGCGAGTGACGGCCGGGGACCACACGCTGGTGATCGGGCGGGTGCTGACCGCGCGGGTGCCCAGCGCGGACGGGGGGCCGCTGCTGTATTTCCGGGGCCGGTACCGGCAGTTGGGATAAAAGCCGTCGAGAGGGACGCGGGGAAATTCCGTGGCGATTGTGTGAACCGCCCGCCTAATGTGCGCGGATGATGCCTCGCCTGGAAGAAGTCACACCGCGGAATTTCGAAGCCGCCCTCGGCATCGAGATCCGGCCGGACCAGCGGCACGCGGTCGAACCGGTGGTGCACTCGCTGGCGGAGGCATTCGTGCATCCGGTCGGGGTCGCCTGGCCGCGGCTGATCGTCGACGCCGACCGTCCGGTCGGCTTCCTGATGGCCTTCCTCGACATCGACTGGCTCGGGGACGGCACCGTGCGCCGCTCGGGCCTGTGGCGCCTGAACATCGCCGACGAGGCACAGGGCCGGGGGTACGGCCGTTTCGCGGTCGACTCCGTGGCCGCCGAGATCCGCCGCCGGGGCGGCACACGGCTGTACGTCACCTGGCACCCCGGTCCCACCGGCCCGGAGGGCTTCTACGGCGCCCTGGGCTTCCGCACGACCGGGGAGACGAGCGGTGGGCAGACGGTGGGCGTACTGGACCTGGCGTAGCCCCGGAGCGGCCCCCTACACGAGGTCGATGTGGAGCTCCGACACCCGCTCCGGGGACAGGGCGACGTCGATGACCGTGATGCGGTCGTGGGCGAAGGTGAAGGTCAGGGCCCGTTCCGGGCGGCCGTCTTCGAGGACCACCAGGCCCGTCGCCCCGTCCACCAGGGCGGGGAGCGCCACCCGGGAGAAGCTCGCGAAGCGCCGCGCGCCGGCCGCGACCGCTACCGCGCCCGACGTCACCCCGCCCTCGCTGCGGGCCACCACGTCCGGGTCGAGCACCGCCAGCAACCCCTCGAGGTCACCCTCGCGCGCGGCGGCCAGAAAAGCGTCCACGACCTCCCGCTGCCGTACGAGGTCGGTGTCCGGGACCGGCGCCCCCCGCACCCGCCGCCTGGCCCGGCTGGCCAGCTGCCGCGCGGCCGCGGGCGAGCGCCCGAGGATCCCGGCGATCTCCTCGAACGGCACCGCGAACAGATCGTGCAGCACGAACGCGAGCCGCTCGGCAGGGCTGAGCGTGTCCAGGACGACGAGCAGGGCCACCCCGACCGAGTCGGCGAGCAGGGCGTCCTGCTCGGGGTCGAACGCCTCGGACGCCACCACGGGACCGGACTCCAGGGGCTCCTCCGCACGGGACCTGCGGGAGCGGAGCATGTCCAGACAGACCCGGCCGATCACGGTCGTCAGCCAGCCGCCCAGGTTCTCCACCGCCCCGGCGTCGGAGCGGCTGAGCCGGACCCAGGCCTCCTGCACCGCGTCGTCGGCCTCGGCGGTCGAGCCGAGCATGCGGTGGGCGACGGCTCGCAGACGGCTGCGGTGCGCCTCGAAGCGCTCGGCCAGGAACTCGTTCTCGCTCATCCGTGGTCACACCCGTCGTCGTGGTCCGTCGTCAGGGGTTTGACGGATCGGGGGGTGTGGTTTGTGACAGGGCGGGGCTACGGGCAGTGCTGTGGGCCGTACAGGACGGGGCCGCGGGCCGGACTACGTCCAGTCCCGCCCGGTCCGCCCGCGCTTCGTCTCCGAGCGCTGCTTCTTCTGCCGCAGCCGTCGTTCGTTGATCCCGCGCGGAATGCGGGTGGGCTTGCGCGGCTTGGGCGGGGGTGCGGTCGCCTCGGCCAGCAGGGCGGCCAGCCGTACGGCGGCGGCCTCGCGGTTGCGCCACTGCGAGCGGTGCTCGGACGAGCGCACGGTGATCACGCCGTCGACGAGCCGCCCGGCCAGCCGCTCCAGCGCGCGCTCCTTCCACACCTGCGGAAGCGCCTCGGTCTTCGCCAGGTCGAAACGCAGCTCCACCTGCGAGTCGCTGGTGTTGACGTGCTGCCCACCGGGCCCGGACGACCGCGAGAAACGCCACAGAAGCTCGGCCTCGGGGAGCGAGACGGAGCCGCGGATACTGTGTTTTCCGGGGGTCGAACCCCCAGACCCCCGAGAAGGACCGGACATGCCGTCCATGTTCCCGGGTGTGTCCCGTCCACGTCACCCGGTTTTCCCTCGGTAAAAAAGGTAAAGGCATCCGGAACCGGCGGGACCCCCCTCGACGTTGTCCCGGGTGACGGTAGCTTCGTCCCCAGTACGAAGCCTTACGTACGAAAAACGAGGGAAGGGACTCCCAAACCATGGCTGTAAGCCTGTCCAAGGGTGGCAACGTCTCGCTCACCAAGGAGGCTCCGGGCCTGACCGCCGTCACCGTGGGCCTCGGCTGGGACGTCCGCACCACCACCGGCACGGACTTCGACCTCGACGCCTCCGCCATCGCGGTCAACACGGAGGGCAAGGTCTACTCGGACGGACACTTCGTCTTCTTCAACAACAAGCAGACCCCGGACAACTCGATCGTCCACACGGGCGACAACCGCACCGGCGAGGGCGCGGGCGACGACGAGGCGATCAACGTCAACCTGGCCGCGCTCCAGGCCGACATCGACAAGATCGTGTTCCCGGTCTCCATCTACGACGCCGAGAACCGCGGCCAGAACTTCGGCCAGGTCCGCAACGCGTACATCCGCATCGTCAACCAGGCCGGCGGCGCCGAGATCGCGCGCTACGACCTGTCGGAGGACGCGGCCACCGAGACGGCGATGGTCTTCGGCGAGCTGTACCGCAACGGCGCGGAGTGGAAGTTCCGCGCGGTCGGCCAGGGCTACGCCTCGGGCCTGGTGGGCATCGCGCAGGACTTCGGCGTGAACGTCTGACGTACCGCGCAGGCAGATTGAGGGCCCCCGGCGAAAGCCGGGGGCCCTTCTGTGTCACGCGGCGATGTGGCCGGTTTCGTTCGCTCCACTCCTCACCGAACGTGTCCGCATAGTGGCCGGCCGCCTCCGCGCTCGGCGGCGTGTCGTCGCCCTCGCGGGGCCGGCCCTCACCGGCGCGGGGTTCTCCGTCTGGGGCGTGGCCACGACGTCGTGGCGGCAGCGGCTGACCCCCGACCACCTCCGGGGTCGGGCGGATGCCCTGCACCGGATGATCTCCTTGGGCATCAACCCGGTCGGGAGTGTCCTCGGCGGACCGATGGCCGCCCGCTGTGGCAGCCGGCTGCCGTTCTTCCTGGTCGGCTGCACGCCGCTCCTCCTGATCCCGCTGTTCCTACGGCGTATCGACTGCCCCGAGGACCGCGCGGTCCCGGTCGACGCTGCGACGGCCACGGAGGCCACCGCGGAACCGGCCGGCTGACCGCGGGCAACCTTGTGCCAAGGCTGGTCAGCCGCGCCCCGCTCCACCGCCCAGTACCGTGCAACCGTGATCCTCGAGCCGCTGCACCTCACCCCCGACCACGACATCCCGCTCCCCCTCCTCACCGAACTCACCGCGCTCTACGCCTCCAACCGGGAGTTCCACGCGCTCAGCGGTGACTTTCCCGACCCGGACGACGTCACGACCGAGCAGGTGGCGACGGCGCTGGCCGACGAGTTGGCGCACCCGGATGCGGAGGTGCTGCTGGCGCGCAGCGAGGGGCGGCTGGTCGGGGTCGCGGTGACCCTCGCCCACCACCCGGACCCGGCCGACCCGGATCCTTGGATCGGGCTGCTGATGGTGGACGCGACCGTGCAGGGCCGCGGGCACGGGCGGCGGATCGCCGAGCAGGTCGAGGAACGGTTCCGCGCCGGGGGCCGTACGGCCGTACGCCTCGCCGTTCTCGACAACAACCCGAAGGGGCTGGCCTTCTGGACCGCCCTCGGATACGAGGTCGTCGACCGGCGGCCGGACCGCGCGCTCGGTCGGCCCTGCGCCGTCCTGCGCAAGGTGTTGCGGACTCCGCGGCAGGCGGCCAGGGTCGCCGTGGTGGACCCGGAGGGCGCGGTGTTCCTGTTCCGGTACGACAACGTCGAGGTCGGCGTGCACTGGGCGCTGCCCGGCGGTGGGTTGGAGGCCGACGAAGGCCCGCGCGAGGGCGCGCTGCGTGAGGTGCGCGAGGAGACCGGCTGGACCGATCTGGAGCCGGGGTCCCTGCTGTGCACATGGGAACACGACTTCACGCACTCCAGCATCCCGGTGCACCAGCACGAGCACGTCTATGTCACCCGAGGTCCGCACCGCGAGCTCGCCGGCCCCCAACTGGCCGCCGCGCACGCCGCGGACGGCATCCTCACCTGGCGCTGGTGGACCCGTAAGGAACTCGCCGAGGAGCGCGAGCCGGTGTGGCCGCCCGGTCTCGCCGGGCTGCTGGACGAGTGGGAGGCGCAGGGCCGGGGACGAACCGACTGACCCTCACCTCTGCCCGGCCGAACGCCGGGTGTGGACAACGCCTACCGTCGGGGTCGGTGATCGTGCTCGGGGTGCCCGCGTAGCGCACGGTGGTGCGGAACGTCTCGCCCTTGTCCAGCTCGGAGGTGGGCGTGTTCCAGGACACGGCGGTGTACGCCTCGCGCTCGGCCGACTCGTACGACTGCGGGCCCGCGCCGTCGCCACGGAGCATGACGACCGTGTTGCCGCTGCGGTCCACGACGGCGACGGTGACGCGCTGGTTCTGCTTCTCGGCGGCGTCGTTCGCGGCCCGCGCGGCCCGGGTGGCCGGCGCCGCGGCGGTCCCGCCGCCGTGACACCATCACACCCGTGCTCGACATCGGCTACGCCCTCTCCAACCGCTTCCCGGACCCTCCGCAGACCGACTACCGCCGTGCGGACGTCCACGCTCTGCGGCACGACCTGTTCTGCGGGGACGTCTATCTCGCCGACACCAAGTCGGACCGCGAGCTGTCCACAGCCTGGGGATGGGTGCCGGTGCTCGACTTCGCATGGGCGCTGTGCGACATCGTGGAGCGGCTGGACCGGGATCCGGCGGGCTCGCGCGCGTCCCGTCCCCAACGGGCGGAACTGGACTTCACGGAGTCGACCGACCGCATGCTCTTCGAGCGCCGCTTCGGCTGGGTGGACGTGGAAGCCGACTGGATGCCCGCGGAGGAGGCCCCGCTCACCTTCCCGCACACCGAACTGCGGCGGGAGGCACGGGACTTCCTGCACGACCTGATCGCGGACCTCACCGACCTCCATGAGGACCTGTCGGAGAACCCGGCGATCTGGACGCTGCAGGCCCGCTTTCCCCGGGTGCCGTGAGCAGCTCGCTCATTCCACCCTGATCCCCAGCTCCGCCGCCAACACCGGTGCCAGATCCAGCAGTTGCCCGGTACTGATCACCGCCCCCGCCAGCCGCTCCACCCCCCTCGCGATCTCCAGCGAAACGGCCCCGCGCAGGTCCACGTCCTTGAGTGTCGCCCCGCCGAGGTCCACGCCCTTGAGGGCGCAGTCCATAAACTCGACGCGCTCCAGGTGGGCGCCGCCGAAGTCGGGCTCGACCAGGACGCAGCCCTCGAAGACGACGTCCCTGAGCCTGGCCTTGCGGAGGTTGAGGTAGTCGATCTTCCCGCCTCTGACGACTACCCGCTCCAGGACGGCGCCGTGGAGCTGGGTGCCGCCCAGGCGGGCCTCGGTCAGTTCGACGTCGCGCAGGGTGGACTCGGCGAGGTCGGTGCCCACACCCCGGACCGCCGTGAGGGCCGTATCAAAGATGCGGGCATGGCGCAGTCTCGTCTCGTCGAGCGCGCAGCCCGTCAGCGCGCAGTCCATGAAGCGGGCCCCGGCCCCGTCCTGGCCGGTGAAATCCACCTCCCGGAACGCGAGTCCGTCGTAGTCCCCGTCCGGCTCCAACTCCGCCCCGCCATACGCCTCCAGCGGCGGCAGCCGCAGCTCCGGACGGCGGGCCGCGCGGACGCCGCTCCCGCCCGCTCCACCCGTTCCTCCAGTCGCTCTCCTCGCCATGCCCCCCATGCTGCACCCCTCCACTGACAATCGCCCCGACCTGCGAGAACCCATCTCGCCATCGGCTGATGTCACATTCCGCGGCACTCGACCCGTCATAGCCACGGAAAGTCGACCCGAGCAGAGGGAGACCCCCAGCCATGCACCGCATCACCGTCGTCGGCGGCGGCTTCGCCGGTCTCACCGCGGCCATCTCCGCCGCCGAGGCGGGCGCCAAGGTCACCGTGTACGAGGCCCACCACACCCTGGGCGGGCGGGCACGGACCGCGGAGGGGCCGTACCGGACGAACGAGGGCCCGCACGCCCTCTACAGCGGCGGCCCGCACTGGTCCTGGCTCAAGCAGCGCGGCCTCATCGGGCCGCCGGCCCCGAGTCCGCCCCTGGCCCGGCTCAGGCTCCGGCATCACGGAGTCCTGCGCCGCACCCCGCCGTTCGCGCTGCTCAAGCTGCTGCGCCGGGGCGCCCGGCAGGCGCCCGTCGACAGGGACTTCCTGAGCTGGGCGACCGAGGAGGCGGGCGAAGAGGGGGCACGGGCCGCCGCGCACTACTCGGCCGTGGCCCTCTTCCACCACGACCCGGGCGCCCTGTCCGCCGCGTTCGTGCAGGAGCGGCTGCGCCGGGCGGCCAGACTGCCGATCGAGGCGCACTGTCCGCGTGGCGGCTGGGCCACCGTCATCGACCGGATGGCCGCGCGGGCCTGGAACCTCGGGGTAAGGATGGAGACCCTGTCCCGCGTCGACACCCTGCCGACGGACACGCCCGTCGTCGTCGCCACCTCGCTGGACGCGGCCCGCCGGCTGCTCGGTGACGACTCGCTGACCTGGACCGGCGGCCGTACGGCCCTCATCGATCTGGCCGTGCGGACGCGGCGCGGTGACGCCTTCGCCGTGTCCGACCTGGACGCGCCGGGATGGATCGAACGGTTCACCGCACAGGACCGCTCCCTCGCTCCGGCCGGCGAGCAGCTGATCCAGGGGCAGTTCCCGATCGCCCCGCACGAGTCCCGCGCCGACGGCGCCACCCGCGCCGAACAGCTTCTGGACCTGGCGTTCGAGGGCTGGCGGGAGAGGGTGACCTGGCGTCGCGAGGCCGTGGCGAGCGGCCGTACCGGAGCCGTCGACCTGCCCGGCACCAGCTGGCGCGACCGGCCCGCCATCGACCGGGGCGACGGGGTCTATCTGGCCGGTGACCAGGTCGCCGCGCCGGGTGTGCTGTCGGAGGTGTCCTTCAACAGCGCCCTGACCGCCATGTCCCTGGCCCTCGGCCGGCACTCCCTTGACCTCAAGCACGCTTGAGGTCGAAGAGTGGATGGCCACAACAGCACGTACGTCTTGGGGGGGATTTGACCATGCACGCCATCCGTCTGCACGCCTTCGGCCCGGCCGAGAACCTCACCTATGAGCAGGTCGACGACCCTGCGCCCGGTCCGGGTCAGGTCCGTATCGCCGTCGCCGCCGCCGGTGTCCATCTGCTCGACACCGCCCTGCGCCAGGGCCACCGAGGCCCGCTGCCCGAGCTGCCCGCCCTGCCGACCGTGCCCGGCCGTGAGGTGGCCGGTGTCGTAGAAGCACTCGGCGAGGGGGTCGCCGAACTGTGGCTCGGCAGACGCGTGGTGGCCCATCTCGGGTTCGCGCCGGGCGGCTACGCCGAGTTGGCGGTCACCGACGTCGACCGCGTCCACGAACTGCCGCGGAACCTGGACTTCGCCGAGGCCGTCGCCATGATCGGCACGGGACGTACGGCGCTGGGGATCGTGCAGTTCGCCGAGCTGGGCCCGGACTCGGTGGCCGTCGTCCCGGCGGCCGCGGGGGGCCTGGGCACGCTGCTCGTGCAGTACGCCCGCAACGCCGGCGCCACCGTCGTCGGGCTCGCGGGCGGCACCGAAAAGGTCGCGCGGGTGCGGGACAACGGCGCCGATCTCGCCGTCGACTACACCGATCCCGCCTGGCCGGGGAAGGTCCGCGCGTATCTGGGCGGCCGGGTGGCCACCGTCGTGTTCGACGGCGTCGGCGGGGACGTCGCCCGCGAGGCGGTCGCACTGCTCGGCGACGGCGGCCGGCACCTCGTCTTCGGCTGGTCGGGCTCAGGCCTCGCCGACGGGCGGCCGTATCTCGTCGAGGGGGTCTCTCAACAGGTGCTCGGCCCGGCGATGTTCGCCCGCGTCGGCGGCCCCGACCCCCTGCGCGCCCTCGAGCTGCGCGCCCTCGTCGAGGCCGCCGAGGAACGCCTCACACCCGCGCTCACCCGCTTCCCGCTGGCCGGGGCGGCAGCCGCACACCGAGCACTCGAATCACGTCGAACCATTGGAAAGGTGGTCCTGGAACCGTGACCAGGAACAGCACATCCCGGGATGCGACGCCTCCCGTTTCGTGGTCTTCCGACCAGGTGAATATCACCCGAAAGGGTGAGCCCACCGGAGGAGCCGACCCCCGCCGCTGGTGGGGTCTCGTGGTCATCGCCCTCGCCCAGTTGATGGTGGTGCTGGACGCCACGATCGTGAACATCGCGCTCCCCTCCGCACAGCACGACCTGGGCATGTCCGACGCCAACCGCCAGTGGGTGATCACCGCCTACACCCTGGCCTTCGGCGGACTGCTCCTGCTGGGCGGCCGAATAGCCGATCTCGTCGGCCGCAAACGCACCTTCATCATCGGGCTGGTCGGCTTCGCGGCCGCCTCCGCGCTGGGCGGCGCCGCCACCGGCTCCGGCATGCTGTTCGGCGCCCGCGCCCTGCAGGGCGTCTTCGCGGCCGTCCTCGCGCCGGCCGCGCTCAGTCTGCTGACCACGACGTTCACCGACCCCCGCGAACGGGGCAAGGCCTTCGGCATCTACGGCGCCCTCGCGGGCAGCGGTTCGGCGATCGGGTTCATCGTCGGCGGTCTGCTCACCGAGTACCTGAACTGGCGCTGGTGCCTGTACGTCAACGTGCCCATCGCGATCGTCGCGGTCTTCGGCGCCTTCGCCCTGCTGCACGACCGCCCCCGCGCCGGCGGCGCCCGCCTCGACGTGCCCGGCGTCCTGCTGGGCTGCGGCGGACTGGTCGCGATCGTCTACGGCTTCAGCGAGGCCGAGCCGCGCGGCTGGAGCGACCCGCTGGTGCTGGCCCTGTTCGCGGGCGGCGCCTGTCTGCTCGCGGCGTTCGTGTGGTGGCAGACCCGGGCGCCCGTGCCGCTGCTCCCGCTGCACATCGTCAAGGACCGCAACCGCGCGGGCTGCTTCCTGACGATGGCACTGGCCGTGATCGGCATGTTCGGCCTGTTCCTCTTCATGACCTACTACCTCCAGGTCATCCTCGGCTACTCGCCCCTCAGGACGGGCCTGGCCTTCCTCCCGCTCACCGCCGCGATCATCGTCGGCTCCACGCAGATTTCCGCCCGGCTCCTGCAGCGGGTGGCCCCGCGCATGCTCATGGTCCCCGGCATGATCCTCGCGGCGAGCGGCATGCTGATCCTGACCCGGATGACGGTCGACTCCTCCTACGCCTCCGAGATCCTGCCCGCCCTGCTCCTGATGGGCCTCGGCATGGGCCTCACGTTCATGCCGGTGTTCGCGACGGCCACCGCGGGCGTCGCCCCGCAGGACTCCGGCGTCACCTCGGCGACCGTCAACACCGCCCAGCAGGTGGGCGGTTCGATCGGTACGGCCCTGCTCAACACGATCGCCACCACCAGCAGCGCCACCTACATCGCCGCGCACCTGCACAGCCCCGCGCAGAAGGCGGCCGTGTCCGCGGCGGGCGTGGTCCACGGGTACACGGTCGCCATCTGGTGGGCGGCCGGCGTGATGCTCCTGGCGGGCCTGGTCGCGGGCCTGATGGTCACACAGAAGGCGCCGGGGCAAGGTGCCCCGGCACAGGCACCCGTACCCGAGTCGGTGAGCTGAAGCGCCGCGGGTCAGTCACCTGACCCGCCCAGCTCGGCCAGCGCCCCGTCCGTCAGGCGGTACACCGTCCAGCCGTCCTGCGGGCGGGCGCCGAGGGCGTCGTAGAAGCCGATGGCGGGCTCGTTCCAGTCGAGCACCGACCACTCCAGACGCTCGTATCCGCGCTCCACGCACAGGCGGGCCAGCTCGGTCAGCAGGGCCCGGCCGTGCCCGGCGCCGCGGGCCTGCGGACGGACGTACAGGTCCTCCAGATAGATCCCGTGAACGCCGCGCCAGGTCGAGAAGTTCAGGAACCACAGAGCGCAGCCGACCGTCTCGCCGCTGGTGTCGTCCACCGCGACATGCGCGAAGACGGCCGGCCGCTCGCCGAAGAGCGCGTCGCGCAACTGCTCCTCGGTCGCCCGCGCCTCCTGCGGGGCCTTCTCGTAGGCGGCGAGTTCACGGATCAGGGCGAGGAGGGCGGGGACATCGGCGGGGGTCGCGGTGCGAATCATGGGGCGAGACTATTTGCCGGTCAGTGCCGCCCCGCCACCCGGTCCGCGATCCGCGCCAGCCGGGACGAGTCGGCGCTGTGGGTGCGGCGCTCGCGCTCGTCGGCGGCGCGGTAGGTGGCGTACATGCCCTGGACGCCCAGCCAGCGCAGCGGCTCGGGCTCCCATTTGCGGACCTTGTGGTCGACCCACGGCAGGTCGGTCAGCTCGGTGCGGCCGCCCTGTCCGGAGTCCTGCTGGACCAGGTCCCGCAGGGTGCGGGCGGCGAGGTTGGTGGTGGCGACGCCGGAGCCGACATAGCCGCCCGCCCAGCCGAGGCCCGTCGAGCGGTCCAGGGTGACGGTCGCGCACCAGTCGCGGGGCACGCCGAGGACGCCGGACCAGGCGTGTTCGACGCGCAGCCCGGCCAGGGACGGGAAGAAGCGGACCAGGATCTCCCGCAGTGCCTCGACGGTCGTCTCCTGGGTGCGGCCGTCGTTGTCGGTGCGCGAGCCGAAGCGGTACGGCACTCCGCGTCCGCCGAGCGCGATACGGCCGTCGGCGGTGCGCTGCGCGTACATGTAGGCGTGCGCCATGTCGCCCAAGGTCTCCCGGCCGTCCCAGCCGACCTGCGCCCACTGCTCGTCGGTGAGCGGCTCGGTGGCGATCATCGAGGAGTTCATGGGCAGCCAGGTGCGCTTCTGGCCCTTGAGCGAGGCGGTGAAGCCCTCGGTGCAGCGCAGGACGTAGGGAGCGCGGACGGTGCCGTACGGGGTGACGGCGTGCTTGGGCCGGATCTCGGTCACCGGTGTCGACTCGTGGATGGTCACGCCGAGCGCCTCCACCGCAGCCGCCAGGCCCTTCACCAGCTTCACCGGGTGCAGCCGGGCGCCGTGCGGGGTCCAGGTGGCGCCGACCGCGTCGGCAACGCGGATCCGCTCGCGCGTCTCGCGGGCGCCGTACAGCTCGCGGTCCTTCTCGCCGTACGACAGCTCGTGCGCGTGGAAGGCCTTCAGCCGCGCCAACTGCGCGGGCGTGGTCGCCACTTCGAGCACCCCGCCGCGGTGGACGTCGGCGTCGATGCCCTCGGCCTCGGTGACGGCGACGACCTCGGCGACGGTGTCGTTCATCGCCTTCTGCAGCCGTACGGCGGCCTCGTGGCCGTGCAGTTTCGCGTACCGGTCGCGGCCCGCGACGCCGTTGTAGAGCCAGCCGCCGTTGCGTCCCGAGGCGCCGTAGCCGCAGAACTTCTGCTCCAGGACGGTGATGCGCAGGAAGGGCGCGGCCGTCTTCAGGTAGTACGCGGTCCACAGTCCCGTGTAGCCGCCGCCGACGATCACGACGTCGGCGGACGCGTCGCCGTCAAGGGGCTCCCGTACGGCCGGGAGACCGTCGTCCGCGTACCAGAAGGAGATGCCACCGTTGACGACACCGCTTGCCGAGCTGCTCATGGCGGGACGTTAACTCCTGAGGGCGGCCAGTGTCTCCTTCGGATTCCATGCTTTTCCGCGGCCTCTGACCAGCGGATAGCAGGCGAGGCCGATCAGTATCGAGACAAAGTGCCCGAAGTCGGTGAAGGTGCGGTCGGTGGCGAGCGGGATGCCGTACAGGGCGAAGACGACCAGCAGGTACGGGTAGCGCCAGGGTGCGGCGATGCGGTAGCCGAGCAGGGCGATGACGCCGGCGAGGGCGTAACTCACGCCGATGTCCAGGGTGTTGACCGCCGAGATCGGGGCCATCCCCTCCCGGATGGCGTTCAGCAGGACGCCCTCGCTCAGCAGCGTCGCGAACACGTGCGCGGACGCGCACACCCCCAGCCAGCGCAGGGTGCCCAGCCAGCGTTCGACCTGAGCGTGGAAAACGGTGTACAGGAAGGCGTACGGCAGCCAGTGTCCGCCGTCGATCCACATCGCGCTGGAGATGAGCACCCGCACGGGGTTTTCGGACAGCTCACGGATGTTGGTCGAGCGCTGCCGCAGGAACTGCTGCTCGAACTCCGGCGACATGTGGTGCAGGGCGACGGTCGTGACGAACAGGACGAGCAGCCAGCCGTACGTTCCCGGGGCGCTGCGGAGGTAGCCCGCCACCGTCCCGAGCCCACGCCGAATCCGGATGACCCCGTTCACACAGGTCAGTATGGTCGGGAAGGTGATCGAGGTGCCTGGCGAACTGGCCGCTTCGCTGGAGAGGTGGAACGGGGCGGCCGGGCGCGCGTTCGCCGCGGACCTGCCCGGGCGGGCCCGGGAGTTCGCCGGTCGGTGGGGGCTGCGGGTCGACGGGCCCGCGATGTACGGCGTGTGCGCGCTGGTCCTTCCGGTGGTCCGGGACGACAACACGCGTGCGGCGCTGAAGCTCCAGCCGCTCGACGAGGAGACCGCGGGCGAGCCGCTCGCGCTGCGCGCCTGGGACGGTGCGGGTGCCGTACGCCTCCTGGAGCACGACGAACCCACCGGCACACTGCTCCTCGAGCGCCTCGACGATACCCGCACGCTCTCCGACGTGCCGGACGCCCGCGAGGCGGTGCGCGTCATCGGCGCGCTGCTGGCCCGGCTGACCGCCGTACCGGCCCCACCGGGACTGCGGACCCTCGACGCCGTCGCGCGGGCGATGCTCGAGCGGGCGCCGGCGGTGCTGGAGCGGGTGGGCGAGGCGGCGGACCGGCGGCTGCTGCGGGACTGTGTGGCCGCGGTGCGCGAGGTCGTGGCCGAGCCCGGCGACCGGCTGCTCCACTGGGACCTGCACTACGCCAACGTCCTCGCCGCCGACCGCGCCGACTGGCTGGCCATAGACCCCAAACCGCTGGCGGGCGACCCCGGTTTCGAACTGCTCCCGGCGCTCGTCAACCGCTACGACCCCGCCGAGACCCGGTGGCGCTTCGACGCCCTGACGGACGCACTGGGCCTGGACCGGGAGCGGGCCAGGGCATGGACGCTGGGGCGGGTACTGCAGAACTGTCTGTGGGAGGCGGAGGCGCACCGTCTGCTGGAAACCGTGCAACTGGAGACCGGGCGCGCGCTGCGCCGGTGACACGCCGCCGGACGGCCCATCCAACTGGCCTTGGAGCTAATCGGACTTACCTTACTCAACATGAAGAAATACCACATTACGTACCTGGCGTGCGCTGCCGCGCTCATCGGTACGGGGCTCGGCGCCACCCCGGCGACCGCCGCCCGCTCGGCCCTGGTGGTCCGCCCCGGGGATTCGATCCAGAAGGCGGTCAACGCCGCCCGGCCCGGAGACACCGTCCTGGTGGCCCCCGGCACCTACCGCGAGAGCGTCACGATCCGCACGCCCTGGGTGACCCTGCGAGGCATGGGCCGCGGCACCGTGATCGAACCGTCCGCCAAGAAGGCCGCCGGCAAGAAGGCCGCGGCCGAGAAGGGCGCCCCGAAGGAAGGCGGCACCAAGAAGGTTCCCAAGTCCTGTGCCGAGGGCGGCAACGGGATCTGCGTCTTCGGTACCAAGAAACGTGACGTCGAGGGCGTCACCGTCGCCAACCTGACCGTGAGGGGCTTCAGCAAGGCAGGCGTGTTCGGCATGGGAACCGACAGGATGACCGTGAGCGGCGTGTACGCCGTGAAGAACGGGGTGTGGGGCATCGCCCAGGAGCGCTCCGTCCGCGGCGTACTCCGCGGCAACTACGCCCGGGAGAACGACGACGCGGGCCTGTTCCTCGCCAACACCATCACGGAGGAGGCCGGCGCCCTGGACACCAAGGGCGCGGTCGTCGAAGGCAACTGGCTGGAGAACAACCGGATCGGCTTCTCCGCCCGGCGGGTGCGCAACCTCACCGTCGCGAACAACTACGTGACGGGCAACTGCGGGGGTGTCTTCGTCGTCGGCGACGAGAACAAGCCGCAGGCCGGCGCCCTGACCGTGCGGGGCAACCGCATCACGAAGAACAACAAGGTCTGCCCGAAGTCCGCCCGGCTGCCCGTCCTGCAGGGCGCCGGCGTCGTCCTGACCGGCGCCGAGGACACCCTGGTGACCCGGAACCTGATCACGGGCAACGCGGGCAAGTCGCCGTTCGCAGGCGGTGTCGTCCTGTTCAAGAGCATGGTGGGCGCCGTCAACACGCGGAACCGGATCAGCTACAACACGCTGAGGAACAACTCCCCGGCCGACCTGGTCAACACCGAGACCGCCAGGCGCAACGGCAACACCTTCACACGCAACGCATGCCGGGTCTCCAAGCCGTCCGGAATGTGCTGACCCCCCCACGCGAAGGAAGGAAGGCGGCACATGACGACCGCATCCGCCCCCAGGCTCTCGGCCCCGGCCGAACAGGGGGAAGCCCCACCACCGTCCATGCGGCTGAGAGAGCTGGTGTTCGGCGCGGCCTGTGCCGCTGCTGTCCGCGCGGCCGCCCGGCTGGGCGTCGCCGACGCCCTCGGCGACTCCCCCACGACCGTGGAGGACCTCGCGGTCGCGGTGAAGACCGACCCGAAGCCGCTGCGCCGGCTGCTGCGCGCCCTGTCCTGTTACGGCGTCTTCACCGAGCGGCCCGACGGCACGTTCGCGCACACGGACATGTCCCGGCTGCTGCGCGAGGACGACCCGAACAGCCTGCGTCACATCTCCCTGTGGTGCACCGAGCCGTGGACCTGGGACGCCTGGCCCAGGCTGGACGAGGCCGTGCGCACCGGCCGGAACGTCGTACAGGACCTGTACGGCAAGGAGTTCTTCGAGTACCTCAACGAGGACGCCCCCGAATCTGCCGACGTCTTCAACCGGGCGATGACCACGTCCAGTGAGCAGTCGGCGCGGGACGTGGCGGCCCTGCTCGACCTGTCCGGCGCAAAGTCCGTCGCGGACATCGGCGGCGGCCAGGGGCATGTGGTGGCGAGCTTGCTCGACAAGTACCCCTCGATGCGCGGCAGTCTGCTCGACCTGCCCCGCGTCGTGGAGAACGCCGTACCGCGGCTGCTCCCGGGCGGCGATCTCGCCGGCCGTGCCCGGATCGTGCCCGGCGACGCCCGGGTGTCCGTGCCGGTCGAAGCCGACGTCTACGTCATCAAGAACATCCTCGAGTGGGACGACGAGTCCACCGCGCGGCTGCTGCGCAACGTCATCGAGGCGGGCGGCCCCGGAACGCGGGTCGTGGTCATCGAGAACCTCGTCGACGACACCCCCTCGATGCGCTTCAGCACGGCCATGGACCTGCTGCTGCTCCTGAACGTCGGCGGTGCCAAGCACACCACCGCCAGCATGACCGGCCGACTGACCGCGGCGGGCCTCGTCATCGACAGCATCGGCCCGGTCAACCCGTATCTGCACGCGTTCGACTGCCACGTCCCCGGGTGACCCGGACGGCCCCCACGGGCCACCGGCCGCCGAACCCGCGATGCTGCGGGTTCGGCGGCCGGTGGCCTGTGGGGGTGTACGACGCCTCAGTCGCGCTCCCAGAGGTAGAAGCGCTGAGCCATCGCGTCCTTCGGAGAACGCCAGGTCTCCGGGTCGTAGGCGCTGACGTACGCCTGCAGGCGCTCGCTGATGCCGCGGAACTCGGGGTGGTTCGTGACCTTGGCGATGGCCGGGCCGGGCTCGCGCTCGGACTCGACGAGGTGCATGTACACATCGCCGAACTGGAACAGGCTGCGCCGCACGACCCCGACGAGGTGCGGGAGTTCACCCCGGTCGGACTCCTCGAAGATCTTGGCGATGTCCGGGGCGGAACCGGGGGCCATGCGGGCGACGATCAGGGCCTGGTGCATCGGATGCGTCCTTCCGTCCCGCTCAGTCGGCCAGGGCCGGCGCGGACCGGCGTCCGGCGGCGGCCTTCTCGATCTTGTCCCGGATCAGGGCCATCTGGACCTTGGAGTTCTTGTTGATGTTGTCGGTCATCCAGTCGTCGTCGACCGGGGCGTCCGGCTTCATCGCGAAGTCCTGCGTCCACACCATGCGGGTGCCGGCGGGGACCTCCTCGTAGTCCCAGCGGATGTCCATGTGGGCGAAGGGACCCGTCTCGACGCGGCGGGCCTTGACGGTGAGCTTCTCGCGGTCCGGCGTCCGTTCCGACACCCAGCTCCAGACGGTGCCGTTCTCGTCGGGGTGCATGGTCAGCCGGAACGTCGTCTTGTTCCCCTCGCGGGAGAGGACCTCGACGGCGGCGTACTCGCTGAACAGCCGCGGCCAGTTCTCCAGGTCGTTGGTCATGTCCCAGACGAGGTCCAGCGGCGCGCCGACGGTGATCTCGTTCTGCGTGTGTCCTGCCATCTCAGGCTCCTGCCATCAGTGTGCTGTTGACGAGGTCGAGGAACTGCCGCGGCGTCTTGCAGCGCTCCGCGTCCGGCGGCATCGGCGTGCCGTGCCGGTTCTCCAGTTCGCCGACGATGCCCAGCAGACCCAGCGAGTCGATGCCGAGGGCGTCGAAGCCGGAGTCGTACCGCTGCTCCAGGTCCTGTGGGGCGACGGTGACCCCGGCGGCCTGCTTCATGAGCCCGGCCAGCTCTTCCACGGTGATCGGAGCACTCATGGGTTCCTCTCCTTTGTTCGGGGACGGTTGCTCAAGGACGGTTTGCTCAAGGACGGTTTGCTCGGGGGCGGTTGCCCGGGGACGGTTGCTCAGGGGTCGTCAGGGTCGGTCCGCGGCGGCGTGCCGCAGCACCAGCGCCGAGTTCGAGCCCATGAGTCCCCGGCTGAGGACCAGCGCGGTGCGCAGCTCGGCAGCGCGGGCGCGGCCGGTCACCAGGTCGAGGTCGTGGCAGACGTCGACCACGTTGGGGGTGGGTGGGATCAGGCCGTGCTCCATCGCGAGCACGGCAGCCGCGGTGTCCAGCACGGGCGCCGCGCAGTAGCCCCGGCCGATGCCGGTCTTCGGCGCCGTGACGGGCACCCGTCTGCCCTGCGCGCCCAGGGCGTCCGCGATGGCCAGTGCCTCGGCGCGGTCCGCCTCCGGCACCCCGAGGGCGTCGGCGAAGACCACGTCGACGTCCTCGGGCGCACAACCGGCCTCGTCCAGGGCGCCGCGGATCGCCTGGGTGAGCCCCTCCCGGGACCGGTCCCAGCGCGAGGCGCCGGTGAACGTCGCCGCGTGCCCCGCGACGAAGGCACGGATGGTCGCGCCGCGTGCCCGGGCCGCGTCGTCCGCCTCGACCACGAGCATGGCGCCGCCCTCGGCCGGCACGAACCCGCAGGCCGCGTCGGTGAAGGGACGGTAGGCCCGGCTCGGGTCGACGACGGTGCTCAGCTCCTCGTAACCGAGCTGGCAGACCATCGAGTACGGGGCCAGCGGCGCCTCCGTCGACCCGGCCACGATCGCGTCGGTGCCGCGCCGCACCGCCCGCGCCGCATGGGCCAGGGCGTCCAGACCGCCGGCCTCGTCGGCGGCGACCACCGAGCAGGGTCCCTTCAGGCCGCGGCGGATGGAGATCTGGCCGGTGGAGGCGGCGTAGAACCAGGCGATGGACTGGTACGGGCCGACGTAGCGGCTGCCCTTGCCCCACAGCCGCTGCAGCTCGCGCTGGCCGAACTCGCCGCCGCCGGACCCTGCCGCGGTGACGACGCCGACGGAGAACGGCGCGGCGTCGGTGTCGGCCCGCCCCAGGCGGGCGTCGTCCAGGGCGAGGTCGGCCGCGGCCATGGCGTAGTGGGTGAACCGGTCGGTCTGGACGAGGAACCGCTCCTCGACCGCGGCGAACGGGTCGAAGGCGCGGACCTCGCCGGCCACCTTCAGGGGGAGCTCCTCGCAGCCCTCGCGGGTGATCCGGTCGAGGACGCTGAGCCCCTCCTGGGTGGCCTTCCAGAAAGTGTCGGTGCTGGTTCCGTTGGGCGCGACCACACCGATACCGGTGACGGCCGCGCGCCGTTCGTGGGCTGCGCTCATCGTGTCCTCTCGCTACTCCCTGGGACGGGTCAGGATCACCGCGGACTGGAAGCCGCCGAACCCGCTGCCCACCGAGAGCACGCTGTTCAGCTTGCGCTCGCGGGCGACGCGCGGGACGTAGTCCAGGTCGCACTCGGGGTCGGGGGTCTCATAGTTGGCGGTCGGCGGTATGACCTGCTTGGCCAGGGCCAGCACGCAGGCCACGACCTCGATCGCGCCGATCGCCCCGAGGGAGTGCCCCACCATGGACTTGATGGAGCTCATGGGCGTGTCGTAGGCGTGCTGTCCCAGGGCCCGCTTCACGGCGGCCGTCTCGTGGCGGTCGTTCTGCCGCGTGCCGGAGCCGTGGGCGTTGACGTAGTCGATGGCCGTCGGGTCGAGCCGGGAGTGGTCGAGGGCGACCTCGATCGCCCGGGCCATCTCCAGGCCCTCGCTGGTCAGGCCGGTCATGTGGTAGGCGTTGCCGTAGGTGGCGTAGCCGCTGAGCTCGCAGTAGACGTGCGCGCCGCGGGCCCTCGCGTGTTCCAGTTCCTCCAGGACGAGCACCGCGCCGCCCTCGCCCATGACGAACCCGTCACGGTTGTTGTCGAAGGGCCGGGAGGCGTGCGCGGGATCGTCGTTGTTGGGGGACGTGGCCTTGATCGCGTCGAAGCAGGCCATGGTGATCGGGGAGATCGGCGAGTCCGACGCGCCGGTTATGCAGACGTCGGCCCGGCCCTCCTCGACGGTGTGGAAGGCGTATCCGACGGCGTCGAGTCCGGAGGTGCAGCCCGTGGAGACGGTCTGCACCGGCCCCTGCGCGCCGAAACGTTCCGCCACCGCGGAGGCCAGCGTGCTCGGCGAGAACGCCCGGTGCAGCTGCGGATCCGCCCGCTCGTGATCCACGTCCCAGCGCTGCCCGCCATGGCTCACCAGGACGTAGTCGCGCTCGAGACGGGTGGTCCCACCCACCGCGCTGCCCAGGGACACCCCGACCCGCCACGGATCCTCCAGGGCCAGGTCGAGCCCGGAGTCCCGGACCGCCTCGTCCCCGGCGACCATGGCGAACTGGATGTACCGGTCCGCCCGCTCGACCTGCTCCGCGTCCAGCCCGTAGGCCTCCGGATCGAAATCGCACTCCGCCGCGATCCGCGAGCGCAGCCCCACCGGGTCGAAGAGCGTGATGCCCCGCGTCGCCGTACGGCCGCCGACCAGCAGATCCCAGAACGCCGGAGCACCGATCCCGCCCGGGGCCACGATGCCTATGCCGGTGACCGCCACCCGCCGGGTCATGAAGGAACCTGCCCTCGGCCGGCCACGTGCGAGGCGCCGGCTCCCGCCGCCTCCGTCACCACGGCGGCGGCGCCGATGACGTCCGTCTCCTCCGTGTCCACGTGCCCCAGCTGCGGGCGCGGCGCCAGCGGACCCAGATGGAAGACGATCCGCGCCTCCACCTCGCCCACATTGCGGAACCGGTGGCGGACATGAGCCGGGATCATCAGCCCCTGCTCGGGCCGCAGCGGCGATGCCTCGCCGTCCAGGTCGACCTCCAGCCGGCCGCAGACGACATACACGAACTCCTCGGAGTACGGGTGGTAGTGCTCTCCGATGCGCTCACCGGGCTGCACGATGGCCACGCCCATGAAACCGCTGGTGGAGCCCACCGTGGCCGGGGTGAGCATGGCGCGCAGATCGCCGCCGCGCCTGACGTTGGGCTCGACCTCACTCAGGTCGACGATTCTCGGACGGGGTTTGATCACGACGTTCCTCCGTATATGTGCTGCGTCGAGACGATGGACGTGGCCGCAGGCAGCCGTTCAGGCGTCCGGCGAACGACGGTCGGTGATGAGGTCCATGCGGACGGCGCCGCCGTACAGGAGCGACTTCAGCTCGGCACCCGCCGCCGACTCCGGCAGGACATCCACGCTGCGCCCCGCACGCACGTCGACCAGCCGTACGACGACGTCGTCACGCTGGAAGATCGTGCTGCGCAGCACCGGAGCATCGGCGACCTCCACCGCCGTCTCGTCGACCTGTGCCAGCAGCTCCGCCAGCCGCATCCCCTGCCCCGGCTTGGCCGGGTAGTACAGCGCGGACCGCTCACCCTCCGACAGCTCGTCCGACATCACGTGATGCACCGCCGGCAGTGCTGCCCGGGTGAAGAACACCCGCGCCGACGCCTGGTCGTTGAGATCCCGGTCCTGCTCCAGATACGGGTTGATGGCCTCCTCGACCGCCCGCACCTCCGGCTGCTGCGCAACGTGCCTCAGTGCCGAGAGCAGATCCCCGCGCACCTCGATCGCCCGCACCACCCGGTTGCCGTGCATGAACAGCGACGTGCGGCACAGCCGCGTCGTGTCGTCCACCTGCGCCTCGGGCGACGCGTAGTTCGAGAGCAGCTTCGCGACCTCCCGCTCGCTGCCCGGCTTCACTGTGAACGTCAGCGCGTGCCGGATCACACCGTCACCGATCCGCGGCGACGTCTGCAGTCGGTGCGGCTGGGACTGCCCGGCAGCGGTGCCGGTCTCACGCACCACGTGGAAACGCAGCGAACGGGTGTTCCGGACGCAGCTGTGCAGCGGCTGCACCATCTGCACGTGCTCCTCGCTGTTCACCCACGCGAGGAACGGCGGAGCGCTCTCCCACTCGCTGGTGATGAGCCATTGGGATGGATTCTCGATGGACTGGCAGAGTTGATCGCTGACATGGCCCGGAACCGCCGCAACCTGACTGCACAGTTGCTCGTATGCCTCCAGGAACTGCTGCTGGGCTCCGTCGTACACGTCGACCAGCAGGACGACCCGGAGGCTGGAGCCGTCGAACACGGACTGGGAGACTTTCGACACCTGCCGTGTCAGCGCTTCTGAAACACGTTCAGACGTAGTGGTCATCTCGCGGACATCTCCTTCACGGGGTCCTTGGCGGGGCAGAGGCGGACGCCGGCCGCGGGTGACGCGACGTCAGCGTGCCTTGATCCTGTGCCGCTCCCCACCAGTGCGCGACTCGTATGAACCACGTGGGTGACTGGGCACCAGGAGCCGCTCGCAAAGGGCAAGGAAGTCACCAGCCCCCATACACGTACCTCTGCACCTGGAGGCATCGATGCGCCAAAAGGCCGACCACCGGATTCCCGTCCTCATCGTGGGCGGCTCTCTGGTGGGCCTGTCCATGTCCCTCTTCCTGGGCCGGCTCGGCGTACGCCACATGCTCGTCGAGCGGCACTCCGGGACCTCACATCACCCGCGCGGACGCGGCAACAACGTCCGAACGATGGAACTCTTCCGCGTGGCGGGCATCGAGCAGGACATCAGGGCCGCCGCCTCGCTCCTCGCCGACAACCACGGCATCCTGCAGACCCCGACACTCGTCGGCGACGCCGGAGAATGGCTGTTCAAGCACATCGACCCGGGCGGCGGGCTCGCCAGGCTCAGCCCCAGCGGCTGGTGCCTGTGCAGCCAGAACGACCTCGAACCCGTACTCCTCGACAGCGCCCGCCAGCTCGGCGGCCACCTGCGCTACTACCACGAACTGGAGTCGTTCGAGCAGAGCGCCGGCAAGGTGACCGCCTACGTCCGCAACCGCGAGACCGACGAGCTGTACACCGTCCGCGCCGACTACCTCGTCGCCGCCGACGGCCCCCGCAGCCCCGTCCGCGACCGGCTCGGCATCACGCAGAGCGGCCCCGGCGAACTCTTCGCCAACGTCAGCGTCACCTTCCGCTCCAAGCTGCTCGCCGACGTCGTGGGCGAGCGCCGCTTCATCTGCTGCTACCTCACCGACGAGGAAGCCGACGGCGCCCTCCTGCCCGTCGACAACCAGGAACGCTGGGTCTTCCACGTCCCCTGGCACCCCGAGCACGGCGAAACCCTCGCCGAGTTCACCGAGGAACGCCTCGGGCGCCATATCCGCCGAGCCGTCGGCGCCCCCGACCTCGACATCGAAGTCACCGGCAAGGCCTCCTGGCGCGCCGCCGAACGGGTCGCCGACCGCTACGGCCACGGCCGCGTCCTCCTCGCCGGCGACTCCGCCCACGAGATGTCCCCCACCGGCGCGTTCGGCTCCAACACCGGTATCCAGGACGCCCACAACCTCGCCTGGAAACTCGCCGCGGTCCTGGAGGGCTGGGCAGGCCCCGGCCTCTTGGAGACGTACGGCGCCGAGCGCCGCCCGGTCGCCCTCACCACCAGCGCCCGCGCCTCCGCCCGCTCCGTCGAACACAGCCACCCCGGCTTCGCCCCCGCGCCCGGCGTCGGCGGCGGCAGGCGCGGCGGCATCCTCAACGTCGTCCTCGGCTACCGCTACCCCGAGGGCGCCGTCATCGGCGCCGACCGCGAGCAGCCCGTGGTTCCCGAGACCCTGCGCCTCACGGGCGACCCGGGCACCCGTGCCCCGCACCAGTGGCTACGGCGCGGCGCCAAGCGCCTGTCCACCCTCGACCTGTACGAACGCTCGCTGGTCCTGCTCACCGACGCCCGCAGCGACGCGGGCTGGCACGAGGCGGCCCGCCGCATCGCCGACACCGACGTCGTACACCTCGCCCCCTACCGCATCGGCACCGACCTCACCCCGGACGACGACACCGACTGGGCCACGGCGCACGGCACGACACCCGACGGCGCCGTCCTCGTCCGCCCGGACGGCTACGTGGCCTGGCGCGCGTCCGGGGCCGTACGGGACCCGGAACCGACACTGCGCAAGGTCCTGGCGACGCTGCTGTGCAAGGGCTGAACGGGGTCCTGGCACGAGAAGGCCACCCGCGCCGGCCGGTGCGGGTGGCCTTCTCTCGGTCGATGTGCCCTAGCGGCCCAGCGCTGCCAGTTCCTTGGCCGCCTCCGTCAGGTCCTTGGCCGTGTCGATGGCCCGCCAGTACGCCCCGTGCGGGATCGGGAAGCCGGCGAGCCGCAGCTCCCGCGCCAGATGCGGGAACGTGGTGCGCTCATGGTCACCGCGCTCCGGGAGCAGGTCGGCGAACTCGGGCGAGAAGACGTACACACCCGCGTTGATCTCGAAGGCCGACGGCGGGGACTCGATGAAGTCCGTGATGTGACCGAACCCGTCGGTCTGCACGGCACCCCACGGAATGCGCGGACGCGCCAGCGCGAGGGTGGCGACCGCGTCGCGCTCGGCGTGGAAGTCCGCCATCTCCCGAAGCGAGAAGCGGGTCCAGATGTCGCCGTTGGTGGCGTACCAGGGCCGCTCCGGGTGGGGCAGGTGGGCGGCCGCGTACTTCAGACCACCGCCGCGGCCGAGGGGCTCCGTCTCCACGACCGTGGTGACGCGGACGGGCAGGTCGGCCGTCTCCAGCCACTTCTGCAGCACCTCGGCGAGGTGGCCGCACGAGACCACGACGTCCGTCACGCCTTCTTCGGCGAGCCAGGTCAACTGGTGGCCGATGATCGGGGTGCCCGTACCGGGGATCTCGACCATCGGCTTGGGACGGTCGTCGGTGTACGGGCGCAGCCGGGAGCCCTGGCCACCGGCCAGGACGACGGCTTGAGTGGGGCGCGACGCGGCGTTCGGATCGGTCATGACCGAACTGTACGTGGCGCCCCGCTCGAGGCTTTCGCCTGCAACCGTTCCTTAATCTGGCGTAACCCTCTTCCCACCCGGCAGCCGCTCGCCGGCCGGTTCGGGGACGGTCCGGGGGCGGTCAGCTGTGGGCTGCCAGGACACCGGAGGCGAAGGACGTGTCGCACACGGGGCGCGCGTACGACTGGGCGCGCGAGGCGCCGTACAGGCGGACCGCGGCGCGGCCCAGGGACTTGGCGATGGCGGTGCAGTGCTTCGCCAGCTCCGGGTGACCGTTGACGGCCTGCTGGAGGTGGGTGAGGGCCGCGCCCGGGTTCTTCTCCTGGAGCTCGGCCAGCAGCTGGTCGCGCAGCACGTCCTGCGGGGCGCGGGTGACCGGCCGCGAGGAGACGGCGTTCGACGAGCCGACCGCCGACGAGACGTCCGAGGCGGCGAGCACCGAGTCCGCGGGGCTCCCCGACCAGTTGACCCGGGTGACCGCGAGGGTCCCGGAGAGCACCAGGACGACGGGCAGGACGAGGGCGAGGGTGCGGCCGATCCGGCGGGCAGGGCCCCGGCGGCTGGGTTGCGTCTGTTGGGTGGTGGAGTGCTTCACGCGTGTGAGAGTAGCGCCCGGTGATGATTTGGCGACATTTAGTCACTAGTTCGAGGGACGAGGGGCTCCATTTCTTGGGTACGGCGTTGACGCACGCCACTCGAAATGGCCGGACTTGCCGGGTACTTGTCGACAACGAAACGGGCCCCGCAGTGGTTTGCGGGGCCCGTTTCGTCAGCCTGGGTGAATTACCCGGGGTTGTTCCACACGATGTGGATCACGTCGGATCAGTCGGAGAGGCGCTCGCCCGTGGAGGTCGAGAACACGTGGGTCTCGCCCGCCCGCGGCACGACGTGCAGCTGGGAGCCCTTGTCCGGCACCCGGCGGCCGTCCACGCGGACGACGAGGTCCTTGGTCTCGCTGCCGACCTCGACGGTGCCGTAGACGTAAGCGTCGGCGCCGAGCTCCTCGACGACGTTCACCAGGACGGCGAGACCGGCCGGGGCGTCCTCGGCGTCCTTCGAGAGGGACGCGGCGGCGGAGCCGTCGTGCTCGACGATCTCGAAGTGCTCGGGGCGGACACCGACGGTGACCGTGCGGTCGCCCTTGTCGGCGGCGGCCTTGAGCGCGTCGCGGTTGACGGGCACGACGCTGTTGCCGAACTTCACGCCGCCGTCCGCGATGGGGACCTCGATCAGGTTCATGGCCGGGGAGCCGATGAAGCCGGCGACGAAGAGGTTGGCCGGGCGCTCGTACATGTTCCGCGGCGAGTCCACCTGCTGGAGGATGCCCTTGTCCAGCACGGCCACGCGGTCGCCCATCGTCATGGCCTCGACCTGGTCGTGGGTGACGTAGACGGTGGTGATGCCGAGACGGCGCTGCAGCGACGCGATCTGCGTACGCGTCGAGACACGGAGCTTGGCGTCCAGGTTGGACAGCGGCTCGTCCATGAGGAACACCTGCGGCTCACGCACGATCGCGCGGCCCATGGCGACACGCTGACGCTGACCGCCGGAGAGCGCCTTCGGCTTGCGGTCCAGGTACTCCGTGAGGTCGAGGATCTTCGCGGCCTCCTCGACCTTCTGCCGGATCTCCGCCTTGTTGACACCGGCGATCTTGAGCGCGAAGCCCATGTTGTCGGCGACCGACATGTGCGGGTACAGCGCGTAGTTCTGGAACACCATGGCGATGTCCCGGTCCTTCGGCGGCAGGTGGGTGACGTCACGGTCACCGATGTGGATGGTGCCGGTGTTGACGTCCTCGAGCCCCGCGAGCATCCGCAGCGAGGTGGACTTTCCGCAACCCGACGGGCCGACCAGGACGAGGAACTCGCCGTCCTCGATCTGGATTTCGAGCGAGTCGACGGCGGGCTTCGTGGAACCCGGGTAGATCCGGGTCGCCTTGTCGAACGAGACAGTGGCCATGGAGAGTGGGCCCCCTTCTACCGGCAGGAACGTGCCGGACGATCCGTTGTAGGAAGGTGGTTGGTGTAGTCCACACGAGTAGACTGATCCAGGACGGTACCTGGCGTTCGCCCAACTGTCAGTAGTTGGGGGACTGTGAACTTCGCGGGAATTCTCGACAAGGCGGGCCGGGGACCTGGGTACACTGCTCGGGCGCGCCCGCGCACGCCTCCTTAGCTCAGCTGGTCAGAGCGCCGCTCTTGTAAAGCGAAGGTCGTCGGTTCGAATCCGACAGGGGGCTCCCCTTCCCAGCAGTACCAACGCCCCGGACCATGATCGGTCCGGGGCGTCTGACATCCACGGGTGACATCAACGAGGACGGTCACTCACGCTCGAGGCGGCGCCTGAGCAGACGATCCATGTGGCTGATGGCCTCACGTTGTGTGTCCGATGTCACGTGCGTGTAGACATCCATCGTGATGCTGATCTGGCTGTGACCGAGGATCTCCATCACCACCCGGGGAGCCACGCCGGCCGCCGTGAGAAGCGTGGCGCAGCCGTGCCGGGCGTCGTGCAGACGAATGCGCCGAAGGCCCGCTGCGGCTGTGATGCGGAAGAACGACCGGTTGACGTTCTGCGGGTCGATCGGGCGGCCGGTGCGGGTGGTGAAGACGTACGAGGACGGGGAGAGCTCCACTCCCTTGCGCCGCGCCGCATCCGACTGTCGCATCCGGTGCCAACGGAGCGCCGCAAGGCAGATCAGGGGGAGGGGCAAGGGGCGTGCCCGGCCGCTCTTGGTGGTGTCCTCGTAGAGCTCCCCACCCACACGCTGCACCTGCTTGCTGACCCGCAACACGCGGTGTTCGAGGTCCACATCCGACCAGCGAAGCCCCAGGATCTCGCCGCGCCGCAGGCCCATGGAGACCGCCAGGACGAAGGCGGCGTACAGCGGGTCGCGGCGCGCCTGCTCCAGGAACGCCAGCGTCTCGTCCAGGTTCCACGGAGACAGGTCGCGACGGGGCACCTTCGGGGCCTCCACGAGCGAGGCGGCGTTCCGCGTCACCAGCTCCTCACGGCAAGCCGCGGTGAGCGCGGTCCTCAGCACGCGATGTGCCTCTTTGGCCGTGGCCGGGGAGGCGACGCGCGAGACCTCGGCGACGAACGTGCGCACGTGGCGGGGCCCTGGTGTCTCCAGGCTCTTGGAGCCGAGCAGCGGCACGAGGTAGAGGCGCACGTGCATGGCGTACTTGTTGTACGTCGTCCGCTTGCGATTGGGCTTGATGAAGTGGTCCAGCCAGTACGGCAGCCACTCGGCGAGCTTGGCCGACCGGGTGGGTACCGGGATGCCGTTCTCCACCTTGTCGAGCAGTTCACGGCGCTTGGCGTCACACTCAGCCCAGGTCTGGCCGTACGCGAACTTGCGGGCCCGCGTGCCGTCCGGCTGAAGCACGTAGACCGCGCACTGAAAGCGGCCGTCCTTGCGCTTGGTGATCGTGCCCGCACCGTTGGGGTTGCGCTTGCGCTGACTAGCCATCAGGCAGCCTCCTCGATCTGGCCGAGGATGAAGTCCCGGACGGCCTCAGCGGGAACGCGGCGAGCGCCGAAAGGCCGGCGGGGGACGCGCGCCGTGCCGCCGCTGTCACGGATGCGACAGCGTGAGCGGACCACCGCCGAGAGATGGGCTGAGGGGGAGCCGGCTGCTGCCGCGCTGTGGCTGAGCCCGTCGTGGGCGCTCCGCTAGGTGCACCGCCGTGGAGGCTGCAGGATCGTCGCGGCGACCACTGTTCCCGGCCACTATCGTCGGGGTCGATTGCTGTTGCCGGGAACATGGACGGCCGTCCGCCACGGCAGTGATGATTTTCCTCGCCGTAAAGCGGGCGCTCGGCCACGTTGGGACCATACGCCTCCAAACGTGCCGCTGTACGTCTTCGTTCCTGTGCTGTTCGTGGGCAGTGGGCGTGCCGCAGGCTAATTCAATTCAGCGACAACGTTGTCTGACTTTCCTTGCCGTGGAGGCCTGGCAATGTTGCGTGACTCCGCCTGTCCGCCGGCACCGCGGGGGAAGCGAAACTCGCTCCTGCTCCGCTGCGGCAGGGGCCGCGGACGTCTCAGGGCCGAGACGGTCGACGGCCGTGCGGGCCACGGGTCGACCGTCCACGAGAACCGTGCGGAAGGTGAGCGCTGGGATCGCCGGCGCCGCCGAGCCCGGTGGCCGGGCGTGGGGCCGGTTACGAGCCGGGCGTTGGTTGTCGCAGATCGAACGAGCATCAAAGGGAAGTCGTCCTTGCAATTCCAGCAGAGCTTTTCCGGCGAACACCATCATGATGAGCGGCTTGTAACCGCACGGCCCGGAGTGGACCTAGGGGGGCGCTCGGCCGAGCTGGAACTGATGGATTCGCTGTTCGTCACACCTGATCGGAGCGGCCCTGGCCTTCTGCTGCGCGGCGCCCCGGGGGTGGGAAAGACGGCACTGCTGGATACCGCCGCGGTACGGGCCGCAGACGTCGGAATGCGGGTATTGCGCGCCTCAGCCGTGGAGTTCGAGGCCGAGATGAGCTTCTCGGCGCTGCACCAGATGCTCTACCCGCTGCGGCATCACGCCGACCGGCTCGCCGTCCACCATCGCGATGTCCTTGACCGGATCTTCGGTCTCGCGTGGGGGCCGTCGCTGGACCCGCTGGCCGCCTCGGCGGCGGTACTCGCCCTGCTGGGCGAGGTCTGTGTCGAGCGTCCGCTGCTGCTGATCGCCGACGACGTGCCGTGGATCGATTGCGCCAGCGCGACCGTGCTGGGGTTCGTCGTCCGCAGGATCAGCGACGATCCGATCGTCTTCCTGGCCGCCATGCGGACCGGGGCGTCCGGTTTCTGGGACCAACTCCAGCTACCCGTGCGCGAGATCGGGCCGCTGGCCGCGCAGGCGGCAGCCGAGCTGCTGGACGCTCGATGGCCCGGGCTGGGGCCATCGGTACGGCGGCGGGTGCTGGCCGAGGCTGCGGGCAACCCGCTCGCGCTGCGGGAGCTGCCGGCGGCGCTGACCAGCCGACAGCGCTCGGGCCGAGACCCCCTGCCCGCGCTCCTGCCCCTTCCCGAGCGGCTGCAGGCGGCCTTCGCCCCGGCCATCGAAAGGCTGCCCGCACCGACCCGAAAGGTGCTGCTCCTGGCCGCACTGGACGCCGACGCCAGCCTGACCACAATACGCAAGGCCGCGCCAGACTCTCCGGCCGTCGACAACCTCACCCCGGCGCAGGAAGCGGACCTGGTACATGTCGATGCGGCCGACGGTGGCGTGTCATTTCGCCATCCGCTGATCCGCGCCGCGATCGTGCACCTGACACCGCCGGGTGAACGTCGGGCCGCGCACCAGGCCCTGGCCGCGGCCCTGACCGGCGAACCGTACCGGCGGGCGTTGCACCTGGCCGAGGCCGCGACCGGACCGGACGAGGCGGTGGCCCGGACGCTGGACGAAGCAGCCCTGTCCACCTGGCGGCGCGGCGACCCGTCCAGCGCCGCGGCCCGGGCGTCGGACGAGGCGGCCGTCTCCGACCGGCGGCGCGTCGGTGCATCCGCCGCGGTGACCACGCTCATACGGGCGGGTGAACTCAGCCCGCACCCGGGCGACCGGTCCCGCCGACTGGTCGAGGCCGCCTACCTCGCCAACATCACCGGCCAACTCGATCAAGTTCAACGCTTGTTGGCTGACGCCGGGCAGGCACCGGACACCCCGACCGGGCTGGTCTTCGCCGCCACGGCCCACTTCCTCACCAACAATGAGGGCGATGTCGATGCCGCCCACCGGCTCCTGGCCCGGGCGCTCGACGACGTCGCCGACACCAGCAAGCCCACCGACAACTGGGACTCCTACGGGATCCTGTACGCGCTGCTGCACGTCGGCTTCTATGTCGCCCGGCCGCAGCCGTGGGAGCTTCTCAACACCGCAATGGCCCGGTTCGAATCGGAGGCGGTAACCCCGTTTCGGCTGTGCTACGACGCGTTCGTCGATGGCGTCCGCACCGCTGCCACGGTCCGGGAAGGTCTTGACGACGCCTTCGCGGCACTGCCCGCCGACGCGGCACCCTGGCAGCTCACGCCCCTGGTCGCCGCGGCCTGCGCGACGGACGTCCTGTCCGATTACCGCCACCTGGTCCGCAGCATGATCGAACGGGAACGCGACCGCGGCGCGATCGCCCTCATCATTCACGGGTTGCTGTCGCTCAGCAGCGACTCCTGGGCCCGCGGGCGGTGGGACGAGGCCGAGAGCCTGGCGCGGGAAGGGCTGGACCTGGCGACGGTCTACGGCTACCACCTGTTCGAGGGTACGCTTCGGGCCCACCTGGCACTCATCGCCGCCGCCCGCGGCAACGCGGATCTCGCCCGATCCCTGGCCGACGAGCTCACGGCCTGGGCGGTGCCCAGCAGCATCGGGGTGACACAGGTGTACGCCCCGTGGGCTCGCACGCTCGCGGCCCTCAGTCAGGGCGACTACGAGGAGGCCTACGTACAGGCGTCCCGGGTCAACCCGCCCAGCACGCCCAGTCCCGGCATCCCCGGCCGCTGGATGGTGATGGACCTGGTCGAGGCGGCGGTCCGCACCGGTCGCATCGACCAGGCCCGCGCCCATGTCGCCGCCGTTCAACAGGCGGGCATCCACCGCATCTCCCCCCGCACGGCGCTGATGACCGCCGGGGCTGCCGCCTTGGCCGCCGACGACGACGAAGCCGGCGCCCTGTTCGAGGCAGCCCTGTCCCTGCCCGAAGCCGCCAAGTGGCCATGGGAACACGCCCGCATCCAGCTCGCCTACGGACAGTGGCTGCGCCGCACCCGCGCCCCCCGCGCCCGCCTGCACCTGAGCGCCGCCCTGGAAACCTTCGACCGGCTCGGCGCCACAACGATGGCACAGCGGGCCCGCAACGAGCTCCGCGCTACGGGCGTTGTCACCGCCACCGGGCCCGACGCGCCGACAGCCGCGCTGACCGTCCAGGAACGGCAGATCGCCGAACTGGCGGCCATGGGCCTGACCAACAAACAGATCGGCGAACGACTGTTCCTGTCCCACCGCACGGTCGGCTCCCACCTGCACCGGCTCTATCCCAAACTCGGTATCACCTCACGCGCCGCGCTCCGCGCCGCCCTCGAGACGATGGCACCCGGCGACGACGACCAAGACGGCGGGGAATCCCGTTCGCCCTCGCATGACTGAACAGCGCCGAATCGCATGACCAGGTGGTGGTCAACGCACTCATCGTGCTGAAGTGCCGGCGTTCCACCGATCACACCTCGCAATGCCCGCCTCGGCGTCAGCCGGTTGCTGCGGCTGACCATCCAGTCCCCACGCGCGCTGGTGGTTGCTGTACAGCAGCGGAGTACAGCAACCACCAGACACCAAGGTGGCCGCCAAGGTCGGAACCCGCCGCGGGCGCCGCGCCCTGGGCTGCTTCAAGCAGGCCGTGCTGATCCTGCGCTGGTTCATCGACGGCACCCGTCTGTCCCAACTCGCCCGCGACAACGCCCTGTCCACCTCCACCGCCTACCGATACCTGCACGAAGGGCTGACGGTCCTGGCGGCCGGGGCACCGGACCTGGCCACCGCGCTGGAACGGGCGAAGGCGGCCGGCCTGACCCATCTCAATCTGGACGGCACGGTCATCCGCACCGACCGCGTCGCCGCCCCGGGGCCCAACGGGGCAGACCTCTGGTGGTCGGGCAAGCACAAGCATCACGGCGGCAACGTGCAGGTCATCTCCGCCCCGGACGGCTGGCCGATCTGGGTCTCGCCGGTGCGGCCCGGCCGCGAGCACGACACTACCTGCGCCCGCCACCACGGGCTCGTCGATGCTCTGAACCGGCTCGCCGACCAACTGGGCACACTGACCCTGGTCGACCTCGGCTACGAGAACGCCGGAGACGGCTTCCGTCACCCGGTCAAGAAGCCCGCGGGCGGTGAACTCACCGAAGCCCAGCAGACCTTCAACAGGGTCATCCGAGGCATCCACGGGATGTGCGAACGCGCGAACGCCCTGTTCAAGACCACCTTCAAGGCCCTGCGGCGGGTCAGCCTCGATCCCAGCCACATCACCCAGATCGCCGCCGCAGCCCTCGTCCTGCTCCAGCTCGAATACGACCGCACCATCTGAACGATCACACACAGGCATGATCGCTTACCGGGAAAGGCTCAGTGGGTTGAGACTTCGAACGAAGAGGTCGTGCCAGACTCGTGTCAGATGGCACGGGGAACCGCGGGGAACACCGGGGAATCACCTGTTCACCAAGCGTCGATCCCCTTCCACCGCAGGCCAGCATCGCCGAAGTCACCAGCCTGCTCGCGCCCGGCAACAGCAGGCGCTGATAGTGCTGACCGCCTGTGTGCTGGTCGGCTCGCCCGGTGGGGTCAGTTGCGGGTGACGTTCGCGGTGAGCAGGCGGAGCAGGTGTTTGGCGGTGGTGTCCTGCTCGGGGGTCAGGCCCATGGCCTCGCCGATGGCCAGGGGGACGGTGCGGGCCTTCTCGCGGAGATCCGCACCGGCCTGGGTGAGGCGTATGGCGACGGAGCGTTCGTCGTCGGAGCGCCGCTCACGGTGGATCAGGCCGCCGGCTTCCAGACGCTTGAGCAGAGGGGAGAGGGTGCTGGACTCCAACTGGAGCGCGGTGCCCAGCTCGCGGACGGAGACCGAGTCCTGGTCCCACAGCACCAGCATGACCAGGTACTGCGGGTAGGTCAGCCCCAGTTCCTCCAGCAGCGGTCGGTAGCGCGTGGTGACCGACCGCGAAGCAGCGTACAGGGCGAAGCACAGCTGGTCCTGGAGCAGGAGTGAGCCCTGTTCTGCGGCGTGATGCGCGGCCTGGTCCATGACTCCGGTCCTAACGTCGAGTGATCAGCAGACTCCACCCTACATTCCAGGTCCCCGCGACCATATCTTGCTCGATTAAGTTGTGCACAACTTAATCGAGCAGTACTGTTCCTGTTGTACCCGTCGGCCGTCCCGACCGCCGACACGACCCACGAGGAGCACCCCATGTCCGAGACCACCACCAGGCCGGTGCTGGAGCCGGCCGCCGCCGCCTTCGCCGAGGCCACCGCGAACCCGCCGTACCTCTTCGACCTCGGTCCGGCCGAGGGCCGCAAGACCGTCGACGAGGTGCAGTCCGGTGAGATCAGCAAGCCGGAGATCGCCGAGGAATGGGTGACCGTCCAGGGCGGCCCCACCGGATCGGTCCGGGCCCGCATCGTCCGGCCGGCCGACGCCGAGGGGACGCTGCCGGTGATCGTCTACATCCACGGCGCTGGCTGGGTCTTCGGCAACGCCCACACCCACGACCGGCTGGTGCGCGAACTGGCCGTCGGCGCCCGGGCGGCCGTCGTCTTCCCCGAGTACGACCTGTCTCCCGAGGCCCGCTACCCGGTCGCTATCGAGCAGAACTACGCCGTCGCCCAGTGGATCGTCCGCGAGGGCGCGGCCAACGGCCTGGACGCCACCCGGATCGCGGTGGCCGGCGACTCCGTCGGCGGCAACATGTCAGCCGCGCTGACCCTGATGGCCAAGGAGCGCGGCGACGTACCGCTGGTACAGCAGGTGCTGTTCTACCCGGTCACCGACGCGGCCTTCGACACCCCCTCCTACCACCAGTTCGCGGAGGGGTACTTCCTGCGCCGCGACGCCATGCAGTGGTTCTGGGACCAGTACACCACCGACGAGAACCAGCGAGCCGAGATCACCGCCTCACCGCTGCGCGCCACCACCGACCAGCTGCGGGGCCTGCCCCCGGCCCTGGTCATCACCGGCGAGGCCGACGTGCTGCGCGACGAGGGCGAGGCCTACGCGAGCAAGCTCCGCCAGGCCGGTGTCCCGGTCACCGCCGTGCGCTACCAGGGCATCATCCACGACTTCGTCATGCTCAACGCCCTGCGCGACACCCACGCCGCCGAAGCCGCCATCAACCAGGCCGTCGCCACCCTGCGCACGGCCCTCGGCACCGCGTAACCCAGCCATCCCCCAGTCTGCGGCCCGGGCAGTACAGCTGCCCGGGCCGCAGAATCTTCTGCCGCCGAGGCAGGGCCCGCTTCACAACGCCTTGCCATGGCGAAGGTGTGAGTACACGACAACAGTCAGTCGTCCTCGGCGGCGTCCGGATGGCGCAAGGGCCGCATGCCACCGGGCAGCTCCGGCAGCTGGAAGGAGTAGCGGCCTAACAGCGGTGAGGTTGTCCGCACGCTGTATGACCGTCCCCGACCGATCTCTGTAGGGCGACGGATTGGAAGCTCCCCGTGCCACAGCCGTGCCAGATGCAGGGGTCAGCAGCGGTCAACAAGGGTGGCTGGCGGGTGCATCCGTGCCCGCTAGCTCGGCCGGCGAAGCGGCAGGCCACTGGCCCGGCGCCCCAGCCTCTCTCCTAGAGTGGTGGGTTCGCTACCTGGTTGCCGACGTTCGTGATCAGTGTTGAAGTGCCGCTTTGGCGGCCACGATGATCAGACCGAGCACGAGATTGACAGCGCCGGCGGACACCACGGTCGGTCGAGAGGCGCCGGCCCGTAGGACCGCTGCACTGGCCCACAGGACTTGCTGGCCCACAGCGACGCCGAGCGCCAGCCACGCACCGCCCCTGAGACTCAGGCTCAGCAGCGGGCTGATCGCGACAGCGACGGCTGGCAGAATCGCCGCCTGCGCGATCGGCCATTCCCTCGCGCAGACATGCCGGATCTCTCGCCACGTCACAGGCTCGTGCCGCGGGCGGTCGCCGACGAGGTGGGCGTAGGCGTGCGCGGCCCAGAACACCAATCCGGTGCAGAGCAAAAGCAGCACGAGATGGAGACGCGGAAATTGGCTTTGCGCACTGGCTCCAGCCACCACTGACGCGGCCAGGAGAGAGCCGTACACCGCGCCGGTGTAATCAGTACGGGCCGTTTCGGGCGGTTGCCGAGACGGGCGGTCATCATCGGTGGCGCGGCGGGTCACTCTTCCAGGATGACCGGAAAGGTCACTCGCTGAAGTCTGGGGACCCGCCACTCGGCCGAGTCGTCCCACGCAATGCCGCTCTCGGCCCGCTGAGCAGGGCGAGGTCAGATCAGGTGACATCACCAGCTGACATCAACGTCGCCGGACGACGACGGAGCCCGGCGCTCGGAGCCGGACTCGCAACGGCCTCAGAGCACGAGTCCGAGCAGCGCACGCGCGCCAGGGATCGAACTTGTAAAGCGAAGGTCGTCGGTTCGAATCCGACAGGGGGCTCCCTCTCTGACCTGCGTCGGAGCATCAAACAGGCCCATCGGAGACCGTCTCCGGTGGGCCTGTTGAGCGTCAATGGGAATGCCATGGGAACGAGGCGTCAGGCGGCGTCCTCGCTGGGAACGCCGGCGGGATTCTCGGCCGAGGGAGCACCGGCCATCGCGTCGGGCTCGTGAGCAACGTCACGGTGCGCCGGGGACCTGCGCGGGACCAGAGCAAGCGGAGCCTCGGCCTGGGCGTCCTCGAACTGCGGCAGCACGGACGTGTACGTGTCGGCGGTCAGCGAGTACGAGCCGTGCCCCAGCAGATTCTGGATGGCCCGTGCCTAAAGAAGGCCTGACCACGCGCGGGCTCGGCCGGGATCTCGGTACCGGCACGCGGATCGTCTCACTACTTTGCGGCTGGTGTCTGAGCTAGGACTCCGGGGCACAGAAGGAGCACGTCCAACGGGCCTGCCGTGCGGTGCGGGTGCAGCCGATCCCGGGGGATGCGCTGCGGATGGGGCTCTGCTTCGAGGTGTCGGGGCGGGCCCAGCCGGGCCATGCCGTGGGGGCCCGCGATCGACGCCCTGGGACTGCTGCGGGGGATGCCGGATCCTGGCCGCTCCTTTCGGGAAGCGGAGCTTGCTGCCCCGGCGGGTACGAACAGTGACTAAATGGTGACAGGGTGGATGCGGCGTGGTGTCTGCCGTGGCTCGTTTGGCAACGAGAGGTCTTGAGGACTCGGTCCGCCCTGTCGGGTGCGGGACCGTGCGGTGTCGAGGGAGGGCGGCTGGATGCGGCAGGCGAGTGTGCTCGATGTCGGGTGCCACAGCGCTTTCCTCACCGTTGTGCGGTGGCGACCGGGTGCGGAACTGGAGCCTGTCTTCTCGCACAAGGTGCGACTGCGACTGCACGAGACGCTCGACCGGCAAGGGCGCCTGGGCAGGGCCGGGGTTAAGAGTGTGCAGCGGGCGGTGGCCGAAGCGATCGGTGCGGACGCGCGCCTGCGTCCGCGAGAGGTCTTCGCATTTGCCACGTCCGTGATCCGGGATGCCCCCAATCGCGATGAGGTCATCGCACGGGTGGCCCTCTCGACCGGTACATGGCTGCGGGTGCTGCCCGGCGAGGAAGAAGCGCGACTGGCCTATGTGGCTGCACGCCAGTGGGCGGGTTGCGCGGGAGAGCCCTTGTTGGTACTGGACATCGGCGGTGGCACGATGGAGATCGCCGCGGGGACGGGTGATCAGCCCCGCGTGGTGCGTTCACTGCCGCTGGGCGCACGAACGATCACGCGCAATTGGCTTCCCGGCGGCACGGTCACGTCCACGCGGAGCCTGGCAGAGATCCGGCAGCATCTGCGCCGATCCTTGAGCCAGGCGCCTGGCGTGCCGAAGGCCGAGTGGGGTGAACGTGTTCTCGGCTGCTCCAAGACCTTCGAGCAGCTTGCCCGGCTCACCAACGCCCAGCGGGGCAAGCCACGGCGAAGGCCACGGCTGACGTTGCCTGAGCTACGCGCGGTGATTCCTTTGCTGGCCAGCGTCAATCCGGAGTGCCGTGCCGCCCTGGCAGGCATCTCACGGCATCGCGCCGAGCAGTCCCTGGCGGGAGCACTGGTCGCCGAGAGCCTCCTGGAAGTGTGCGGTGTGGAGAGTGTTGAGATCTGCCCCTGGTCCACCCGGGAGGGGCTACTTCTTGAACATCTGGGCGTCATCGGCAGCCCAGTCCATCACCGACGTACCAGTTGATCCCAACAGCCAAGGACCCCGGCGTCGTCACCGACCGCCTACTGCCCGTCTTCGACACCAAGCCCCTTTACGTCGGCCACCGCCCCTGGGACCCCGGGCCCGAAGCCGACGCCGACGCCCACGCCGACACCGAAGCGACCGCACCGGCCACCGCCGGCGCCACCGACCAGCCCGAGCCCCAGCCCCAGCCCCAGCCCGAACCGCAGGCCCCGGCCGAGCCCGCCGCCAAGCTCATCCCGATGCGGACCCGCCGCACCAAGCCAGCCGCCGCCAAGGTCGCCGACGGTGAGCCCAAGCCGCGCTCCGCCCGCAATCGCACCGCCGAGCCGGCCGCCGCCAAGGCCGAGCCCAAGCCGGGCCCGGCCCGCAAGCGCACCAGCAAGCCCGTCGCCGAGAGGCCCGCTACCTCTTGACCCACCCGGCCGGGCCGCCCTCACCAGGCGGGCGGCCCGACCCCACAACCGGAAGGAAAGAAAGAAAGAGGGAGACGCCCGCCATCACCCACCCCGGAGGGTGCTGAGCAGATCAAGGAATTGCTGCACCCGGCGCCCGTAGAGCAGTGTGAGTACGAAAATCCCGCAGGCGCCAATCACGTACGTGTCGGCACCAGCAGGCAGATGAACGAAGTTGATGCCTACTGCTGCGCCCGCTATCAACAGCGCAGCGACCACCAACTTGAACGGCTCCCAGTCGCGTACCGGTCGGAGGCTGTCGTCGAGGTCTTCTTCGTCGAGCAGCGCGCCTATCCGACCCACCGCAATGCGCTCGGCGACGGTCTGCACCATTGCGGCGAGTTGGGCCAGCGCCACGTCCCCATCACGGTCCACTCGAGCCTCGGCTCCTCGCAAGGCCGCTACCACAAGGCCAGCGTGTTGTTTGAGCTGGCGCCGCCGGTGCGACCTCACGGTGAGGTGACCGGTAGTCCGGTGCAGGGCCAGAATCTCGGGTTCCACGCGCCGGAGAGCACGTGCCATATGGCGAAGCGCACGGGGACGGCGGCGCCAGCTGGCGCTCTTCACCGCCACACAAGACGATATTGCTTTGGCGCACAGGGCTACTGGCTCGCAGCGGCGGAACAACACGGTCTCGCGGACATACGACCAGGGGCGCCCGAGTATGGTCGCCACTGTCCAGATGACTGGCCCCAGATAGACCGCGGTGGCCAGCGCGGCAAGGATCATTGCGAAGAGAACCGATCCGGCAATCAGGCCGAGCGCATCCTTGAACTGGCTGTGCTGCGCAGCGGGCCACGTGTCTGTGACCATGGCAGCCGCAGCGAGGTAGGTAGCGGGCACGACCCCGTTCCACGTCTCCTGGATCAAGGTGGTGGTCCAGTCCAGGAACGGAATGCCGACAAGCACGACGTACAGCACCACGATGTTCTCGGTCGCACGTTGTGTCCGCAGTGCGATTCTCACTCTCGGCGTGGCCGCAGGAAGCCCAAAGGCGTTCAGGTCACTGGCCAGCCTGGCTATCGCCTTGTCGCCGGCCCTCCGGGCTCTCCTGCGGAGCCGTCGGCGCAGATTTCGGATCACAGAGTCAGAGCATGGCAGCCATATGCCCTGACGCGAGAGGCAAGTGCGCAAGGTGCTCGTCCTCCCGCTAGGCCTGACGAAGCACATCCTCATCGTCCGCACCACCACCAAGCAGGTGCACCAGAGATCCGGCCGAGCGTCCTGTACGGACTGGTCCCGCAGATAAGCCCGGGCCGCTAACTTGTGTGCAGCGGCCCGAACAGTGCCCGACGGCCAGAGGCCCTACCCACGATCGGGGTACGCCGGCTACTTCGGTAGGGCATCGTCAACAACGGATCACCCCCACACGAGCGGAGAGCCGGGGCGTTAGTTCGTCTCCGCCACGTCCGTGACCTTGCCGGTCATCTTGGTGCCGGAACTCGCGGTGGACAAGGACGAGGGGTAGTACTCCATCGACGTTCCGTTGGTCAAGTTGATCGTCTCGATGACCGGTCCACTCTCATCACCGTTGATCTGGTACGTGATTTCGTACGTCTTGTCCGGGTCGATAGGCAGGATGCCCTCGTAAGACAGATCCGGCTCCACGTCCACGTTGCATCCGGCCGAGCCGAAGCAGTGCTTCCGCTTGACCTTGATCTTCATCGTGAAGTCGGAGGGACTCGGGTCGGCGTACGCCGGGGTCTCCGTGGTCGGGTCCGACACCGGCTCCGGGGAGGTGGTTGCCGCCGGGGCGGACGAAGACGGGGCAGCGGCATGCGGGGCGGCGGTGCAGGCGGTACCAAGGGGGAGGGCTATCAGGGCTATAGCGGCGAGCAGCTTACGAGTGGTCACGTGCGATCCTCTCCAAGTGTGCGGCGTATGCCGGGCATTCGTTTGCGTGGTAGAGGTTTTCGATGTGGCTGTGATCCCAGCCGCGCATCACCCCCGCGTAGGCGAAAGCGCGCTAGCGCCGTGGGGTCGGTGACGGTGGCGAGTCCGTCGAAGCGAACGAGGCCGTGCAGAGACCGACTTCGCCACTGCCGCGCAGGGTGCGCAAAGGAGTCGGTAATCCGGTGGTGCGCCCACGCGCCCATGTGACCTGCAGGTCAGCGCCAAGGCTGGTCAGGGCGCGGGGTCGGTCTTGGCGGTGTCGTTGACGTTGGTCAGGCAGGCTTTTCTCGCGGTCCGTCACAGTGGCCAAGCTGCGGCTGCCGCAGCAGGACATCTCCGAGCCGGAGAATCTGGAGAAGATGGACGCGCTGTCCTTCACGCCTTGGCGGGTCACCGCCGAGCACGCGCCCCTGGGCAACATCATGCGAGCCCGCAAGGAGGTCTACCGGCGATCCTCCATCGAGCGCCACAAGCTCAACCAACAGCCGCGCGCAGAGCCCCGAAGCGCCGACGAAGTATTTGGCCCGGCCCAATGATGCCGACTGATGCAACGGCAAGCGCCCACCCTGATCACAATCCCCTCTGTACAGCAGGGAAGTTCAGCGACCTCCATAACCGCAGCCGACCATCAACACCCCGCAACGACCGCCTGACCAGCCCAGCAGACCTCAGTGACCTTCGTGCCCATAGTTCGCATCGAGGGGGTCGGCGTCTTCCGAACCGGCGACGCCCTGGCGCGAACCGTCTCTGGGCCGTACGAGGTCAGCCGACGCCGACCAACAACGACAGAAGCCCACGGCATCTGAACTGGTCAGAGCCGTGGGCTTGTTCTGCCTCGCTGGTCAGCCGGACGGCTGATCAGTACACCGGCTACTGATCACGCTCGATGGCGCTTGGCTCGCCCACTGAGACTCCACGGCCGCACCTTCGGCCTGCCCCTACCGGGCGGGGGGACGCGTGTCACTGATCCAGTGCGCCGGTGACGGTGAACAAGTCGCCAGGCCGGCAGTCGAGGGCCTCGCAGATCCGGGTGAGCGTGGCGAAGCGGATTGCCCTGGCCCGGTTGTTCTTGAGGATCGAGAGGTTCACGACTGTCACACCCACTCGAGCGGCGAGTTCGGTCAGGGTCATCTCGCGTTCGGCGAGCAGACTGTCGAGGTGGCAGACCACCCGGTGCGGTTCGTCCGCGGGATCGGCTTTCATGTCAGACGAGCCCTTCGAATCCGACAGGGGGCTCCAGGAATCGCCAACGCAAAAGGGGTCCCGCACATCGTGTGCGGGACCCCTTTGCGCTGCCGCTAGCCGAGCAGTCCGCCCACGAGCCCCGGGCTGCCCGAGGAGGACGAGCCGCCGCCCGGGGCGCCGCTGGCGCCGCCTGTGCCGCCCGTGCCGCCGGACGTGCCGCCTCCCGACGTCGGGCCGGCCGAGGTGCTGGGCGCCTGGCCCGACGGGGACGTCTGCTGGGGCGGGGCCTGGCCCGCGGTGCCCTGGGTCTGGCTGGGTTGGCCGCCGGTCGCCGCGCCGGAGGAGTGGGCCGCGCCCGGCGTGGTCGCCGCGCCGGACGGGCTGGTGCCGGCCGTGGCGCCGCCGGACGGTGTGCTGGAGGCCGGCGGGGTCGTGCCGTGCCGTTGGCCGGACTCCTCGGGCAGGGGCGAGCCGGGGAGGTTGTTGCGCGGGGCCTCGCCGGGGCCAGGGACGACCACGCGGCTGGAGTCGCGTACGGCGCCGCCGAGCAGGGAGCCGATCAGAAGAGTGAGGCCGACCGTGACGGCGGTGATGAGGGCGCCGCGGCGCAGGACGTAGCGGCGCAGTTCCCAGATGTCGGAGCGGGGTCCGAGGGTGCGCCAGGCGCTGCCCGCGAGTCGGCCGTCGACGGAGTAGACCGGGGCGCCGGCGATGATCAGCGGGGACCAGGCGGCGAGGTAGATGATGTCCGGCGCGTCGTAGGCGGGGACGGTCTTCCAGCTGACGGTGACGATCAGCGCGGCCGACAGGAGCGCGCCGAGGACGGCGCCGACGCGCTGCCAGCAGCCGAGGATGGTCAGCACGCCGACGATGACCTGGACGAAGGCGATGACGAGGCCGGAGCCGACGGGGTGCTGGAGGGCGAACTGGCGTAGCGGCTCGGCGACTTCCCAGGGGTGCAGGGTGTTGAGCCAGGTGACCATGGAGCCGCGTTTGCCGCCGTCGAAGTAGAGGGGGTCGCAGAGTTTGCCCATGCCGGCGTAGATGGAGATGAAGCCGAGGAAGATGCGCAGCGGGAGCAGGACGACGCCGAGGTTCATCCGGCGGCCGGGGAAGTAGGCGTGCCGGGCGGGGTCGTCGGCGTGGCGCCTGCCGGAGGGGTCGGCGATCAGCTCGTCGGGGTCCTCGTAGTCGTCGAACTCGTCGTCGGCGTAGGCGGGTTCGTCATAGGCGGGTTCGTCATAGGCGCTGCCCACGGTCCGCATGTGGGGCAGGATGCGGGTCTCGCCGGAGCCGGCGGTGCGCTGGTGGCCGAGGACCGGGGTCTCGACGGTGCGGTCGAGGTCGCCGTAGTCGCCGTAACCGTCATAGTTGTCGTATCCGCGGTAGCCGTTGTCGGTGCCGGCGTAGTCGTCGTCGACGCGTGGGATGACCTGGGTGGCTCCGCCGTCGGTGGACGGCTCGTCGGCGTAGCCGAGGCTGCCGCCCCGTACGGCCTGGAGCAGGCGGTGGGCGCCGGTGTCGTCGGGGGCCGAGCGGCCGCTCCAGACGACCGGGCGGCGGCGCGCGCCGGTTGCGCCCGCGGTGCCGGCGACCGGGATGCGGGCGGTGGCGCCGGTGGCGCTCAAGTGCCGGGCGACCCGCGGGGATTGGGCAGGCCTCTGCGAACCGCCCAGCTGTACGCGGAAGCTCGCGTGATTGACGATGACCTGCGCCGGATCGCTCGCCACCTTCACCATGCTCAGCGCGGGAGCGTCGTCGAATCCCGACGAGCGGTCCCCCGTGGGTGTGCGGGGTGTTCTGGTGTCCACACTCATCTAACCGAGTGATGCGGAGTTAGGACACTGCTTCGGCGCGTCGGATCTGTCCGGACCGCGTCAAGGATGCCCGGGACACCCGAATTAGCCCGTACGGGTGAGGTTTCGTACCCGCGTTCAGTCGCGTCGGCGGGACGCCTCGTACAGCACGATGCCCGCGGCGACACCGGCGTTGAGCGACTCGGCACCGCCCGGCATCGGGATCCGTACCCGGAAGTCGCAGGTCTCGCCGACCAGTCGGGACAGGCCCTTGCCTTCGCTGCCGACCACGATGACGACGGGGCCCTGCAGGGCCTCCAGGTCGCCGAGCGCGACCTCTCCGTCGGCGGCGAGCCCGACGACCGTGATACCGGCCTTCTTGTACGACTCGAGAGCGCGGGTGAGGTTGGTGGCGCGGGCGACGGGGGTACGGGCGGCCGTACCGGCGGAGGTCTTCCAGGCACCGGCGGTCATGCCGGCGGCGCGCCGCTCGGGCACGACGACGCCGTGGCCGCCGAAGGCGGAGACGGAGCGGACGACGGCGCCGAGGTTGCGCGGGTCGGTGACGCCGTCGAGGGCGACGATGAGCGGGTCCTCGCCCTCGTCGTAGGCGGCGTCGGCGAGATCCTCGGGATGGGCGTACTCGTACGGCGGGACCTGGAGGACCAGGCCCTGGTGGTTGAGGCCGTTGGTCATGCGGTCCAGCTCGGGACGCGGGGCCTCCATGAGGTTGATGCCGCCGCGCTCGGCCGCGAGCTGGAGCGCCTCGCGCACCCGCTCGTCGTTGTCGATGAACTGCTGGACGTAGAGCGTGGAGGCGGGCACGCCCTCGCGCAGTGCCTCGACGACCGGGTTGCGGCCGACGACGAACTCGGAGGACGACTTGCCGCCGCCCCGGCGCTGCTGCGGACGCACCTGTGCGCGGCGCGACTTGGCGGTGGCGGCGCGCTGCTTGGCGTGACCCTTGCGCATCTCGGCGGGCGGGGTCGGCCCCTTGCCCTCGAGGCCCCGGCGTCGCTGGCCGCCACTGCCGACCTGCGCGCCCTTCTTGCCGGACATGCGGCGGTTGTTCGCGGCCATGACCTACCTGTTCTCTACGAATGTGTGTGTACGTCTATGCAGTGTGCCGCCCGGAAGGCCGGGCGGCACAATCGATCTTGCGTTGCCGCGGCGGCTCAGCGCGGACCGAGGGTCCAACGAGGGCCCTGCGGGCTGTCCTCGATGACCAGGCCGGACTGGTTGAGCTGGTCGCGGATGGCGTCGGCGGTGGCCCAGTCCTTGCGGGCGCGGGCGGACTCGCGCTGGTCGAGGACGAGTCGTACGAGGCTGTCGACGACACCGTGGAGGTCCTCGCCGCGGTCGGCGCTCTCCCCGGCCCAGTGCGGGTCGAGCGGGTCGAGGCCGAGGACGCCGAGCATGGCCCGCACTTCGGCGAGCCGGGCGACGGCGGCTTCCTTGTCGTCGGCGGCGAGGGCGGAGTTGCCCTGCCGGACGGTGGTGTGGACGACGGCGAGGGCCTGCGGGACGCCGAAGTCATCGTCCATGGCCTCGGCGAAGGCGGGCGGGACCTCGGCCGCGGGCTCGACGGCTCCCCCGGCCTTCTCGACGACGCGCTGGACGAACCCCTCGATGCGCGCGAACGCCGACTCGGCCTCGCGCAGCGACTCCTCGCTGTACTCGATCATCGAGCGGTAGTGCGGGGTGCCGAGGTAGTAGCGCAGGACGATGGGCCGCCACTGCTTGACCATCTCGGAGACGAGAACCGAGTTGCCGAGCGACTTGGACATCTTGTCGCCGGCGATGGTCACCCAGGCGTTGTGCAGCCAGTACTGGGCGAAGTCGTCACCGTAGGCCTTGGCCTGGGCGATCTCGTTCTCGTGGTGCGGGAAGATCAGGTCGATGCCGCCGCCGTGGATGTCGAAGGCGGAGCCGAGGTACTTGTGCGCCATGGCGGAGCACTCCAGGTGCCAGCCCGGGCGCCCGGGTCCCCACGGGGTCGGCCAGGTGGGCTCGCCGGGCTTGGCGGCCTTCCACATGGCGAAGTCACGGGGGTCGCGCTTGCCGGTCTCGCCCTCGCCGGAGGGCTGGAGCAGGTTGTCGAGCTCCTGCCGGGACAGCTGGAGGTAGCCGGGGAAGGAGCGCACGTCGAAGTAGACGTTGCCGTCGGACGCGTAGCCGTGGCCGCGCTCGATGAGCCCCTGCATCATCTCGATCATCTCGGGGACGTGGCCGGTGGCGCGGGGTTCGTACGTCGGCGGGAGGCAGCCCAGTGCCGTGTAGCCGTCGTCGAAGGCGCGCTCGTTGTCGTACCCGATCGACCACCACGGGCGGTGCTGCTCGTGGGCCTTGCTGATGATCTTGTCGTCGATGTCGGTGACGTTGCGGATGAACGTGACGTCGTAGCCGCGGTGGGTGAACCAGCGGCGCATGATGTCGAAGTTCAGCCCCGAGCGGATGTGTCCGATGTGCGGGGCCGCCTGGACAGTGGCGCCACACAGGTAGATCGAGACGTGACCCGGCTGGAGCGGGGTGAAGTCACGGATCTGCCGGGCGCTGGTGTCGTACAGGCGAATGGTCACCACACCAGGGTAGTGGGCGCATGACAGTGCCATGCGCCTTCCGGCCAGGAACGGCCCCTCGGAGGCTGTCGCGCTCAGTCCACCCGCACCACGAGCGCGGTGGCGATGGCCATCAGTCCCTCATCGCGTCCGGGGAAGCCGAGTCCGTCGGTGGTGGCGCCGGAGACGGAGACGGGCGCCCCGGCCGCTTCCGAGAGGAGCTTCTGGGCCTCGTCGCGGCGCTTGCCGATCTTGGGGCGGGGGCCGACGACCTGGACGGCGATGTTGCCGATGCGGAAGCCGGCCTCGCGGACGATCCGGGCCGCCTCCGTCAGCAGTGTGACCCCGGACGCGCCCGACCACTCGGGGCGCCCGGTGCCGAAGTGCTGTCCGAGGTCGCCGAGGCCGGCCGCGGAGAAGAGGGCGTTGCACGCGGCGTGGGCGACGACGTCGGCGTCGGAGTGGCCGGCGAGTCCGGGCCCCTCGCCCTCCCACTTCAGGCCGGCGCACCACAGTTCGCGGCCGTCCTCGAAGGCGTGGATGTCGGTGCCGATGCCGACCTGGGGAAGCACCACCTGCTCAGAAGCCATCGTTGAGCCTCCTGCGGGCCAGGACGGCCTCCGCGAGGACCAGGTCCAGCGGCCGGGTGACCTTGAAGGCCTCCTCGTGGCCGGGGACGACGACGACCGTCAGGCCGAGCCGCTCGACCATGCTCGCGTCGTCAGTGACGTCCTCGGTGACGCTCTCGTGGGCGCGGACCAGGGCCTCCCGGTCGAAGCCCTGGGGTGTCTGGACGGCCCGCAGGCGTGACCGTTCGGGCGTGGCGACCACCGGCTCCGGTCCGGGCACGGCCTGGGGCTCGACCTCCTTGACCGTGTCGGCGAGCGGCAGCGCGGGGACGACGGCGGGGGCTCCGTCGCGTACGGCCTCGATGACCGCGTCCACGGTGTCCACCGGGACGAGCGGGCGGGCGGCGTCGTGGACGAGGACGATGCCGTGGCCCGGGGGCAGTGCGTCGAGTCCGAGTTTCACCGACTCCTGGCGGGACTCACCGCCGGGGACGACGAGGAACTCCGTCCGCTCGGGCAACTCGTACGCGTCGAGCAGCGACTTGACCTCGGCGGCGCCGTCGGGCGGGGCCACGACGACGACGAGGGAGACGGAGCGGGAGGCGGCGAGCGCGCGCACGGCGTGGATGAGCATGGGCGTGCCGCCCAGCGTGCGCAGCGCCTTGGGGGCGCCCGGGCCCAGGCGTACGCCCCGTCCGGCGGCCGGGATCACGGCTGCGACCTGGGACTGAGCGGGCGCGGCAAGCGGTACGTCAGACATCGGTTCCTGTCAGGTTTGTGTGCTCGGCCTACGTGGGTATGGCCTGGAGGGAGTGCCGGGCGCGACGTCTTGACCGGACCCTTCCGTGACACCGGTCGAGTCGGCTGCCCGGGCCCGGCACATCAAGTATCGGGGGAATTCCTCCGTGGCATGCGGCATCCGGACACCCCTTCGTCCGACGCAGCCCGGCGTACTTTCCGGGGACGAACATGCCGCAGCGCCCGGCGACAGGTGAGTGTCATCGGGCACCGCGGCATTTGTGCTGAGCCGAGCGGGCGTTGCCTGCTTAGGTCAGGACGCGAGAACCTCGTCGAGCAGGGCCTCGGCCTTGTCCTCGTTGGTGTTCTCCGCGAGGGCGAGCTCGCTCACCAGGATCTGGCGGGCCTTGGCGAGCATGCGCTTCTCACCGGCGGAGAGTCCGCGCTCGCGCTCACGACGCCACAGGTCACGCACGACTTCCGCGACCTTGATGACATCGCCGGAGGCGAGCTTCTCCAGATTTGCCTTGTATCGACGCGACCAGTTCGTGGGCTCCTCGGCGTACGGCGCGCGCAGCACCTCGAAGACCCGGTCCAGCCCGTCCTGACCGACCACATCACGCACGCCGACGAACTCCGCATTGTCCGCTGGCACACGCACCGTCAGGTCACCCTGGGCGACCTTCAGCACCAAGTAGGTCTTGTCCACGCCTTTGATCTGGCGAGTTTCGATGGCCTCGATCAGCGCGGCCCCGTGATGGGGATAGACCACGGTGTCGCCAACCTTGAACGTCATGTGACAGGTACCCCTTCCGTGGCTATCCAGGGTAACACGGAAACGGCGGGTTCTGAATGGCGTTTTCGCAGGTCAGGGCATATCTCGGGGCTTGACAACAGCGACAGAAACGTGCTTCGGAAGGCCCGCGGAAGCAGGTATTCGCAGGTCGGAGCGGCTCTCCGGGCGAGGTGAAACGCGTACGTTACACACATCCGGAGCCCCCTCCAACCGGGCGAACGTCCCGTTTTGTCTGGTTCCAAGCGGGCGACTTCCGCTACTCCGTTCGGTGACCTGAGGCGGGTACGGGACGTTTTCAGAATTGATCACGGGCACTTCGCTGATCAGCGCCTGATCTGCGGATGATCTGCGGACGATCTGCGGCTGATCAATTTCCGTGACGGCCATGCATTCCTTCACGGAAATTTTGCGGACCAGGTTATGTGAATGGCGTACCAGCGTCGGACCAAAGTGACTCGGGAGTCACTTGTGCGGGGCGGGGGTACCCCCAGCCGGAGGGAAGCACGGTGCTCGGGGGAGGGTCGGGTGCAGCGGCTCGGGAACGGCTCGGTAACCTAAGGCCGCTGACAGACACTTAGGGCGGCTTTATAGGGAGTCGCCCCTGCGTTCAAGGAGTTGCCGCCGCCGTGAGCAGCAGCCTTCGACGCGGCGCCCTCGCCGCTTCCGCCATCGCGTTCTCGATCGCCTCGCTCGCCGCGTGCGGCGCCGGAAACGACTCCCAGACCCTGCAGATCAAGCCGGACAACGCGGCGACGAGCGTCGGTGCCATCAAGGTGCAGAACGCGATCGTCATCACCCAGCCCGACCTGCAGTCCACGGGCCCGGCCGTGATCTCCGCCACCGTCTTCAACACGGGCACCACCCCGCAGACGCTGCAGTCGATCGCCGTCCCCGGCACCAACAAGACGGCCGACCTCTCCCCCGCCAAGGGCCAGTCCCTGACGATCCCGGCCGGCGGCCGGCTGATCATCGGCGGCAAGGACAACGCCTCCGCCGTGCTGGCGAGCAGCCGCGAGTCGGTCCAGGACGGCAACGCCCAGAAGATCACCTTCACCTTCAGCGAGACCGGTGACGTGAGCCTGCGCGCCTTCGTCGTCCCGGCCGAGAGCTACTTCACCGGCTGGGGCCCGAGCGAGATCGCGACGCCGACGGCCACGGCCGCCGCGGGCGCGACGACAAGCGTCAAGCCGTCGAAGAGCGCCTCCAAGAACGCGACGGACAAGCCGACCGACTCCGCGTCGACGACCCCCGACGCCACCCCGACCGACTCGGCGTCGGCATCCGGCAACTGAGCGGCCGTACGACAGCCATCAGGCAGGCATACGGCGAAGGGCGGCATCCTCAGAGGGTGCCGCCCTTCGCCGTATGTCATGTCCGTCCGGGGCCGGTTTACGGCTCGAACTTGTAGCCGAGACCGCGCACCGTCACCAGGTAACGCGGAGCGCCCGGGTCCGGCTCGATCTTCGCGCGCAGGCGCTTGACGTGGACGTCGAGGGTCTTGGTGTCGCCGACGTAGTCGGCGCCCCAGACGCGGTCGATGAGCTGCATGCGGGTCAGCACGCGGCCCGCGTTGCGCAGCAGCATCTCGAGGAGGTCGAACTCCTTCAGGGGGAGGTCGACCTTCGAGCCGGAAACCGTCACCACATGGCGGTCCACGTCCATGCGGACGGGGCCGGCCTCGAGCGCGGCCGGAGTGACCTCCTCCGGCTCACCGCGGCGGCGCAGCACCGCACGGATGCGGGCGACGAGTTCGCGCGAGGAGAAGGGCTTGGTGACGTAGTCGTCGGCTCCTATCTCCAGGCCGACGACCTTGTCGATCTCGCTGTCCTTGGCGGTGACCATGATCACCGGGACATTGGAGCGGCCGCGCAACTGGCGGCACACTTCGGTGCCGGGCAGCCCCGGCAGCATCAGGTCGAGCAGGACGAGGTCGGCGCCGTTGCGCTCGAACTCGTCGAGTCCGTCGGGGCCGGTGGCCGCGACGGCGACCTCGAAGCCCTCCTTGCGGAGCATGTACGACAGGGCGTCGGAGAAGGACTCCTCGTCCTCGACGACGAGCACTCGGGTCACGGAAGGACCTCCGGGGCAGGAAGCGTTTCGTACGCGGTTGAGTCGGGGGAAATGGAGGATGACTTGCTGGTCTGCCCGTCCTCTTCGTCGAGGTCGGGATGCTGCTGGGCGCGGTCTCGGGCCGCACCCGCCTCCGGCAGCCGCAGAGTGAAAGTGGAGCCCTGGCCTTCGGCGCTCCACACCGTGACCTCCCCGCCGTGCGAGGCGACCACGTGCTTGACGATCGCGAGACCCAGACCGGTGCCTCCGGTGGCCCGCGAGCGGGCCGGGTCGACGCGGTAGAAGCGCTCGAAGACGCGCTCCTTGTCCTTCTCCGAGATGCCGATGCCCTGGTCCGTCACCGCGAGTTCGATCATGTCGCCACCGGGCGAGCCGACCCGGCGGGCGGCTATGCCGACGCGGGTGCGGGCCGGGGAGTAGTTGACGGCGTTCTCGACGAGGTTGCCCAGGGCGGCGGCGAGTTGGCCGCGGTTGCCCCAGACGTGCAGTTCGGCGGTGCCGCCGGCGGCCATGGTGATCTGTTTGGTGCCGGCCTGGTGGCGGCAGCGGTCGACGGCCTCGGCGACCAGTTCGTCCACGCGGACGGGCTCGGCGTCCTCCAGCGGGTCGTCGTTCTGCACCCGGGAGAGGTCGATGAGTTCCTGGACCAGGTTGGTCAGGCGCGTGGCCTCTATCTGCATGCGTCCGGCGAAGCGCTCCACGGCCTCCGGGTCGTCGGAGGCGTCCATGACGGCCTCGGACAGAAGGGAGAGCGCGCCGACGGGCGTCTTCAGCTCATGGCTGACGTTCGCGACGAAGTCACGCCGTACCGCCTCGATCCGCCGGGCCTCGGTGAGGTCCTCGACGAGGAGGAGCACGAGCCGCGACCCGAGCGGCGCCACGCGCGCGGACACGGCGAGGGCCTCGCCCCGTCCGGTCCCGCGGCGCGGCAGATCCAGCTCGACCTGCCGTATCTCACCGTCCCTGCGGGTGTCCCGGGCCATCTGGAGCATGGGCTCGACGGCGAGCTTGCCGCCGCGGACCAGTCCGAGGGCGTACGCCGCGCTGCTCGCCTTGACGACGGCGTCGGCCTCGTCGAGGACGACCGCGGAGGAGCGGAGCACGGACAGGACGGTGTCCACACCAGGTGGCAGCCCCGGATCCGTGTGCAGGGAGGTCCGCGTCGGGCGCTTCTGCTCCCGCTCGCTCCAGCGGAACGCCAGCATGGCGATCACGCCGGTGAGCACCCCGGCGATCGCTGCCGCTGCGGCGACCGCCGCGTTCACGTCCATGCACCCAGGTTAGGCATGCCCTACGACATACCCACAGCCGTCTAAGTGCGAGCAGAAACACTCGTCGCCCAGAGTTCACCTTGGAGCCAGTATTGGTTCATTTGGGGTGGCGGAAACGGACGCGTACGACCCGGAACGTGGGAGCGTGGGCTTCGCACCGCTGGTTTCGCCACGGGCCCCGGCCCCGGAAGCCACCCAAGACACGTAGGAGAGGGAACCCAGATGCGGGACGCGTACCACGAGGAACTCGACTCGATCGGCGACGGTCTGGTGGAGATGGCCCGGCTGGTCGGATCGGCGATCGGGCGCGCCACGACGGCGATCCTGGACTCCGACCTCAAGCTGGCCGAGAGCGTCATCGAGGCGGACAAGAAGGTCGACGAGCTCCAGCACGACCTGGAGGCCCGCGCGATAGCCCTGCTGGCCCGCCAGCAGCCGGTGGCCACGGACCTGCGGATCGTCGTCACCTCGCTCCGTATGTCCGCCGACCTGGAGCGCTCGGGCGACCTCGCCCAGCATGTGGCGAAGCTCGCACGCCTGCGCTTCCCCGATCACGCGGTCCCGCACGACCTGCACGCCACGATCCTGGAGATGGGCCAGCTCGCGCAGCGCCTGATGGCGAAGGCGGCCGAGGTCATCATCACCAAGGACGTCGACCTCGCGCTCCAGCTGGAGCACGACGACGACGAGATGGACCTGCTGCACCGCGCGCTCTTCCAGCACCTGCTGGACGACAAGTGGAAGCACGGCATCGAGACGGCCGTCGACGTCACCCTGCTCGGCCGCTACTACGAGCGCTACGCCGACCACGCGGTGGCGGTGGCCAAGCGGGTCGTGTTCCTGGTGACGGGCGAGCACGCGAACGAGCTCCAGCCGGACGTCCAGCCGGTGACGGGAGTCGAGGGGGCGTAGCCCTCCGGGGATCACCGGTGTTCCGCCGGGGGCTCGAAGACGTCCGCTCCGGGCGCCGGGGCGCCTCCGTGCGCCGTTGATGCGCCCGATGAAGTGGGCACGTAATGGGTACGGAATGGGCAAAGGCATCAGGCGCCCGAGCCTCCAGCCCTCCGGGAGGGACACATGGCCGAATCCCCCAGTACGACACCCGACCCCACGCAGGAGCGCGAGACCGAGCAGCCTGCCGAGATCAAGAGCCTCCCGCTCTTCGGCGCGTGCGGCTGCGGCTCGGGCTGCGGCTGCGGCTGCCAGTCGGGCAACCCCTGCCAGTGCGGCTGACGCCGTACGTTCGCGCGTACGAGGACGAAGGGCCCCGGTGATCGACACCGGGGCCCTTCGCCGTACGCCGGCGGGCAGCGTTCGCCCCTCGGGATGCCGAGGCGCAGCATGGAAGGGCGACGGGGAGACGGGGGCGCAGGAGAGGGAAGGGAAGGAGGCGCGCGGCGATGGCGCAGTTCATGGATATCCACCACGGGATGAAGGGCATCACCGACGAGATGCTGAAGCAGGTGCACCAGGCCGACCTGGACGTCGAGAAGGACGAAGGCGTGCACTTCGAACGAGCCTGGGCGGACCCCGAATCCGGAACGGTCTACTGCCTGTCCGAGGCGCCCGACGCAGAAGCGGTCCAACGCGTCCACGAACGCGCGGGCCACAAGGCGGACGAGGTCCATCCGGTGCCGTTGTCGATCTGGTGACGGCACGACGGTAGGTGTACGGGGGTGGCCGGGGCGGGCGGAGGGCGTTGCACACGCCGTCCGCCCGCCCCGGTTTCGCGTCTCGGTCAGCCGAGGAAGCGGATGGACCTCACAGCCGGGAACCCGATGGCGGACAGGTCGTTGACGTCGCCCTGGACGACCAGGGACTTGCCGGTGCAGTCGGGGCCGTCCCAGATCTTGGCGGCGCCGCTGATCTGCAGCGAGCCGGAGAAGCGGACGGGCTTGCAGCCCGGGCCGGTGATGCCCTCGGCCGGGTCGGCGAAGTCGGCGGAGTCGAAGAACGTGGCGCTGGTCGCGGGCGACGCGGTAGGGGCCGTAGTAGCGCCGTCTCCCCCGTCGGCGGCCTGGCCGGCCTTCTGCCCGTCGGGCGTCACACCGAACCAAGTCCCGCCCACGCCCTGCCCGTTGGTGTCGCCGGGCTTGGTGTCCTTGCTGAACAGGTAGACCGGCCGGCCGCCGATCGTGACCTGGAAGGCGCCGTCGCGCGGGATGAAGCCGACGGCCGACTTCTGGATCCCGTCGATGAAGGCCTTGCCGCCCTTGGCGACCAGATACGGCGGCCAGGTGGTGGCGCAGGCGTCGAAGCAGTTCGACTTGGACGGGTTCGCGGTGTCCTTGTCGAAGCGGTACAGCGTGAACCCGGCCCCGTTGATCACGACGGGGTCCAGCGCGTCCGCCTTGCCGGCGGACAGCTGCACCCACTTGCGGGCCACGGGCTTCTTCGCGGCGGCGGTGGGCGCGGCGCCCGGCGCGAAGTCACCGGTGTTCGGCCGGGCGTTGTGCTGCTGGGCGGTGCCGTTCTGGAAGGCCAGATCGGCCGAGCCGCCCGCGGCGGCGGCGTTGCCGTCCCCGTCGGTGCCGTTGCAGGCGGAGAGCAGGAGCATCCCGACGGCGGCGAGAGAGGCGAGCGTCGTGGCACGAGTACGGAATCCCGGTGATTCGGTTCGGTGGGCCGCCCCGGCGTCTCCGGGACGGTGCCACCCCCAGCTGCGAACCACGTCACGGGCACTCTCAGCCGATCATCGGCCTGAGACACAACGGCGATGGATCCCGAACTGGCTGGTGACAGACGGGATGTTCCCGAGAACACGGGGGCTCATCGGTAGTCCTCGGGGTGGCCCTGCATCCACGTATTGATCTTGTCTCGCGTTCCGGTGAGGAGGTCCTGGTGCTTCTTGAGGTTCTCGAAGGAACTGTCGTCGCCAAGTCCGGTCCGCAGGGCCGCGATCCACGCGAGGGGTTCCTTGAAGTGTGCGGGGCCCTGGGGGTCCGCTTTCATCGCCTCGTCGAGGCTGCCCAGCTCGTCGAGCACCCGCCCCAGGAAGTTCTCGCAGTTCCCCGGGGTCGTACACCCGTCGTTGTAGGTGGCCTGAAGCCTCGCGAACACATCGCGGACCTTCTCGACTCCCGGTGTCGGCTCCACCGTCTCCGGGGTGGGCAACTCGTCGGTCGCCGGAGTCGAAGCCACCTTGCGGACATCGCCCGTCGGCGACGCCCCGTCGCTCGGAGACCTGCCCGGACTTCCGGAGCAGGAGAGCAAGACCGACGCCAGGGCAACGACGAGGGTGGGGGCCACGAGGGTACGCCGAACGCGCATGCTGATCATGCCGCGTACGACGCTTCAGCGGGGTCACTGGTTGTGCGCTCCTCGGCCCAGAGACGGCCCCAGCACAGCAACAAGCCCCCTACCCGAGGAAAACCCGCAGGCAGGGGGTTGATCGATCAAGCTTCGATCACCAGGGTCGATGGGCAAACCGAGCGCCCTCACCCGCTCGGGAGACCGGATCTCCGGCGCGGCCCTGGGCGGGTCCGCCGCGTAGGGCTGTCACAAACGGGGAGGCCGTCTTGTCCTCACTGCGGACAGTCTCTGTTTGGAGGAATACATGAGCGCTGAGCACGCACACCAGCCGCCAGGCGTTGAGGTGATCACGACCCTGCCGGACGCGGCGGCCGTCATCCCGGCCGGCGCCGAGGCCAGGACCATCCGTGTCACCCTGCCGCCCGGTGACCCCGGCGCGCCGCCGCACCGGCACCCCGGGGCACTCTTCGGCTACGTGACCCAGGGCGAGATCCTCTTCGAGCTGGAGGGGCAGCCGCCCCGGGTGCTCAAGGCCGGTGACGCCGTGTTCGAGCCCGGGGGCGACGTCATCCATTACCAGGGCGCCAACAACCTTCCGGACGCGCAGTCGCAGCTGGTGGTGACCATGTTCGCGCCGCCCGGTACCCCGGTTCTGACCGTGGTCAGCGCGGAGGAGCTGGCCGAACGACGACACCTGCGGGCTACCCAGCCATGATGACCACCAGCATTCCCCCGGCGTGGCTGCCGATCGTCGCCGCCGTCCGTGCTCATTGATGTCAACATTGGATGTCAGCGGAACAGCCCCGGGACCGGGCAGACCTCCATTGGTTCGTCCGGCCGGTCTGCCCAGCTCCACCAGACCTGTCGGCCGACACACCTCCACAGCGATCGGCAGGTCTTGGAGATCACCGGGCCGCCGGACTTCATGGGCTGGCTTCACTCGGGACAAGCCCGGGCATCGCGCACCGTAACCGAGTGACCTCGTCGTCCTGAAGCAACATGAGCAGGCTGCGGATCGCGTGAGGTGGTCTCCCGCTGGCACGCTGCCCTCATGGACCACGCAGAAGTACTGCTCATCGGCGGGCGGGCGGGTGGTGACGGACGGACGGCCTGTCGTGGACATCGCGCGAGAGGGGGTGGCCATCACCGGTTGGGCCGGGCCGCACTTCGTCCACAAATCGTGAGGGTCCAGGGTGGACCCAGGCCACGAAAATGCCTCCCATCCGCGCCGAACGCGCAGGTGGGAGGCATGATCACAAAACCTACTTCTTCTTGCCCTGGGTCTGGCGGGCCCGTTTTTCGGCCCTGGTCAGCGGGGTGCACGCCCCAACTGACCTGCGGCTGAGCGGTTGTTGGTGGTCGTCGTTGGTCGTTGCCGGTCGTCGTCGGAGGTCCCACAGAGGTCCCGGCTCGGGGCCCGTCGTGGCCTCTAGCGGCCGGACCCGGCGAGCACCGTCGCCGCGAGTCGTTAGGCCGGCTAACGTTAGCGGCTCTGATAGCGACTGCCCCTTACATCCGAGTCGCTGTCGATAGCGGCAGGGGTCGCTAACGATAGCGACCCTGATAGCGACCAAAACCGCAGGTGACCAGTACGTTAGCGGTGAGCGAGCCGTCTGGTCAGACCCCGGAATCGGGCCGTTAGGCGCCTCTGAGAGGGGCGCCGCCGGATCGCTATCGGGTCGGGCCGTGCCGTGTGCCCCCCCGGCTTCGGCCTGTCGCTCGATGCGAGTTCCGAAATCCACCGATGAGTTCCGCAGGCTGGGCCTGTCTACCCGGTCGTACACCATCGAACCTCGGACTGGAGACCCACCATGACCACTCCCGCACACGCCGGTCGCATGCTGTTCGTGAACATCCCCGTGGCGGACATCGAGCGCAGCAAGGCGTTCTTCGCGCGGCTCGGGTTCAGCTACAACCCGATGTTCACCGACAAGACCGCCGCCTGCATGCTGGTCGGCGAGCAAGCCTCCGTCATGCTGCTCAGCCACGAGACGTTCGCGCAGTTCGCGAAGCTGCCGATGGCCGATCCCACCACGCACACGCTGGCGCTCTACTGCTTCAGCGTGTCAGCCCGCGATGAGGTTGACACGGTCGCTGAGGCTGCGCTCGCCGCGGGCGGCTCCGAGGCGGATGGCCCCGAGGACCACGGCTTCATGTACTCACGCAGCTTCTTCGACCTCGACGGCCACGGCTGGCAGGTCATGTGGATGGATCCGTCGAGCACCTCGGACAGCTCGACTTCCTACACGCCCGCGAGAACGTGATCCTGTTTTTCTGTTGTACCGCATCTCCGGCTGTCAGTGCTGCATGGCACTGTGCCGGCATGACGACAACGACAGAGCTCACCCTCTTCGCCGACTACTTCCAGATACACGTATCCGATGCGGATTCGGACGGTGATCTAAGCGACGCGTGGACGGATCAGGCCGTTGCTGATCACCTCGCGGTTGTACAGGATGCGCTGGGCATCGGCACGGCGGTCAATGTCAACGTATCCGTCACTGTTGTCGTCCTGCCTCAGGAGCCGAGTGATGACAGCTCGGAATTCGATCACGTGGTTGAGGCCAGCCTCGATGTGTCGTTGGGTCGCCTGATGGTTCTGGGCTGCACGGATTACGCCCCCGATGCGGCTACGTTCGAGGTCTTGCCAGGCTGGAACCGCGTCCGCGTGTCCCGGGGCAACTTGGCTCGGGCAGTTCAGGCCGACATCGACTCTGACGAGAGCCCCGAAACCACTGAGAAGATCCGTATCCAGGTGTGGCCAGCCCCGGAATTTCCAGCAAAGATCATCAAGCGGTGGTCACAGCCCGGCGACGAGCTCGACGCATAGGTCGGCGGAGTCTTTAATGGCTGGCTCGTGTGCCCGTCCTTCGCGCCGCACTTTCGAACCTGCGGCCAAGCGCTTAGAAGAGACTGGCGCGCTTGCTTGTGATCACGGCCTTGACCTGCTGCTTAGGCGATACCCAACAGTACGGCTTGGCGATGTCACCGGGTATTCACCGGAAGCGAGTGTTCCGGGTGGGCGCCAAGGGCCTGGCTGGAGCTCGACCTCTTCGTCCCGAAGCAACTTGGGCGTGTGCCTGACCTGGAGCCGCCGCGCCTCTCACCTCATGCGATGGTCCGCAAGCGTCCGTGCTTTAGTTGTCCGCAGCTGCGTGTTGGCGTTGTCACGCGGTTAGACACACACCCTGGTTCGCTAGCCTCGATCGTTCATGAGTCTCCGTGGGTTCACTGACGGGGACTCAGTATTTGTGTGGTTCGGTCGTTTCGGCGCCGGGACAGGTTGAGGGC